>NZ_OZ386212.1:1295572-1619465 GCF_977968315.1 Kushneria sp. EE4
GCCTCGTCATGGCTGTAATGCCAGATATCAGCCGGCCTGCTCTTCGGTTTCCTCGGCCTCATCAGCATTTTGCTGTTGCGCCGCCTGAAGCGCTTCCTGGTAGCTCATGGGCGTTTCAACGACGCTGGCCTTTTCAATCAGCCTATCAATGGCCTTGCGTTCCAGCACAGCAGATTTCACCTGATTTTTCATCTGCTCGTTGCCCATATATTGCTCGACCACCTGCTCGGGCTGCTCGAACTGACCGGCCTGCTCTTCGATGAAGGCACGGATTTCGTCATCGTCGGCATCAAGCTCAAAGTGGCTGACAACCTCTGCCAGCAACAGCCCGACTTCAACACGACCACGAGCCTGTTCGGCAAACAGCTCATCAGGCAGCTGAGAAACGTCAAAGTCTTCACCCAGACCAAACTGCTGAGCCGCCTGACGCTTGAGCCCCTCGACCTCCTGAGAGATGAGAGAGCTGGGTACCGATACTTCATTGCTTGATTTCAGTGCATCGATCAGCTGCTGGCGTACGCGGTTATCGATGGCGTTGTCCAGCTCACGCTGCATGTTGTTGCGTACTTCAGCACGGAAGCTGTCGTTATCGCCGTCCTCAACGCCAAAGCGCGACATGAACTCGCTGTCGATTTCAGGAAGTTCCTGTGCCTGCACCTTGTGTGTCGTGGTCTTGAAGCGTGCTTCCTGTCCGGCCAGGTGCTCGGCCTGATAGTCTTCGGGGAAGGTGACCGTAACTTCGCGCTCTTCACCGGCCTGGACACCCACGAGCTGCTCTTCAAAGCCCGGGATAAAGCTGTTGGAACCCAGCACCAGCTGGTGACCTTCGGCACTGCCGCCTTCGAAGGCCTCTTCACCGAGGAAACCCTCAAAATCGATGGTAACCTGATCGCCATCGGCTGCAGCGCGCTCGACGTCATTCCACTGAGCGTTCTGCTTGCGCAGCGTATCGATCATCTCATCAACATCGGCATCCGTGATCTCGGCTTGAGGACGCTCGATCTGCTCGTCTTCGGGAAGCGTCAGCTCGATGGAAGGATAAACTTCCAGAGTTGCCACGAATTCGAGGTCCTTGCCTGCTTCGTTGACGGTGGCTTCCAGGGAGGGATGGCCTGCCGGATTAAGCTCGTTTTCGGTGATGGCGCGGACATAATGCTGGCGCATCACTTCATCAACGACTTCGTTGCGGACATCACGGCCAAAACGCTGGCGAACAACGCTCATTGGAACGCGTCCTGAACGGAAACCATCCAAGCGTACACGACGAGCGGTATCCTTGAGTCGCTCATCGACATTGTTGTCCACTTCTTGAGCCGGGACCTGGACGGTTACGCGACGCTCGATCGGTGAAGTCGTTTCGACTGAAACTTGCATGAATGATCCTCTACCCACTCAGGTGGCGTGTTCGAAATAAAAAACTCAAGGGCGCAGATTTTAAGAACCCCATCAGATACTGGCAAGCTCGAAGCCTTAATTGGCACCGATTAATCATATTTCAAGGGGAAAATCCGAATTTCTTTATACCCTGAATATCAATAATCGTGGCCGTCATCGGACGACACGGCGACAGATAACATGCACAGCAAAAAGGGCGGCCCCACAGGGCCGCCCTTTTCAATCAAAACGCCGAAATATATCAGCGTCTAACAATAATGGGGTGGATGATGGGTATCGAACCCACGACCACCGGAACCACAATCCGGGGCTCTACCACTGAGCTACACCCACCATTTCAACTTCAAGCACTGACAATCATCAGCGCTTTCAAAATAATGGGGTGGATGATGGGGATCGAACCCACGACCACCGGAACCACAATCCGGGGCTCTACCACTGAGCTACATCCACCACTGTCTTTTACCGGTCACGCAAACCAAGCATTGTTGGCGCGCCCAGCAGGACTTGAACCTGCAACCTACGGCTTAGAAGGCCGTTGCTCTATCCGGTTGAGCTATGGGCGCATTCTATTGACCGTGGCTTTCGCTGTCAATCCACGACTTTGAAATACTTATCAAAATCAACGGGTTGGTCGGGATAGAGGGATTTGAACCCCCGACATCCTGCTCCCAAAGCAGGCGCGCTACCAGACTGCGCTATATCCCGATACGCCAGCACCTCTGCCGAGACCGCTGCCAATGCGAGGCGCATTTTACCTGATAACCGGTACGGGTCAAGCATAACTTGTTAAACAATGCTTTCGCACCTTTCCTCGCCCACGGCAACAACATTCATTGACTGCACCCGGCGGGATGCGACAATTGCAGCACTAATGGGCAAAGCTCGCTCGAATCGTCACCAGGACAGAATATAGATGAGTGCACAGTTGATTGACGGCAAGGCTACGGCGCAAAAGGTGCGTGAAAGGGTGACTCAGCAGGTAACCGAACGTCGCCGTGATGGCAAGAGAGTGCCGGGGCTGGCCGTGGTGCTGGTGGGCGATGACGCGGCGTCGGAAGTCTATGTTCGCAACAAGCATCGCGCCTGTGAGCAGGCCGGCATTCTCTCGTTTCAGCATCAGCTGCCAAAGGACACCTCACAGCAGGCACTGAAAGCCCTGATTGATCAATTGAATCGGGATACCAGCGTTGACGGTATTTTGCTGCAGCTTCCCCTCCCCGGCCATCTCGATGCGCGCCCGCTGCTTGAGCGTATTCATCCACACAAGGATATTGATGGCTTTCATCCTTACAACCTTGGCCGTCTGGCACAACGCATGCCAACCCTGCGGCCGTGTACCCCCATGGGCGTCATGACGCTGCTTGATGAACATCAGCTCGATGTGCGCGGCATGACAGCCACCATTGTGGGTGCTTCCAATATCGTTGGTCGTCCGATGGCGCTTGAGCTGTTACTGGCGGGCTGCACCATTACGGTATGTCATCGCTTTACACGCGATCTTCAAAAACACGTTGAAAGTGCAGAGCTTTTGATCGTGGCTGTAGGCAATCCGGATCTGGTCAAAAGTGAATGGATTCGCCCCGGCGCCATTGTCATCGATGTTGGCATTAACCGTACCGCCGAGGGCAAACTGACCGGAGATGTGGAATTTGAAGGTGCCAGAGCACGGGCCTCGCACATTACGCCTGTCCCGGGTGGTGTCGGCCCGATGACCGTAGCCTCATTGCTGGAAAACACGCTGACAGCTGCCGAGCTGCACGACAACGGTTAATACCCATTCCGGTTCGATATATCGGATACGACAAGGCCCCGCCATTGGCGGGGCCTTTTTTGTGCCGATGCCTGACAGGGCAATTACTGGGTTTCGCTTACCCAGGTCGTTCCTTCGCGGCTGTCCTTGAGAATGATGCCCTGTGCTGCCAGCGCATCACGAATGCGATCAGCCTCGGCAAAATCGCGATCCCGACGCGCTGCATTTCTCGCCTCGATCTGCCGCGCGATTTCCTCATCATCAATGCCGGGCCGGGTTCCCTGCAGGAAGTCACTTGGCGAGCGCTCAAGAAGCCCCAGCATATTGCCAAGCCGAATGAGCTCGTGCGCCAGCGCACCGGCACGCGCCGCATCATCGCGATGGCGATTGATCTCGCGCGCCATCTCGAACATGACCGCCAGCGCCTCGGGCGTGTTGAAGTCATCGTTCATGGCACGGGCAAAGCGTCCGGCAAACTCATCGCTGACCTCACCTTCAACGGCCTCGATGCCTTCCAGCGCGTTGTAGAACCGCTCCAGTGACCGTCTGGCATCCTTGAGCGTATCAGGGGCGTAATTGATGGCGCTGCGATAATGACTGGCGACAAGCAGATAGCGCACTACCTCGGGGTCATGCTCGGTTAGTACATCACGAACCGTGAAAAAATTGCCCAGCGACTTGGACATCTTTTCGTTATCGACTCGCAGGGCACCGGCATGCATCCAGGTATTGACGTACTTCTGGCCCGTAGCCGCCTCGCTCTGGGCAATCTCGTTTTCGTGATGGGGAAAGGCCAGATCCGGCCCACCCCCATGGATATCAAAGGTATTGCCCAGACAGCATGTCGACATCGCAGAGCATTCAATATGCCAGCCCGGTCGGCCCTCACCCCATGGAGATGGCCAACTGGCTTCTCCGGGGGTGGCACTTTTCCAGAGCACAAAGTCCAGCGGATCTTCCTTGGCCTGATCGATATCAACACGGGCACCGGAGCGCATCTCATCAGGATTGCGATTATTGAGCGCACCATAGTGTTCAAAACGGCGGACTCGATAGAACACATCACCGTTATCGGCCTGATAGGCATAGTCGCGCTCGATCAGCGTCCTGATCATGACGATGATGTCATCGATATGACCCGTGGCGCGTGGCTCCTGATCCGGTGCCAGTACGCCCAGTCGACGCTCATCTTCATGCATGGCATCGATCATCCGATTTGTCAGCGCATCGATGGATTCGTCGTTTTCCCGAGCCCGGACCAGAATCTTGTCATCGACGTCGGTAATGTTGCGCACATAGGTAAGACCATAGCCACTGGCACGCAGCCATCGGGTAATGACATCAAATGCTACCAGCATTCTTGCATGGCCCAGATGGCAGTAGTCATACACTGTCATGCCACAGACATACATGCGTACGTTGCCGGCATCAGCAGGCGCAAAGGCTTCCTTCCGACGGGTCAGGGTGTTGTAAATCTGCACGCGTGTATTCCCCTTCAATTTGCCTTGTTCTGCGCCTTTGCCCAGCCATCCTTGAGACTGACCGTACGATTGAAGACCAGACGATCCACACCATGGTCGTGTCGGTCGGCGCAAAAATAGCCCACACGCTCGAACTGAAAGCGCTGCTCGGCGCCGGCCTGTGTCAGCGAGGGCTCACCGATGCCATGAATCGTTTCAAGCGACTCGGCATTGAGATGCTCCAGAAAATCGACGTCCTTGTCCCGATCCGGTGCCTCGACCTGAAACAGGTTGTCGTAGTTGCGCACCTCGACATCAACACCGTGACGTGCGCTGACCCAGTGAATGACCCCTTTCACCTTGCGACCTTCCGGATTCTGGCCCAGCGTGTCCAGATCAACGCTACAGTGCAGCGCCTCTATGTCACCCTGCTCGTTTTTGATCACCTCATCGCAACGAATGACATAGGCATTGCGAAGACGTACTTCCTTGCCGGGTGCCAGGCGGAAGAACTTCTTGGGCGGCTCTTCCATGAAATCTTCCTGATCGATCCAGATTTCACGGTTGAGCGGCAGCTGACGCACTGCCATGTCTTCACGTGCCGGATGCCCGGCCACCTCGAAAATCTCCTCATGGTCATCAGGGAGATTGGTCAATACCACCTTGAGCGGCTTCATGACACACATCGCGCGTGGCGCGTTGTCTTCAAGATCCGAACGAATGGCGTGATAAAGCATCTGGATATCGACAACGCCCGAGGCGCGGGAAACGCCTACCATATCGCAGAACCTGCGGATGGAGGCCGGGGTATAGCCGCGACGCCGCATCCCCGAAATGGTCGGCATTCGCGGGTCGTCCCAGCCGTCTACCACGCCCTGATCTACCAACAGTTTTAATTTACGCTTGGAGGTAACGGTATAATTCAGATTGAGACGCGCAAATTCAATCTGCCTTGGGCGTGCCGGCACCGGCAGGTTGTCCAGAAACCAGTTGTAGAGCGGGCGATGGTCTTCAAACTCGAGCGTACAGATGGAGTGCGTTATTCCCTCGATGGCATCGGACTGGCCATGCGTGAAGTCATAGGAGGGGTAGATCTTCCACTTGTCGCCACTCTGGTGATGTGCAGCATGGCGGATACGATACAGGGTCGGGTCGCGCAGATTAATATTGGGTGAGGCCATATCGATTTTGGCCCGCAACACCTTCTCGCCTTCCCCGAACTCGCCGTTTTTCATGCCCTCGAACAGGGCCAGATTGTCTTCAACGCTGCGATCGCGCCACGGGCTGGGACGACCGGGCTCTGTCAGAGTGCCACGGTACTCGCGCATCTGCTCGGCGTTGAGGTCATCAACATAGGCCAGACCATCACGAATCAGCTGGCATGCCCATTCGTGCAACTGGTCAAAATAGCTGGAGGCATAACGGATGTTGCCGCTCCACTGGAAGCCGAGCCACTCGATGTCTTCACGAATGGCATCAATATAGATCTGCTCTTCCTTTGCAGGATTGGTATCGTCAAAGCGCAGATGACACTGCCCTCCGAGCTGTTCGGCCAGACCAAAATTGAGACATATCGACTTGGCATGACCGATGTGCAAAAAGCCGTTGGGTTCGGGCGGGAAGCGCGTCACGATGGTATCAACGCGCCCCTGCTCGATCTCTTCACGAATCTGTGTACGAATGAAATTCGGTGCGCTGGTGCTTTCTGAGCTCATGGGGCGTGATCAGGCCTTGTTGACAACGGATACCGACAGGCGCGGTTTCGCCTGTCAGGATAAAGCCGCTATTATAGCGTGAGCGCCCGGGACCATGCCATGCAGGTATCAGTACTAACGTCATGAGTGACCGGCAGCTCGGTGCGCGCCACTCTTGCGCAGCTTCCTCGAAGCTGCCCTTTTGCTGTCTTTTTAGAGATTTTTTCATGATCATTTTTTCCACCAGCGCCGGCGACATCACAATCGAGCTTTTCCACGACGCTGCTCCCCAAACGGCTGCCAATTTTGAGCGTTACGTCAACGAAGGCCACTATGACGGAACGCTTTTCCACCGTGTCATCGACGGCTTCATGGTTCAGGGCGGCGGGTTCGATACACAATTCAACCAAAAACCGGTTCACGCCCCCATTAATAACGAAGCCGACAACGGCCTGAAAAACAGCCGCGGGCACCTGGCGATGGCTCGCACCGGTGACCCTCACTCGGCAACGGCGCAGTTTTTCATCAATGTGGCGGACAATGACTTCCTGAACCACACCTCTGCCACGCCTCAGGGCTGGGGCTACTGCGTCTTCGGTCGCGTGGTTGAAGGCATGGATGTTGTAGAAAGCATCAAGGGCGTGGCGACGACACGTCGTCACGGCCACGCCGACGTTCCCGCCGAAGATATCGTGATCGAGTCTGCCCGTCTGGTTGACGCCTGATCGTCGAACAACAATGTTTCAGGCGCAGTGCAGACTGCGCCCTTCAAGCAGGAGAGGTCATGACAACACTGTTTATTGCCGATCTGCACTTGCAGCAGGACACCCCCGAGCTGACCCGGGCGTTTCTGAATTATCTGGAATATCGCGCCAGGGATGCTCATGCGCTCTACATCATGGGCGATCTATTTGAAAGCTGGATCGGCGATGACGCCATCGGTGAGTTCGAACAGCAGGTTATCGACGCGCTGCGCCGCTTCAGTGACGGCGGCAGACACCTTTATGTCATGCATGGCAATCGTGATTTTCTGCTGGGTGAGCGCTTCACCGAGCTTACCGGCGCCGTACTGATCGATGATCCTGCCATCATTGCCATCGACAAGGACGTTCCTGCCCTTTTAATGCATGGCGACAGCCTTTGCACACAGGACGGGGAGTACATGCAGTTTCGTGCCATGACGCGCGATTCCCAGTGGCAGCAGCAAACGCTGGCACTGCCGATCGAGCAGCGCCGCCAGCTGGCCGATCGCATGCGTGAAGGCTCTGGCAGCGCCAACGGTGACAAATCCGACGACATCATGGATGTCAGCCAGGAGGCCGTGGAAGAGATCATGCAGCAGTGTCATGTTCGCACGCTGATTCATGGCCACACCCACCGCCCGGATGTACATGAGTTTCGTCTGAATGATGACGAGGTGGCCAGACGCTATGTCCTCGGTGACTGGCATCACGAGCGCGACGAAGGCTGGGAAGTACGTCTGGACGGCATGACGCTGACACTGGAGCATTTCAGCCTGTCGGAACTGCCCCATCACTGACAATATCCGACGCCCCGAATCGGGGCGTCCTGCCATCAGACGCCGCCCCCTTCTTGACCATCATGCTGCGGCCGGGACACCGCTGTGAAAGCGAAATTCACTGTCCGGTGACTCGATCAGGGACCTTTCGACGTCTCCGAAAAAGGCCACCCGCTCATCGATGGGACCATCTGCATACTGTGCGGCCAGTTCCAGATAGTCTTCAAAATGCCGGCCTTCGGATTTCACCAGACTGCGATAAAATTTTGCCAGCGTGTCGTCGAGATGAGGAATCAAACAGGCAAAACGTTCGCAGGAACGGGCCTCGATATAAGCGCCTACAATCAGCACATCGACCAGTCTTCCCGGTTCCTGTTCGCGAACATGCTCACGCAGCCCCTGTGCGTAGCGTGAAGCAGAGACATGTTCATAGGCGATGCCGCGTTCACGCATCAGCGTTACGACCTGTTCAAAGTGAAGCAACTCTTCACGTGCCAGCTGAGACATTTTGGTCAAAAGATCCGCACGACTCGTATAGCGATACATCAGGCTCATGGCCGTTGAAGCCGCCTTTTTTTCACACTGGGCGTGATCGATCATCAAAAGACGCTCGTTGCCAAGCGCGGCATCCACCCAGGGCTGCGGGGTCCTGCAGGGCAGAAAATCGAGCAGTTCGGAAGGCATCAGATCGTCAGACATATCAAAACCAGAGAAGATGAAAATAAAAAGATCATGGCGGGTGCATGATCATGGCAACACGGATTGTACCGAGAACAAGGACTGCTTCCCTACTACTGCAGCCATTGTTGACTAAATATTTGTCGATACAGGGCGAAAATACACACTGTTGCTATACTGTCAGCCCGTCTCGGTTAAAGATTTTTGCAAACAACTCCATAGAGCAGGTTGATGCATTCTAATCTTTACGTGAACCGATTCTCATGCTAAAAATGTTTTTGAAAACACTGTTCGAGTAATAACAGCTCATCGAATCGATTTTGACCATGGAGCAGGACGCTCCGGTCAATAAAGGTTTCATGCAAGGAGATCATCATGAAAAAATTCGCACTGTTTGCTGCACCGCTGTTCGCTTCTTCCCTGGTAGCGGCCCCGATGGCCATGGCCGACACCAGCACCGGCATCTATTCCGGTGTGGGCGTTGGTAGCGCTCAGGTCCATGATGCCGATGTCGGCAGCTTCAGCAGTGGCAACCTGAGCGGTAATCGTATCACCGACAATAACGACACTGCTCAGAGTGCCTTCGTTGGTTACAAGTTCAACGACTGGTTCTCCACTGAAATCAACTACGCCGATCTCGGTGACATTGATTACGCCACCGATCAGGGCAACGGCCGTTACCAGACCAAGGCCTACAGCCTGAGCGCCATCGGCGAACTGCCCCTGTTCTACGGTGTTTCCGGCTATGCACGCGTGGGTGCTGCCTACTGGAAGGCCAACGCTCAGCAGGGCCCGGCCAGCAACCAGTACGGCACTGACCCGGTTTACGGTCTGGGCCTCAAGTACCAGTTCGAAACCATTCCGGTCTTTGCACGTGCTGAATACACTCGCTACGACATGGACAGCGACTATCGCATCGACGCTGCCATGGCTTCCGTCGGCGTACAGTTCTGATCGATTCCTTTCGACAGGCCTGATAAAACGGCACCCTCGGGTGCCGTTTTTTATGTCGGTCCTTTTAGCGGTTACAGCTACTGGGGCCATCAGGACCGGGCATGCACGCTCTTTGTCCCGCCTGAGTCCCCTGATCGTTGACCCGCGGCGACTGCCAGACAAACTCCGTGTCATCTTTGCCCGCACATCCCGTTATCATCAGTAGCCATACGGCCATCATCATGCCGGCCCATCGACGTTGCATGGTTCCTCCTGCCTGCTCTTTGTTGGTGACAATTGCTGTTGGCTCAAGCGTGCAGCGTTAATGGACAAATACCATCATTGCCGCCTTCGGGAAACGCATTTTGCCGACAGGCAACGAATGCTCGTACAATGCGGTTCATTTCATCCGGCTCAAGGGAAATATTCGGTTCATGCGCGCCAGTCAACTGCTGCTATCCACGCTCAAGGAAACGCCCGCCAACGCTGAAGTTGTCAGTCATCAACTGATGCTGCGTGCCGGCATGATTCGAAAACTGGCTTCCGGCCTCTACACCTGGCTGCCACTGGGGCTGCGAACGCTGCGAAAGGTGGAACAGATCGTACGCGAGGAAATGGATCGCGCCGGCGCCCAGGAAGTTCTGATGCCTGCAATACAGCCTGCCGAGCTCTGGCAGGAATCGGGCCGCTGGGACAAGTATGGCAACCTGCTTCTTCGTCTTCGTGACCGCCACGACCGCGAGTTCTGCTATGGCCCCACTCACGAGGAGGTCATCACCGATCTGGTGCGTAATGAAGTGCACTCCTACCGCCAGCTGCCATGCAACTTCTACCAGATCCAGACCAAGTTCCGTGATGAAACCCGCCCCCGCTTTGGCGTCATGCGATCACGCGAATTCATCATGAAAGACGCCTATTCGTTCGACATCAGTCAGGAAGCGATGGCGGCCTCCTATCAGAAAATGTATGACGCCTATATTCGCGTCTTCAATCGTCTCGGACTCGATTTCCGTGCCGTTCAGGCCGATAACGGCGAGATCGGTGGCAGTGGCTCTCATGAGTTTCATGTACTCGCCGATTCAGGTGAAGACGCCGTCATCTTTTCCACGGGCTCCGACTACGCAGCCAATATCGAAAAGGCAGAAGCGCTGCCTGACCGCCAAAAACGTGACGACCCTCAAGAAAGCATGAGAGAGGTCGATACACCCGATGCCAAAACCATCGCGGCACTGGTGGAAAAACACGGCTTGCCGATCGAAAAGACCGTCAAGACACTGATCATGCACGGCGCCGAAGGCGGGCTGGTCGCGCTGATGGTGCGCGGCGACCACCAGCTCAACGAGATCAAGGCGTTACATCTGGATCAGGTGGCCTCACCGCTGGTCATGGCCAGTGAAGAAGAAATTCGCCAGGCCGTCGGGGCAGGCCCCGGGTCACTCGGGCCGGTCGGACTTGATATACCGCTGATCATTGACCGCAGCGTGGCCGTCATGAGCGACTTCGGCGCCGGCGCCAATATTGATGGCAAACACTTCTTTGGCATTAACTGGGAGCGCGATCTCCCGCTGCCGATGGTGGCCGATATTCGCGATGTCGTGGCCGGCGACCCATCACCGGATGGTCAGGGCACACTCTCGATCGCGCGCGGCATCGAAGTCGGGCACGTTTTTCAGCTCGGGACGAAATACTCCGAGGCACTGGGCGCTACCGTGCTGGATGAAAACGGTAACAATGTACCGCTGCAGATGGGATGTTATGGCATCGGCGTCAGTCGCGTTGTCGCCGCCGCCATCGAACAAAACCACGATGATCGGGGCATTGCATTGCCCGCCAGCCTGGCGCCCTATCAGGTGGCTCTGGTACCCATGAACGCGCACAAGTCGCAGGCCGTTCGCGACGAGGCCGAACGCCTCTACAGCGCCTTCAATGACATGGGAATCGAAGTATTGCTGGATGATCGTGACGAGCGCCCGGGCGTCAAGTTTGCCGATCTTGAGTTGATCGGCATCCCGCACCGCATCGTAATCGGCGACCGCGGCCTGAAAAACAGCGAACTGGAGTACAAGGGAAGACGTGACGACGATATTACGATGGTGGCGCAGCAGGAAGCCGTCGAGTTTATTTGTCAAAAGCTGGCTTGAAGCCGGCTTAAAAGCATGTCTGCTGGGCGCCTGTCTAACGACAGGCGCCCTTTTTGCGCCCGCATCCCGGGCTGGCGCCGTTCCGGAGACGCATGTATCGGCCCAGCTGATCCGCCAGCTTTCCAGCGCCCTGTCGGATGATCAGCGTACCGGCGATCGTTTTGATACCGAGGTCTGGATGACCGATATGAATCGACGCCTCATCGCCTACCTGCCCGACGCCCATCAAAGGCTCGCCCTGCTCGAAAGCATCCAGCGCGAGGCGCTTCGTGCCTCGCTGGATCTGCAGCTGGTGCTCTCGGTCATCGATGTTGAAAGTCGCTTTACGCCGCAGGCACGTTCGAGTGCCGGCGCCCAGGGGCTCATGCAGGTCATGCCCTTCTGGAAAAAGGAGATCGGCAGAGACAGCGACGATCTTTTCGACCCCGCTACCAACCTGCGCTATGGCTGTACCATTCTTGCGTGGTATCTCAAGGTTGAAAAGGGCGATCTGACGCGGGCGCTGGCCCGCTACAACGGCAGTCTTGGAAAAACACGCTACCCGGAGCAGGTCATGACACGCTGGGACAGCCGCTGGTGGATAGACAGCTGATCCCCTTCGTGACACTGTCGATTTCAGTGCGGCCGGGCCCCTCGAATCTGTCCGCTTCCCACGATAACCTGGTGCTCTCGCTGCAAAATTTCGAGCAGGACAATGACACGCTCGTCTCCCTTGCCCGCCACGAAAAGCCCTTTCAGGGCCTTGAAAGGGCCTTCGGTAATTTCGATGCACTCACCGGTGCTGAAACGATACTCCCCTGACATGGCCGGCTGCTCCGTGATCTGCTGGCGCAGGGTATCGATCAATACATCCGGTACCGGCACCGGCGCCTGACCAAAGGCAAGCAATCTGATCACGCCACGGGTGGATCGAATGGGTGCCCAGTTGTCCTGCAGCGGATTCATCCGAATAAAGAGATACCAGGGAAAAAGTGGTTCGACCACTTGCCCGGCCCTGCCGCGCTGGCGCTTTTCTCTTTGAATGACCGGATGAAAGACGGTGTAACCCTGAAAGTTCAGATGCTCGGCGGCACGAAAGGACTCACCTGACTTGCACTGGACCGCGTACCAGCGCAGCCCTTCAGGCCCTGTCGTCTGCATTAAAACCACCCCCGGTCAGTAGCCGTGAACGCACCGGTCTGAGAGAATCGGCGCGCCATTCAAATGCCCGCGACTTTCTGGATAAAACCGTTGACTTCGATTGCTACAGCCCGGGCCGCCGTTGCGCGCCATGGTATCACGTTCCTGATGGGGCTGGCGTCAGGCCTGCCGCTACTGCTGACAGGCAGTGTCCTGCAGGCCTGGATGACCGATGCCGGCGTTGCCCTGGACGCGGTGGGACTGCTGGCGCTGATCGGTATTCCCTACACGCTCAAGTTTCTCTGGGCACCGCTGCTGGACCGCTTCGAGCTGCCCTTTCTGGGCAGGCGCCGCGGCTGGCTTTTGGTGACCCAGCTGCTGTTGACCTCCCTGATTGTTCTGCTGGCCCTGTCCGACCCGGGCCTGTCACCGCTGACCGTGGGCATGGTGGCACTGGGCATCAGCTTTTTCAGCGCCACTCAGGACGTCATCATCGATGCGTATCGCCGCGAGCATCTGCCTGAAAAGGAACTCGGCATCGGCTCCAGCCTCTATACCTATGGCTATCGCACCGGCATGCTGTTTGCCTCCGGCGGCGGACTGATGCTGGCCGACAGCATCGGCTTTCGCGCGACCTATCTGACCATGGCAGTGCTGCTCGGCGCCTGTATGCTGGTTACCCTCATGGCGCCCGAGCCTAGCGCTCAGCGTCCCACGCAGCCACAGAACTGGCGCGATACCTTTCTGGACCCGATCCGGAATTTCATGACCCGGCCCGGCGCCCTCTGGCTGCTGCTTTTTATTCTGCTCTACAAGCTGGGAGACTCGGTCGCCGGCAACCTGACAACGCCCTTTTATAAATCACTGGGATTTTCCAACGCCGAGATCGGCGCCACGGTCAAGATCTTTGGCTTCTGGCCCCTGCTGGGCGGTATCTTTCTGGGCGGTCTGGTCATTTTGCGCATCGGCATTTACCGCTCGCTGTGGTGGTTCGGTCTGTTGCAGATGATTTCGACCGCCGGCTTTATCTGGCTCAATCATGTCGGCCATTCGATTACGGTACTGGCGGCGGTGGTCAGCTTTGAAAATGCCGCAGCCGGCATGGGGACGGCCGCCTTTCTCGCCTTCATGGCCGCTTTGACCGACAAGCGATTTACGGCAGGTCAGTACGCCCTGCTCTCCTCGATCATGGGCCTGCCCAGAGTCGTGATTTCAGCCCCGGGCGGTATCCTGTCGGAAGCGGTCGGCTGGGACGGATTCTTTTTAATCTGTACCCTGGCCGCTATTCCGGGTCTCATGATCCTCTGGTATTTTCGCCAATGGCGCGATATTACCGACCCGCCCGGCCGGTAATATCGTGTCGCGCCTTTTTGTTTCACGGGCGTCGGCCTTCGACCACGCCCCCGAAAGAGACCCTGATCTTGTCCCCTGTATCCCCTGGAATGTCTCGCCCTCAGGGCCTTTTATCGAAGCTGCGTTTGATCAATCGAGGCGCAGGTCTTGTGCTTGCAGGGGCGCTTCTGGCTGCCTGCTCCACCGGCCAGTCCGGTTTTCAGCCTGCGAAAACACCCAATTACACCGATATCAATACGCCCATGCACCCGACCAGCTGGCAGCAGCTGCCCGGCTGGCACGATGACAATCTATTGAGTGCCTGGAGCGCGTTTCGAACCAGCTGCGAAAAACTCACCCGCAAGCCGGACTGGGCCTCGGTCTGCAATGACGCCCGCCACGTTGACCCGCTGGACAGCCGCGCCATCCGGCGCTATTTCGAGCAGCGCTTTACACCCTTTACGCTGAGCAATAGCGATGGATCGACGGTCGGCACCATCACCGGCTATTACGAGCCCGTTCTTCACGGATCTCGCACGCGCCAGGGCCCCTATCAGGTCCCGCTCTATCGCAACCTGGGCAACAGCAGCCTCATGGCCGCCAGCCGCAGCCAGTTGATCAAAAGCGGCGTATTGCGGGGTCGCGAACTGGTCTGGGTCGACGATCCGGTTGAAGCCGCCTTTTTGCAGATTCAGGGATCGGGACGTATCAGACTGGTCGAAGGCGGCGAGATGCGAGTGGGATTTGCCGGTGCCACCGACCAGCCCTTCCAGTCCTTTGCTCGCTGGCTGCTCGATCATGGAGAAATTACCCCGGCTCAGGCGACCCTGCCGGGCATCAAGGCCTGGGCCAACGCCAACCCCGGGCGGGTACAGGACATGCTGAACGTGAATCCTCGATTCGTCTTTTTCAGGGAGCTCGACAGCAGCCACAAAAGCCAGGATGGCCCGATCGGCGCCCAGGGTGTCCCGCTGACACCGGAGCGCAGCATTGCCATCGATCCCGATCAGATCCCGCTAGGGGCCCCGGTCTTTTTGTCGACCACGCGACCGCTGTCCAACCAGCGCATGCAGCGCCTCATGCTGGCTCAGGATACGGGCAGCGCTATCAAGGGCACCGTGCGCGCCGATTTTTTCTGGGGACACGGGGATGAAGCCAGCCTCAATGCCGGACGCATGAAACAGCCCGGCCAGATGTGGGTATTTCTACCCAATCGTCAGTAAACGATCCTTTCTGCGTCGTGCGCCATGGTGTCACCGTGGCGCTATTGCACAGGTGTTCGCAGTCTGGCATCCACCCAGTGAAGCGCGCCCCGGGTCGCAACCCAGTGAGGCCGCATAAGGACACGATACTGCCAGGCTTCCGCACGTGAGCCCGGTATCGGCACATTGCCGGTTACCGGCTCTCGCTTGGGGTTATCGCGGATCAAAAGCTTGAGCATCCATGGATTGGCTTTGTCGACCATGATCAGCGCCTGGCGGGCTTCTTCAAGTCGCGCCAGGCGATACAGTGCCAGCGCCTTGCCCAGCAGCAGCCCGAGCCACGGCTCGCCATCGTCGTCACCGGCCGCCTCGATCTCTTCGATGAGCGTCAGGGCCCTGACGTCCTGACCATCGCTTAAAAGCTGTTCCAAAAGCAGCTCGCGCAGCCCCATGCTGTCTTCGCCATCCAGGCGAATCAGCCGTTCAGCCAGCTGTCTTGATGGCTCGCGCGCGCCACGCTCCATGCCGATGATCAGCCCCAGTCCGAGCCGGAACAACACATGATTGTCGCCATCGCCCCAGACAAAGGGGCTCTCAGCCGTCTCGATCGCCACAAGCCAGGCATCGAAACGCTTTGCCAGCGGCGAGAAGATAGAGCTAAACATCCATGGCAGATTGCCAAAACGCCCGGCCAGCGCCATGGCAAGCTCCTGAAGAATCGCCGGCGTTGACAGCCACTCCGGATGAAGACACAGCGCGTCCAGCCAGGGGCGGGCGTCCCGCCAGGGATCCCCCTGAAGCCCGCTGCCGGGCGCTTCTTCATTTTCGGTGGCAAAATGCTGTTGCCACATCTGATAGCGGGCGTGATCCAGATCATCCTGCTGATACTCGAGCCGGCCTTCAGCGTTGATGGACAGCGACAGACGTGAGGCGCCGGAAAATTCCGGCAGGAGTCTGGTCAGAGTTTCCAGCGGTTCGGCCAGTTCCTCGTCGGCATAAATCATCTGCTCCGACAGCGTGGCTTCGGGGTCATAAGCCAGCTGCTCGAGAAACGCCTGCTGGTCCTCATCCAGGTCACTGCGATGAACCAGACGCCGGCGCCAGAAATCGGCGCGTGCACGCGCCTGCTCGGGGCGCCCTTCATGCAGCAACAGCATGCTTTCGAGATAGGCCAGCGCCGGTTCGTTGGGCATGGCCTCCAGGGTTTGAATAAAGGTCTCGCGAGCGCTGGCCAGATCATCACTGTCCATGTATCGCAGACACAGCCGCTTCAATGCCGCCCCGCGTAAAAAGCCCGGGCCATGTTCGACGGCGCTGTTCATCAAAGCGGTCTTTTTGCGAGTAAAGCCCCGCTCCTGATACACATCGCTTAAAAGCTCGAAGGCAGGCTCGCTTTCTTCCGGCAGCCGCTCCCAATCGGCATTGGTGAAAAGCGCCTCCAGAATGGTCTGGGCGCGGCCCAGCTGTCCGCCCTCGGCACTGACGATACCGGCCTCGAGCAGGGCCTGCGCCGGCACCTGATCGGAGGCCAGCGCCTCGTGCAGCACGTTACCGCGAAGGCGTTGCAGCAAAAGCATCCACATCAAATGCGGCGGTACCTGCCCCGGCAGCGCGACGCGGGCGCAGCAGTCAATGTGGCGCTTGCCGGAGTCACACCAGCAGGGCTCCTGAGGCGCCGGCGGCGCCAGCGTTTCGATCCGAAATCCAAGACGCTGCAGCGGCGTCTGATTCCAGAGCATCGGCGCCAGCGCCTGTGCCAGCGCCACATCCCCGCCCAGCAGTTCTGCCCCTTCCTTTCTTGCCCAGCCCATCAATGAGGGGTAGCGCTCGTCTCGACGAATGGCGTCAAGTGCTCCCGTCGAAAACCCAAGGAGTTGGTTAACCCAGGCTGCCAGCATATTGTTCCTCCACCATGATCACGCTTATGCTAGCACGCTGGCTGCAGGCATCTCATGATAACGCCATCATGTTGTTTCGTATCTGCCCGGCAAACATCTCCTGAAGCAGTCCCTGCGTTACTGCACCCACTCTCGTTTCGGAAATATCCGCTTGTTTTCAGCCCGTGCACTGCTTCGTCGACGCCCGAATCCCGATGCGCCTCGTGTTCGTCTCGAGCGCGAAGGCCGCGACCGTATCCGCCGAATCACCCAGGCGATGGACAAGGTGCCCTGGACCAACAGCGCCATGCAGATTTTGTGGGTCAGCGGCCCCGTCACCCTGCTGGGCGCCTGGGTCGGCTATCTGCTCGGTTACGGTCGTGGCCCCTCGATGGAGAACTATGTGTTCTTCATCAGCTATGCCCTGATCACGGGTCTTGCCGGCATCATCGCCAATTTCGCCCACCATCTGACCCGGGGGCGCAAGCATGAACGCGCCGCGGCCCGAGTGGCTCAGGTGCTCGATACCCTGCCGGAGCTGGTACTGATTACCCGCAACCTGATCGTTGAAAGCCTGGAGGGCGACGCCCGTCGCCGCGAGGCGGCAGCCATGCTGCTGCGAAAGCATGATCTGTCACCCGAAGGGGTGGAGCTTGCCGCGCTGGAACTGCTCGACGATGAGGAAAGTGCCCGGCGCATCTCGCAGATCGATGTCTATCGCCGTATCGGCATGCAATCGCGTATCCGCGATCTGGTCGATCTGTATCGTGCCCATATCGACCCGCGACTCAATGAGCTTGCCGATGTGGCGCCGGAGGCCATTTCACTGCTGCGCGACCGTTTTGCAGGACGGGCGCCCGATCTGCACCAGGGCGTTGCACGCGATGAGAACTTCATCGAGCGCGTACTGGCAGCCATTGAGCAGGACAATGCGCTGCTCATGACGCTTCAGGATGTCGAGGAGATGATCATTCTGGCCTTTGAACTGCTCTGCGGTCGTCGCATTCCCATGCTGACCTTTGAGTATCGCGGCCGATGGCATCTGGCACGAGCACTTGATGCGCTTGAACAGACACGCTCTCGATATCGCATTCAGCAGGCCACGGGGCTGTCACGACTCAAGGCGCTGACCGTCTATCTTGCCGAGCAGTCGGGTACCCTGGTCGAGGATGCTGCGGCCGGGCTTCGCGCCGAAACCCTGACAGTCCGCTGTCGCCAGGCCATGGATGCGCTGGCCGAGCAGATCGAACACCTGGCCAGCGGCGTGCAGCAGGGCCGTAGCGACCTGCGCCCGGAACTGCGCGAGCGCGCCGATATTCTGACCAATGCCCTGAAGCTTTTTCGAAGCGTGCAGGAAAACTACGGCCAGATCGCACGCAGTCATGCCACGCTGATTCGCAACTCCCAGCGCTGGGAGGCCATTACCGATCAGATGAACGACAAGGCCACCCACCTGCAGGTCGGTCCCGGCAAGCGCGGGCTTCGCATTCATGAAAATCACATCGCGCTGACCGATGGCGAAAAGGCCCGTGTCTGTCGCCATCTGGCGCGCTATCTCAATGACACGCGTGCGGATCGGGAACGCGCCCATCAGCGTGATCATGGCGGCAATCCCGTCTCGCCCGGCAGCGACATCGAGATGGCAAAGCACCTGGCCATCGAGATTGCCCTCGCCCTCGAGCCCTGTATTCATCTGTCGCGCCCGGAGGTGCAGCGCGCCATCGACGCCACCAACGCGGCCTATTTCGGCCATCTCGAACCGGATCTTTCGGCGGCGGCCAAGGCAGCACTGGGTGCGGCCATGGTCAACGAGATCACCGATGATCTGTCACGCAGTGCCGAATCACTGGCCATCGCTCTGGTACGCCATTATCGCGTCGCCCTTGAGCCCGAGGCGATCGACTTTCTGATTCGTCAGTACGGCGCCCGCGCCTCGACGATGAACATTCTGTCCAATATCGACCAGACCGCCCATCGCAACATCAGTCTGCTCAGCCAGCGCCCGGCAGGCATTGGCCCCGCCCCGCGACGCTGGTACCGAGCACTGATCAAGGCCAAAAGAGCATTGAACTGACCTCATGCAACTCATCATTGCCGAAAAACCCTCATTGGGTCGTGCTATCGCCTCGGCACTACCCGGACGTTTCAGCCAGACAGAAGGCGCCCTGAGCAGTCCCGACATCACGGTCAGCTGGTGCTTTGGTCATCTGCTCGAGCAGGCCGCCCCGGAGGCCTACGATGAGCGCCTCAAGCGCTGGCGCCTGGATGACCTGCCCATCATTCCCTCGAAGTGGAAGCTGACACCTCGCCCGAAAGCGCGCGCTCAGCTCACCATTTTGCGTCGTCTGGTCAAATCGGCCGACAAAATCATTCATGCCGGAGACCCGGACCGGGAGGGTCAGCTTCTCGTTCAGGAAACCATCGAATACTTGGGCTGGAAGGGGCCGGTCGAGCGTCTTTTGATCAATGACATGAACACCCCTGCGATCAAGCGGGCCTGGCAGGCACTCGAAGACAACGCCCGCTTCCAGCCGCTCTATCAGGCGGCATTGACCCGTTCGCGCGCCGACTGGCTCTATGGCATCAATCTGACTCGCGCCTGGACAGTGACCGGCCAGCAGGCCGGCATCAAGGGCGTGCTTTCCATCGGTCGGGTACAAACGCCACTTCTCGGGCTGATCGTGCGCCGTGATAGAACCATCGAAAATTTCCAGCCGGTCGACTTCTACCCGCTATGGGCCGATTTTGAGACATCGGGCGGCAGTGTTCGCGCCTGGTGGCAGCCGGGTGAGCAACATCGCCTGGACGACCAGGGCCGGCTTCTGGATGCGGCTCCCGCTCGAGCACTGGCCGCGAAACTGCCGGGTCAGCCGGCCATCATCAGAGACGTTGAACAAAAGCAGCAGCGACAAGGCGCGCCGCTACCCTATTCGCTCTCCACGCTTCAGATCGATGCGGCCCGGCGCTATAAGATGTCGGCACAGTCGGTGCTTGATTGTGCCCAGCGCCTGTATGAAAGGCATCGCCTGATCACTTATCCGCGTTCGGACTGTCGCTATCTGCCACGCGACTATCTCAAGGGCATCGATGCCACACTGCGCCATGCCTGCCAGGGCAATGACACGCTCGAGCAGTGGCATGGCGGCATCGACACTTCCCGCGTGTCGCGTGCCTTCAACGACAAGCAGATCGGGGCACACCATGCTATCGCTCCTACCGGTCAGACCCCGCGCTGGCAGACGCTGAGCCGGGAAGAGCAAAACGTCTATACGCTAGTGGCCCGTAACGTGCTGGCCCAGTTTTACCCCCCCTTTGAGTACCGCGACACCCGTGTCACGCTGGAGGCGCTGGATGAGGCCTTCATGATCAAAGGGCGCGAAATTCTTCAGGTAGGCTGGCGCGCGCTTTTTAACACGCCCGATGAGGATGCCACGCTGCCCGCCATGACGAAGGGCGATAAGGCGTGCGTTACCCAATGCGAGATGCAGACACGCCAGACGCGCCCACCCGAGCCCTTTACCGATGCCAGTCTGATCAATGCCATGACTCACGTGGCGCGCTACGTCACCGACAATGCCGTGCGGGCAACCCTCAAGGAAACGGACGGACTGGGTACCGAGGCCACGCGCGCCAGCATGATAGAAACGCTTTTAACGCGAGAATATGTTCATCGACAGTCAGGCGCCATTCGTGCCACCCGGCGCGGGCGCGGCCTGATCGATGCCCTGCCCGAGAGCCTGTCCGGCCCGGAGCGTACGGCCCTTTGGGAGCAGCGACTCTCCAGGGTGCGCGAAGGCAGCGACTCTCTGGACGCCTTTCTTTCTGACATGGCAGGCGAGCTGACAACGCTGGTCGGCGATGTCGATGCCGGACGTCTGAATCAGGCCATGCAGCAGGCCGGCGGTGAACAGCCTGCCGCCTCTGCCGGTCGTAAAAAAAACCAGGCGCGGCGCGGCAAAAGCAGTGGGCGTACGACCACACGCGGCACTGCCGGGCGCCGAACCTCAAAAGGTCGCAGCACAAAGCAATAGCTGGTATCACGGTCGACACGGAAAACAGTCGGCGCATAAAAAAACCCGCATCAGCGAGCGCTGATGCGGGTTGCAGACAGAATCATCCGTCAGCGCGTTACACGCTTATTTGGCAGCGTTGTAGCGCTTTTCGACTTCTGCCCAGTTGACGACATTCCAGAACGCCTTGAGATAGTCGGGACGACGGTTCTGGTAGTTCAGGTAGTAAGCGTGTTCCCACACGTCCACACCCAGAATCGGCGTGGCATCATGGCCGCCATAAGCCTGCGAGGAGACCGGGCTGTCCTGATTGGCAGTGGAGACAATCTCCAGATTGCCGTTTTTGACCACAAGCCATGCCCAGCCGGAGCCAAAGCGACCCTTGGCAGCCGTCTCGAACTTCTCGGCAAAGGCTTCGACGCTGCCGAAGGTCTTTTCGATGTCGTTCATCAGCGTGGGGAATTCCTTCAGACCACGCGCATTGGGTGTCAGGATTTCCCAGAACAGCGAGTGGTTGGCATGACCGCCTGCATTATTGCGGATGGCGGTGCGCTGCTCTTCGGGAACACGGTCGAGCTGCTTGAGCAGATCCGACGCTTCGAGTCCGGCCAGATCTTCGGGAAGCTTTTCCAGCGCAGCGTTTGCATTGGTCACATAGGTGTTGTGATGCTTGCCATGGTGGATTTCCATCGTCTGCGCATCGATGTGCGGCTCGAGTGCATCAAATGCATAGGGCAGTTCGGGAAGCTTGTAAGCCATGGTCAAACTCCTTTTTCGCTCGCTGAGCGGGTTTAAACCGACGACTGCATTTCGTCCCTGCAATCGTCATGAAAGTTGAGGACATACGGCGCTGGAAAACCACCACCGTATGCGTCCTATAAGACATTAGGCGCCAACGCCGGCTTTTCAAGGTCAGTGACACAATTCTTTGTTGATCATTTGTCTCATCAAGGCGTTTGTCGCCCTTACCCCGTGTTGCGAAGTCCCGCCGAAATACCGGCCATCGTCACCATCAGGGCCCGCTGCAGATCCGGAGAAATATCGCCCTCAAGCTGGCGGCTTCGGTACAAAAGCTCCGCCTGAAGCCCATGGAGCGGATCGATATAGGGATTGCGTATATCCACGGCCTGACGAATCAGCGGCGCATGCTCCAGCAGATGATGCTGCTCGCGAATGTTCAAAAGCGTCTTCTCGAGCCCCTCCAGGCGCTCGCGCAGTGACGTGCCCAGCGCGCGGGAGTTGTCATCATCAATCAGGCGTTCTTCGTAGTAGGCATTGATCTCGGCGTCGGCCTTGGCCAGCAGCATCTCGAGCATGTCCAGGAAGGTGCCAAAAAACGGCCACTCGTTCATCATCTCGCGCAGCCGGGCCATGCCCTCTTCGCTGTTACTGCGCTCGGCAAAGGCGGCATCGCTGCCCAGCCAGGCCGGGAGCATCAGTCGCGTCTGAGTCCATGCAAATATCCAGGGGATGGCCCTGAGCGTTTCAACACCACCCGAGGCGCGGCGCTTGGCCGGGCGGGATCCCAGCGGCAGCCCGGACAGCGCGGTCTCCGGCGTTACGGCGCGAAAATAGGGCACAAAGGCCGGGTCTTCGCGCACGATACTCGAGTACACCTGGTGGGCGCGCGAGGCCAGATGATCCATCTCCTCGCGCCATGCCTGCTTTGGCTCGATCGGCGGCAACAATGTCGCCTCGAGTACCGCGCTGAGATAGATCTCCATGGAGCGCACGGCGATACGTGGCTGACCGAACTTGAAACGAATCATCTCGCCCTGTTCGGTCACACGCAGACTGCCCTGCACGGAACCCGGCGGCTGGGAAAGAATGGCCGCATGGGCCGGGCCGCCCCCGCGTCCAACCGTGCCACCACGGCCATGAAAGAGCGTCAGCGTAACGCCATGCTCATGACAGACCCCGACCAGCCGCTCCTGAGCGCGATACTGCGCCCAGGCCGCCGCCAGCTGGCCGGCATCCTTGGCCGAGTCCGAATAGCCGATCATCACCTCCTGGCGGGCATCGATCAGCGCCCGATACTGCGCCATGCCCAGCAGGTCATTGACCACATGACCGGCGCGGTCCAGATCGTCCAGCGTTTCGAACAGCGGTGAGATGGGCAGGCTGACCCGGCCACCCACGGCCTTCATGAGAAGCGCCACGGCAAGCACATCGCTGGCCTGCCCCGCCATGGAAATGACGTAGGAGCCCAGCGCTTCGCTGTACTCCGAACCGATCACCTCAAAGGTGTCGAGCACCTCGCGAACCTCGTCCGAGCAGGGCCATTGCGATGGGATCAGCGGACGCGGCGAGCCCAGTTCGTTGAGCAGGAACTCACGGCGGGCCGATTCGTCCCACTCGGCGTAGTTGCCAAGCTCCAGATATTGGGTCAGCTCTTCAAACACCTGGGTGTGGCGAGTGGATTCCTGACGGATATCCAGACGCGTCATGGTGGTGCCAAAGCAGGCGACCCGACGCAGGGTATCCAGCAGCGCCCCGTTGGCGATCACATCCAGACCGCAGGCCATCAGCGAGTGATAGCAGGCTTCCAGCGGCGCCTGCAGCGCCTCGCGCGTATCCACCGTGGGGCGCTCGCCGCTCCAGCCATGTCCTTCCCAGATCATCTGCGCCTTGTCGCGGGTGGCCGCCAAGCGCTCTTCCAGGTCGCTGAGTACGCGCCGGTAGGGCTCGGGACACGGGCCACCGGCCAGCTCGATCAGCTCGGGCGTGGCTTTCCACATGGAAAGCTCAAGACGCAGCTGCTCGACATCACGACGAAAACTTTCCGCCGCGCGATGACGCTCAAGCAGCAGCACCTCACGCGTCACGGCCGAGGTCACGTTGGGGTTGCCATCGCGGTCGCCGCCCATCCACGAGGCAAACCGGATGGGGGCCGCCTCCAGTGGCAGGCGCCGCCCGGCACGTGACAGCAGCATCTGATCCAGCTCGCGATAAAAGGTTGGCACGGCCTGCCACAGCGACTGCTCGATCACCGCCAGCCCCCAGCGTGCCTCATCCACCGGGGTCGGCCGTTCGGCACGAATCTCGCTGGTGTGCCAGGCCTGGCTGACCAGCTCATTGAGACGCCCCTGCAACTGCTCCAGACGCTCGGGATGCTCTTCGCTGGCGTTGAGCTCTCCCAGACAGGCGTTGATGGCGTCGTATTTGCGAATCAGGGTGCGCCTGACCACTTCTGTCGGGTGCGCCGTCATGACCAGTTCGATGCGCATCGAGGCAATGCGCTCGATCAGCGCCTCGCCGTCGTGACCGGCCTGCGTCAGACGCTCGAGCAGATCGTCCAGACGGGGCTGGGTGCCGGGGCGATAATCCTCGACTCGACGAAAGCGGCCGCGATAGTGCTGCTCGGCAAGATTGGCCAGATTCAGAAACTGGTTGAAAGCGCGCGTCACCGGCAGCATGCGCTCTTCGGGCAGGGTACGAAGGTATTCGATCAGCTCGGCGCGAGCACCGGCGTCCTTGCGCCCCCGTTTGGCCAGCGCTCGGATCCTTTCGATCTGATCGACAAACTCGGTGCCCAGATCATCGGCAATGGTATGCCCCAGGCTATCGCCGAGCAGACGCACATGCTCACGCAGGGAGGCGTGAAGCACGTTGTCTTCCAGCGCAGGATCGTGGTTGGCACCCTCCCCTGAAGAGGCACCTTCAGGGGCAGAAGAAGAAGCGTGTTGCATGAAAGACTCCGCAAGGCGCGTGACAGGAAGCAAGAGCCTGACGCGCTCGGGAAACAACAACAACACTACACTAATGACTTGCGACCAAAGTCGAAGACTCGATTATCCGTCGCTACTGCCCGCGCTCGACACGCTTGGCGTCCTGCCAGTGCCCTTCCAGGGTCTCGAGATCGGTGGCATCGATGGGCCGGCCACTGGCCTGAACAGCCTTTTCAACATAACGAAAGCGGTTTTCAAAACGCTGTCCGGTACCGCGCAGCGCCTGCTCCGGATCAATCTTCAGATGGCGGGCCAGATTGACCACGGCGAAGAGAAGATCGCCCAGCTCGGCGTTCATGTTCTCCTGATGGCCGGCCTCGATTTCGACCTCCAGCTCGGCCAGCTCCTCGCGAATCTTGTCCAGCGCGCCGCGGTGGTCGGGCCAGTCAAAGCCTGCCCGGGAGGCCCGACTGGAGAGCTTGTTGGCGCGAGACAGCGCCGGTAGCGCCAGCGGGATATCATCCAGGTGTGATATGGCCGCTCGCGAATCACGCTCGTTGGCCTTGCGCGCCTCCCAGCGCCGGTTGACCTCCGAGGTATCCACATCAAGCGCCGCCACACCCTGTCGACGTGAGCCGAGATGGCCGTCAGGAAACACGTGCGGGTGACGGGCAACCATCTTGACCGTCAGCACATGAACAATATCGTGGAAGTCGAATCGAGCTTCCTCGCGGCCGAACTGGGCGTAATAAATGATCTGGAACAGCAGATCTCCCAGCTCGCCGGGCAGCTCCTCAAAGGCGCGACGCTCGATGGCATCGGCAACCTCATGGGCCTCTTCGATCGTATGGGGCACGATCGTGTCCCAGTGCTGGGCCACATCCCACGGGCAGCCCTGTTGCGGGTCCCGCAGCACCTGCATCAGTGTCAGTAGATCGTCGAGCGTGTAGCGCTGTGCCTGCTGCATCAAAATACCCCTGCCTTGCGAAAGGCCTGCCTATGAAGATTCCCGCATGCCGCCACCGCCCTGACGCAGCCGACGAATATCGGTCACATTGGTCAGCTGTCCGATACGGTTGACCACCTTCGAAAGCACATCAAGCCCTGCCACCTCCAGCGTGATCTTCATCGTGGCCATATGGTCATCGCGATTGGTCGTTGTATTAACGCCCAGCACGTTGACCCTTTCGTTGGACAGGATGCCGGTGACATCGCGCAGCAGATTGGAGCGATCCCACGCCTTGATTTCGATATCGACCGGATACTGAATGGGCTGCTGCTGCCCCCATTCAACCTGCACGATACGCGCGGGTTCATCGCCTTGAAGCTGCAGGATATTGGGACAGTCCTTGCGGTGAACGGTGACCCCCCGCCCCTGGGTAATAAAGCCCACGATGTCGTCTCCCGGTACCGGATGACAGCAGTTGGCCATCTGGGTCTTGAGATTGCCGACGCCCAGTACGGTGATGGTATCAGTGCTTTCACGCACCCCCTGACGGCGCGGGCGCGCCAGCAGACGGTCAAGCTCGTCAATGTCTTCGGTTTCGCCAAAAAGATGCTGCGCCTGGGAGAGCACCTGCCCGATACGCAGATCACCGGCACCGATGGCGGCGTACATGTCCTCGGGCGTGTTGTAGTTGACGGCCTGCGCCAGACGCGTGCGATCCAGACGTTCAAGATCGAGGCGACGAAACTCGCGCTCCAATAGAACGCGCCCTTCTTCCTCATTTTGCTCACGCGCCTGCAGCTTGAACCATGACTGGATCTTGGCCCGGGCACGGGAGGTGCAGACATACCCCAGCGAGGGGTTGAGCCAGTCACGACTCGGCCCGCCCTGAGTGGCGTTGAGAATCTCGACCTGCTGGCCGGTCTTCAATTGATAGGTCAGGGGCACGATGCGACCATCCACCTTCGCACCGCGACAGTGGTGGCCGACTTCCGTGTGCACGCGGTAGGCAAAGTCGATTGGTGTCGCGACCCGAGGCAGATCGATCACATGCCCTTCCGGGGTAAAGACGTAGATGCGATCCGGGGCGATATCGGAGTTGAGCCCCTCGGTAAGATCGGTCAGCTCGCCGACCTCCTCCTGCCACTCCAGCACCTGACGCAGCCAGGCAATCTTTTGCTCGTAGCTGCGGCTTTTGGAATCGACATCGGTGCCCTTGTAGCGCCAGTGCGCGCACACGCCGAGCTCGGCATCCTCATGCATGGCAAAGGTGCGGATCTGAATCTCGAGCACCTTGCCTTCCGGACCGAACACGGCGGTGTGCAGCGACTGATAGCCGTTTTTCTTGGGATTGGCGATGTAGTCATCAAATTCGTTGGGCACGTGATGCCAGAGCGAATGCACGATACCCAGCACGGTATAGCAATCGGTGACTTCAGGCACCAGCACCCGTACGGCGCGCACATCGTAAACCTGGGAAAAGTCGATGTGCTTGCGCTTCATCTTGCGCCAGATCGAATAGATATGCTTGGCACGACCGGAAAGGTCGTAGCGTGTGATGTTCTGCGCCTCGAGAAGGCGCTTGAGCGTGTCCACAACGTCATGGATGTAGCGATTGCGATCAAGGCGCTTTTCCGCCAGCTGTTTGGCGATGGTCTTGTAATCGCTTTCATGCAGGTAGCGAAAGGAGAGATCTTCCAGCTCCCACTTGAGCTGGCCAATCCCCAACCGGTGCGCCAGCGGGGCGTAGATATCGAAGACTTCGCGCGCCACGCGCAGGGCGCGCTCGCGGGAGCCGTCCTTGACCTGGCGCAGCATGCTGGTGCGTTCGGCAATCTTGATCAGCGCCACGCGCACATCATCCACCATGGCCACCAGCATCTTGCGCAGATTTTCCTGCTGATTGTGCTGGGTCATGGCCTGATCCGGCGCCTGCAGCTGGGAGATGGCTGCCATGCGCAAAACGCCGTCGATCAGTCCGGCCACTTCCGAGCCGAACTGGCGCTCGACCGCCTCCAGACGCGTCAGGCCCTCGCGCACGCTGCGATACAGCACGGCCGCCGTAATGGCCTGCTGGTCGAGCTTGAGCTCGCTGAGAATATCGGCCATTTCCAGCCCGATGCGAAAAGCGGAATAAATATCGCGCCAGGCGGGCTGCTGGCTGGACGCTTCCTGATTGACCCTTGCGGCGAAGCGGCAGGCACGTTCCAGCTCGGCCGGGTCCTTGAGCGGTACTTCGCTCTGGAGATGGGCAATCCAGGTCGTGATATCGACCCGTCCATCGGCATCGAGCGGCTGATCTTCACGAACCTTGACCATGTAACACGATCCCCGTCATGTCTTTTATGTAGGCTGACGCTCGAGCAGCACCAGCGATTCCAGATGCGCCGTCTGCGGGAACATATCGGCCACCGCGGCACGGACCAGACGATAGCCGCCGCTGACCAGCAGATGCACATCACGTGCCAGGGTGGCCGGCTCACAGGACACGTAAAGCACCCGTGAAGGCCCGTGCTGCGCCAGCACCCGGCAGATGTCCTGTGCACCGGCGCGGGGCGGATCAAGCACCACCAGCGCGGCGTCCTCAAGGCCGGGCGGCGCATCGCCAAGGTCTGTCCGGCGAGCATCAACACGCGCCGACAGTCCCGCTGCCAGTGCATTATCGCGCAGTCGCTGCACCATCGACTCCCGACCTTCGTAGGCGATGACCCGGGCACCGGCGGCGGCAAGCGTCAGGGAGAAGTTACCCACCCCGGCAAACAGGTCAACGACCGGCATGTCGTCATCAATATTGGCCCACTCGAGCACCCGCGCCACCAGCTGATGATTGACGCCGGCATTGGCCTGCAGAAAATCGCCGCTGCGGACACTGATGGCAGAGGCCGGCACGTCAGGCAGCGCGCGATAGTGCGGCCATGTGTCAGGCCGGTCGTCCAGCCGCTCCAGCACCGGTTTGTCACCGTCACCGGACAGAACGCTCAAAAGCAGATCATGCTCACGAGCAAACTGCTGCCAGCGCGTTAGATCGCCGGGCACGCGACGCAGCTGACGTAGCGTGATCATGACGACGTCATCGCCGGCCACCAGTTCGATATGCCCCAGCCGACGCGGCGCTTCAAGCGACTCGATCAGTGCGCGCAGCGGCTGGATCAGCGCCTCAAGACGGGGTTCAAGAATGGGACACTGCTCGATATTGAAAAGTCGATCCTGCCCCCGCACCCGATAGCCCACATGAATACGGTCATCGCTGCCGACCCGAACGCCCAGTCGCGCGCGGCGGCGATAGCCCCACGCCTCGCCTTCAAGCAGTGACGGCTCGGGAAGCTCGATATCATGGCGTGCCAGATGTTCACGCAGCACCTGCTGCTTGTGGCGACGCTGGCCTTCAATGGCGAGATGCTGAAGATCACAACCGCCACAGCGTCCGAAATGCGCGCAGCCGGGAGTGACACGCTCTTCGGAGGCCTTGATCACCCGGCGCACGTGCCCTTCATCATAACGACCGTGCTGGGTATGGATAGCGACTTCGATTTCTTCACCGGGCAAAGCCTGCTCGATGAAAAGCGTCTTGCCATCACGGTCGCGCGCCACGCCGCGTCCATCGTGCGCCAGACGCTCGATCACGACGCTTTTTTCATCAGCGCGTTTCTCGTTTGGCGTTTCCAGACGCTTGCGCGTCGCGGGGCGCTTTTGACGACGCTGTCCCAGCATGGCCATGTTCAATCCTGCTCCGGTGCATAAAGACCGGTGGAAAGATAGCGATCCCCACGGTCACAAACGATAAAGGCGATCACGGCGTTGTCGACTTCACGCGCGATACGAAGGGCGCCGGCCAGGGCCCCGCCCGAGGAGACTCCGGCCAGAATGCCCTCTTCACGGGCCAGACGGCGCATGTGCTCTTCGGCTTCGTGCTGGCCGATGTCGATGATTCTGTCCACGCGCGACTGCTCGAAAATACTCGGGCGATAGGCTTCCGGCCAGCGCCGGATGCCGGCAATGCTGGCCCCGTCCTCGGGTTGAAGTCCCACGATCTGGATCGCCTCGTTTTTCGATTTCAGATAGCGCGACACACCCATGATGGTGCCAGTGGTGCCCATCGAGCTGACGAAATGGGTAATGTTGCCACCCGTTTGCTCCCAGAGCTCGGGGCCGGTGGTTTCAAAATGGGCCAGCGGATTGTCATGGTTGGCGAACTGATTGAGCGGCTTGCCGTCACCGCGCGCGATCATGTCATCGGCCAGATCCCGCGCGCCTTCCATGCCCTGCTCTTTCGTCACTTCAATAAGCCGGGCGCCGTAGGCGGCCATGGCCTGCTTGCGCTCGCTGCTGGCGCTGTCCGGCATGATCAGAACCATTTTGTAGCCGCGAATGGCTGCCGCCATGGCAAGCGCAATACCGGTATTGCCGGAAGTGGCTTCGATCAGCGTGTCGCCGGGTGTGATCTCACCGCGCGCTTCGGCGTGTGCAAGCATTGACAAAGCCGGGCGGTCCTTGACCGAACCGGCGGGATTGTTGCCTTCAAGCTTGGCCAGCAACGTGTTGCTGCCGACCTGAAGTCGCTTGAGACGCACCAGCGGGGTATGCCCGATGGTGGATTCGATTGTGGGATAATCCATGCAGCGCTCCAGAATCAACGGGATGTCAAAAAAGAGCCTATTATAGCGCGGCCCGATCGACGCATTGTCTTCAGGCCAACGTCGTCAGACCGGTTGCTCAAACGTGCTGAAGGCGCGCGAGTGCACCATCAAACGCTTCATCTCGCGAACGGCCTCATCAAGCCCGGTCAGCGCAGCGCGCGACACGATCGCATGACCGATGTTGAGCTCGTGAAACCAGGGCATGGCCGCAATGGCTTCCACGTTGTGATAGTGCAGGCCGTGGCCGGCGTTGACGGTCATGCCCAGGGCATGAGCCATTTCGGCGGCGGCCGCAATGCGGGCAAGCTCGAGGTCGGCATTGTCACGCGACGCGTCTACCCAGGCGCCGGTATGCAGCTCGATAACCGGAGCGCCGGCATCAAAGGCCGCCCGGATCTGATCCGGGTCAGGGTCGATGAATAGTGAGACCTCACAGCCTGCTGCCCCGAGCCGCTGGCAGGCCTGTCGAATCCGCTCGCCGTTACCGGCCACGTCCAGCCCGCCTTCAGTGGTCAGCTCTTCGCGTTTTTCCGGCACCAGACAGACATTGGCAGGTCTCAGGCGCTCGGCCAGCGTGATCATCTCCTCGACCACGGCCATCTCAAGATTGAGACGCGTATTGAGCATCTGCATGGCAAGCTCGATGTCGCGGTCCTGAATATGGCGACGATCCTCGCGCAGATGCATGGTGATACCGTCTGCGCCGGCTTCTTCACTGATCAGGGCCGCCTGCACCGGGTCGGGATATCGTGTGCCGCGCGCCTGTCGAAGCGTTGCAATGTGGTCGACATTCACGCCCAGCAGAATGCGCGGGGGCAGGACGTTGGAAATCTGGTCCGACATGTTGTTCTCCTTCAGCGCTCACCATTTCGGCGACGGCGCATCAGTTCATTCATCAGTTCGCGCGATCTCAGCTCGCGACTGCCCAGAAGCGGTGACAATGCCTGACGCGTCAGAACACGCGCGGTGCCGGCAAGCCCCGGGACGTCCCAGTCGCCGCGGGCAAGCCAGCCCAGTGCGCGCGCCTCAAAGGCCGGCCCGTCCGAAGGCGCCGGACGAAAACGTTTCAGAGCAGGGTCATAAAGATAGCGCCCTTCCCGGTCAAGCGGCCGGTCCTGCTCGTCAAGAAAAACAGGCTCGCTATCGAGCGCCTCGAGAAGAGCGATCTCGAAACGCCTGAGCGCACCGCCACGTCGTTCAGGAAAGGGCAGCGCGTCAAGCAGGGCCGCGTAAAAGGCAAACAGGGTATCGACCGGCAACGAGAGGGGCAAAAGACGGGTCATCAGTTCATTGGCATAAAGGCCGCAGATAAGCCCTTCCCCCGCCAGCATGGCCCCCGGCCCCTGGGATTCGATGACTCTCAGTGTTTTCAGCTCACCCTCGCCCTGCCAGGTCAGATGCAGCGGCGTAAAGGGCTGAAGTCGATGACGCGTTCGGCTGCCCGGCCGCATGACGCCGCGTGCCACGGCACGAATACGCCCATCATGCAGCGTCAGGATATCCGCCAGCGCACTGGTTTCACGCCAGGCCTGACGGTGCAGCAGATACGCCGGCTGCAGTTCCATGATCAGTCCAGATCGTAACCAAGGCTTTTCAGGGCGCGTGCGTCATCGGACCAGCCACGCTTGACCTTGACCCAGAGCTTGAGCATGACCTTGCAGTCAAAGGCCTTCTCCATTTCAAGGCGCGCTTCCTGGCCGATCTTTTTAATACGATCACCGCCTTCGCCGATCAGGATCTTTTTCTGACCGTCGCGCTCGACCAGCATCAGGGCATGGATATGAATGATGTGGCCTTCATCGCGAAACTGTTCGACTTCTACCGTCATCTGATAGGGCAGCTCATCGCCCAGCTGACGCATGACCTTTTCACGCACCAGCTCGGCGGCCAGAAAGCGCTGGCTGCGATCGGTGATCTGATCCTCGGGAAAGAAGTGAACGTTGTGCGGCAGATGTTTGGCAACTTCGGTTTCAAGCGCCTCAACGTTGGTGCCATGACGCGCCGACACCGGCACGATAGCGGCAAAGTTGCGACGTTTTTCAAGCTCGGCCAGCCATGCCATGAGCCTGCCTCGATCCTCGATCCAGTCTACCTTGTTGATGGCCACGATCACCGGCGCCTGAACATGGGAGAGCTTTTCCAGCACCACATCGTCTTCGTTGGTCCACTTCGTGCGATCCACGATAAAGACCACGCAGTCGATATCGCGCAGCGCCTGGGTGGCGGCCTGGTTCATGAAGGCGTTGATGGCCCGATTGCGGTCTTTTTGCATGATGTGAATACCGGGTGTATCCACATAGATGGTCTGCGTGTCGGCCTCGGTCTTGACGCCCATGACCTGATGCCGGGTGGTCTGCGGGCGCCGCGAGGTAATGGAAATCTTCTGACCCAGAATGCGATTCATCAGGGTTGATTTGCCCACGTTGGGGCGGCCGACAATGGCCACAAATCCACAGCGCGTGGACGCACCGGATTCGGGAGTGTCGTCCGTGGTGATATCGTTCATGAAATGCTCCACGTTAACGTGTGTCCGGTGTTGCGGGAATAGTGCATAAGGTGGCGGGCGGCATTGGGCAAGGCGTCATCGCCGCGCCGACTCGATCAACGCCAGCGCCTGCTCGGCCGCCTGCTGCTCGGCATGTCGACGGCTGGCACCGGTGCCTGTGGTCGGTGCCTTGAGTACCTCCACATGACAGCTGACCGTAAACTGCTGGGCGTGCGCCTCGCCTTCGATATTGAGCACCTCATAGCGCGGCAGTGGAATCTGGCGGGACTGAAGAAACTCCTGCAGGCGTGTCTTGGGATCCTTCTGGGTATCCTCGAGATTGAGCGCCTGCAGGCGCGCGTCATACCAGGCCAGCACGCAACGTCTGGCAGCGTTCATGTCACTATCAAGATAGATGGCGCCGATAATGGCTTCCACGGCGTCGGCAAGAATGGAGTCGCGCCGATGGCCGCCGCTTTTCATCTCTCCCGAGCCAAGCCGCAGAAACTGACCAAGCTCGAACTCACGCGCCAGCTCGGCCAGTGTCTCTCCCTTGACCAGACGCGCCCTGAGCCTTGAAAGCTGCCCTTCACGAGCCTGGGGAAAGCGCGAATAGAGCGCCTCGCCCACGACAAAATTGACGATGGAATCGCCCAGAAATTCCAGTCGCTCGTTGTTGGCACCGCCGTAACTGCGATGGGTCAGGGCAAGTTCAAGACGGGTCTTATCGTCAAAACGATAGCCGAGACGATCGCTGAGGATATTGAGGGAACTGCTCACGAGATAGTCGCTTTGTTCAATGAAACAGGCATAAATGATAACAGAAGCTGTCCTTCGACAGCTTCTGTCAGATGGGATTTTCCATCAGTATTTCCTGACGGAAAGGAAACGAGAGACGCTCAGTGCAGCAGTCTTGCCTTTGTAAAGTCCGGCAGACCGCTGTCCCAGTGCATCCAGACGGCAAAGGCACGCCCCACGATGTTTTCTTCCGGCACAAAGCCCCAGTAGCGGCTGTCGTTGGAGTCATCCCGGTTGTCGCCCATCATGAAGTAATGACCGGGCGGTACGGTGACTTCATTCATCTGAGGGCCCGGGGCATCAAGATTGTTGAAGATATGATGCTCAACCCCCTTGAGAGATTCTCTGTAAAGCGCCTGGGTGTCGTTGTCGCTGCCGCTGTCATCCAGCAGATCCTTTCGAACCGGCTGTCCGTTGATATAGAGCTGCTTGTCCTGATAGCGAATGCGATCCCCCGGCACGCCGATCACACGCTTGATGTAATTGACCGAGGTGTCGCCGGGAAAGCGAAACACCATGATATCGCCACGCTCCGGCTCGCCCGTGTCCAGAATTTTCGTATTGATCACGGGCAGACGCAGGCCATAGGAGAACTTGCTCACGGCGATGAAATCGCCAACGTCGAGCGTGGGCTCCATGGAGCGGGAAGGAATCTGGAACGGCTCGATAATAAACGAGCGCAGCACCAGAACGACCAGCAGCACCGGAAAAAAGGCTCTGGAATAATCCACATACCAGGGCTCCATTGGTGCGCCGGGCGCCGTGGTGCTGTGGGTCACTTCCCCAGGTGGCCGGCTGCCATCCGTGGAAGCCTTGCGTTTGCGACGCAGCACAGCGATATCCAGCAGCCAGATCGCCCCGGTAACAAGGACGGCTACCACCAGCAGAAGTGAAAAATCCATTACATGCTTTCCCGACTCACGGGAGCGAAGCCTGCGCTACGCTCAATCATTGACTTTTAGTACGGCCAAAAAGGCATCCTGCGGAATTTCTACCTTTCCGACCTGTTTCATGCGCTTTTTGCCCTGCTTTTGCTTGTCCAGCAGCTTGCGCTTTCTCGACACGTCACCGCCATAGCACTTGGCCGTGACGTTCTTGCGCAGCGCCTTGACGGTTGAACGCGCCACGACATGGCCGCCCAGAGCGGCCTGGATGGCCACATCAAACATCTGACGCGGAATCATCTCCTGCATGCGCTCAACCAGCGACCGGCCACGCTGATGCGCCTGATCACGATGAACGATGGTGGCCAGCGCATCGACCCGGTCGCCATTGATCAAAACATCAAGGCGTGCAAGCTTTGCCGCATCAAAGCGCTCGAAGCTGTAATCCAGCGAGGCATACCCTTTCGAGATCGACTTCAGGCGATCAAAGAAGTCCATGACCACCTCGCCCATCGGCAGCTCATAGACCAGCTGCATCTGACTGCCCAGCACCTGCATGTCGAGCTGCACGCCGCGGCGCACCACGCATTCGTTGATGACGTTACCGACATACTCCTGCGGCACCAGAATGTTGGCCCGCACGATCGGCTCGCGAATCTCGTTGACCGAGCCCATGTCCGGGAGCTTGGAGGGGTTGGAGACATACATGACCTCCCCATCTTCCATGGCAAGCTCATAGATAACGGTCGGCGCGGTGGTCAGCAGGTCAAGACCATACTCACGCTCGAGGCGCTCCTGAACGATCTCCATGTGCAGGGTGCCAAGAAAGCCGACGCGAAAACCAAAGCCCAGGGCATCGGAGTTTTCAGGAATGTAATCCAGCGAGGCATCGTTGAGCGCCAGTTTCTCAAGCGCGTCGCGGAAATCCTCGTAGTCGTCCGAGCTGATCGGGAACATGCCCGCATAGACCTGCGGCTTGACCTTTTGAAAGCCCGGCAGGCGCTCCACTTGAGGCGTTTTGGCATGGGTGATGGTGTCACCCACCGGTGCGCCGTGAATGTCCTTGATGCCGGCGATGATGTAACCCACCTCTCCGGCCCGCAGCATGCCGGTGCTTTTCTGGCGTGGAGTAAAGATGCCGATATCGCTGACTTCCCACTCGCGTCCGGTGGATTTCATCAGGATCTTGTCGCCCTTTTTAACGGTGCCGTCAAAAAGGCGAACCAGCGATACCACGCCCTGATAGTTGTCAAACCAGGAGTCGATGATCAGCGCCTGAGCGGGTTTGGTAATGTCGCCCTTGGGTGGCGGAATAAAGCTGACCAGCCGTTCGAGCAGTCCTTCCATGCCAAGCCCTGTCTTGGCCGACACCTGCGGGGCGTTGTCAGCCTCAAGCCCGATAATCTCCTCGATCTCGTGGCTTACCTTGTCGGGATCGGCCTGGGGCAGGTCCATCTTGTTGAGTACGGGCAGAACCTCAAGGCCCTGCTCGATGGCGGTATAGCAGTTGGCGACCGACTGCGCCTCGACGCCCTGCCCGGCATCTACCACCAGCAGCGCCCCTTCACAGGCATACAGCGAACGAGACACCTCATAGGAGAAGTCAACGTGGCCTGGCGTGTCGATGAAGTTGAGCTGATAGACCGTGCCATCCTCGGCCTTGTAATCCAGCGTGACCGACTGCGCCTTGATCGTGATCCCGCGCTCACGCTCGAGATCCATGGTATCGAGCACCTGTTCCTTGAGCTCGCGCTCGGTCAGCCCGCCGCAAATCTGAATGATACGATCCGCCAGCGTCGACTTCCCGTGATCAATGTGGGCAATGATCGAGAAGTTGCGGATGTGTTTCAGCGTCCCGTTGCTTGCGTCATTCGTCATTCGAGGTGATCACCTGTTAAAGCGCCGTGAGCCATGGCGCATCCGTGCCGTGTTGAATCCGTGCACTGACCATGGCCGAAAATGGGCGCATTGTAGCGTGTTGGCGAATCAGGTGATAGGCAATGCCTTGATGGACACCCTGAGGGCAATGCCGCACTCGCGATGAATGAAGGGGCCCGGACGGGCCCCTTCGATTGAACGAGTTGATCAACGCGTGCTCAGTCGCAATGGAACGAAAAGCGTGGCGCCATCACGATTGATACGCATGGGGACCGCCTTTTTATCGTCAAGCTGGCCAACCAGCTTGCGAAGCGTTGCAACCGAATCCATCGGCTGACCGGCAAGCTCAACGACCACATCGCCCGGTTGCAGGCCGGCACGAGCCGCGGGGCTGTCCTGTGCCACCTGCTGGACCAGCACACCGGCCTCGATACCCAGCTGCTGGCGCTGTTCGGCGCTCAGACCGGAGACCGCCAGACCGATGCTGTCACTGTCGGCCCGGGACACTTCACCGGTATCGCTGTCACTGTCGGGCCACTGTCCTACCGTGACCTTGATCGTCTGCTCGCGTCCGTCACGCTGTACATGCAGGTCGATACTGTCGTCCGGCGAGACGCGCCCGATCAGGCGTGGCAGCGCATCAGACGTATCGATATCGCTGTCACCGGCCCTGAGAATGATGTCACCGGAGCGCAGGCCCGATTTTTCCGCCGGGCTGTCCGGCGCCACCTCGGCAATCAGTGCCCCGCGTGCCCGGTCAAGACCAAAGGAGTCGGCCAGGTCTTCGGAGACGGGCTGAATAACAACGCCCAGCCAGCCGCGATCGACGCGTCCGTTGTCCTTGAGCTGATCGGCGATATCCATGGCAACGTTGATCGGAATGGCAAACGACACGCCCATGAAGCCGCCGCTTCGGGTAAATATCTGCGAATTGATGCCGACGACCTCCCCGTCCAGATTGAACAGCGGCCCGCCGGAGTTGCCCGGATTGATGGCCACATCGGTCTGGATAAAGGGCACATAGCTGTCGGTGGGGAGCGTGCGATTGATGGCACTGACGATGCCGGCCGTCACCGAGTGATCAAACCCGAAGGGAGAGCCGATGGCCGCCACCCATTCGCCGGTTTCAAGCCCGTCTGAATCGCCCATCCGGAGCGTGGGCAGATCATTGGCATCCACCTTGATCAACGCGATGTCCGTTTTCTGATCCTGACCAATGACATCGGCTGTCAGCTCACGACGATCGTTGAGTCGCACCGTCACCGTATCGGCCCCGTCAATGACATGCGCATTGGTGAGGATGTAGCCGTCATCACTGATGATAAAGCCGGATCCCAGCGAGCTTAGCGTCCTGCCTCCCCTCTGGTCAGGCATCCCGCCAAATCCCGGCGGCATCTGATCGCCAAAGAAGTGACGAAAGATATCGGGCAGCTGCTGATTGGGCCCCATCATGCCGGAGCGAGCGGCCGCCTCCCGCGTCGTTGAAATATTGACGACAGCAGGTGCGGCGCTTTTGACCAGGGCCGTAAAATCGGGCAGACCGTTTTTCTGCTCGGCGGCTCTGGCCGGCAGTGCCATGATCAGAGCAACTGTCATCAACAGCGTCAGCAGGGTCATGACCTGCCAGCAACGAGCGTTTGATCGCTCCGGACAGGTAGCGGTAACAGGGGCATCGGTGAAAGAGAAATCGGCCATCTTCGGACTCCGGATACTCTTATGGGCTAGGGCGGTAGCAGAGGCAGTAACCGGACAGAGACAAGGGCCCTGTCCGTCACCTCTATAGACTATTAAGGCTGGTTTAAGTTCTTGGTCCCGAGGTGTCATGGCCGCCATTTTCAAGTGCGAAGAGGCCACACGAGCATTCGGCACCGATTCAGGGAGATGTCACACCGCTATCGTTCTGGACATCACCGTCTGCACTTGTGCCATCACGCAGCTGGACCCGGGACACAACGCGGGTAAGCACTTCAGCCGGCATGGCCCCTACGGCAATGACCTGCCAGGGCTTGCCGTCATGCTGGAGACGACGCGCGGCTGCCCGAAAGTTGCCCAGCTGGTGCACGCCTTCGCGCAGTGCCGTATCGTCCTTGACCGGGCCGGCAAAGAGACTCATGGCGGCCAGACCATCACTGTAGATTTCGCGCTCAAGCCTTGCGCCCTCAAGTGTGACGTCAAGCTCTGCCGGCTGGCGGTAAAATCCCTGCGGCAGCCAGTCCGGATGCCAGGACGCTTCAGGCATCGCATCACTGACGGGGTCCTGCAGATAAAGCGTGTCGCTTGAGCGCACCAGAGAGTCGATACGTACAATCTGTACGGTATCAACGGCATGACCCTGCGCATTTAACAGCTGCTGGCGAAGCGGCAGACCGCTGGCCACATCCAGCCATAGCCGATGTGGAAAACGCTGATTATCGCGAGGCGTAATATCGAGTACGACCGCCTTGCGACCGGCCACAATATCCCGGGCGATCAGGCTGAAATCGTAGTGATCCTGAAGCTGGTCAACCGTGTCGTCGATGGAGGCCAGATGGGGAGAACTTCCCGAACGCCCTGTCCACCACAGCCCGGGCGGATGCCCCTTGTGCTCGATGGTTTCGGCAGGGCCATCCAGAAACTGAATGCGCTCCTGCTCCTTGCCATCATCAATACGGTGTTCAAACAAAAAGGTACGAAGCGACCCCATGCCCAGCCGCAGCGCCACCGCCTGGAAGGCATGACAGCGTTCGGCCATGAGACTGCGCTTGAACCATTGCTCGCCCTTGTCCCCTATCTTCTGGTCGAGCTGATCACAGGCGATCTGCGCCCGGCCTTCGCCGCGCATCTCCTCGGCGTCAGCCTGGGCGACAAACAGGGGAGAAAACAGCACCGCTCCCATCAAAGAAGCACAAAACCACTGTCGCATTGCTTGAAGGCCCGCCTTACTCACCGCTGGCAGGTGCCAGCCCCTGCATGTTCGCCATCCAGACATTGCTGCGATAGCCTGCCTGTTCGACATGTCGGTTCAGATAATCCTGAAGCACTTCGACCTGCTGATGATCGTTGCGTGCCGCGTCTTCTTCACCGGGCGCCATGAACCAGGACGTCTGGGCGCCGATGGGCATGACGTTGCCACCCTCCTCACCACCGGTACCGCGAAATGCCGCCAGCGAAGCCATCGAACCATCGCCGCCGACCATGGCGCCTCCCCCGTCGATGACCGCATCGCGTGATGCCAGAGTACTTCCACCGCCGCCGGGAACGCTTTCAACGCCCGTATTGGCTCGATAGACCTGTACACCGGTCATGACCATCAGACTGACGGCTGCCGCAATGGCAGCGCTGCCCATAAAGGAAAACGGTGCCGTACGCCGATGCGTTTCCTGGCCCGCGACGCCATCTTCCATGTGTTCCTGGTCCAGGCGCGCCCGGATAGAGGCAGACAGGTCGGTCGACACGTCGATGGCGCCATCGCGCTGCATGATGCTGCGCATGAGATGATAGCGACGCCAGGTATCGGCCTCTTCACCAGCATCGTCAGACAGCGATTTCAGTACACGTCGAGTCTCGAACTCGCTGCACTCGCCGTCCATCAATGCCGAAAGGGATTCCCGTACTTTCTGATTCATACCCAGACACCCTCAAACCCGTCGTGACGCATCGTCACGGTATGGTAGACAGTCCAAAACCGATTAAGTTTTACCCATGATTCACATCTCACCGTCATGCGCGCCTCTTCATGGGTCGATCTCGTCTCAATGTCATTGCTCATGCACCATGTCATCTTCCTGTTCCGGATAAAGCAGCGGCCTGATTCGATTGTCCACGGCCTCTCTGGCCCGAAAGATACGTGACCGCACGGTCCCGACCGGGCACTGCATGATGCTGGCAATGTCTTCATAGGAGAGTCCATCGAACTCTCGAAGCGTAATCGCCGTTCGCAGATCCTCGGGCAGGTTTTCGATGGCCTCAAATACTGCCTTTTCAAGCTGATCACGCGCGATGGCAGACTCGGGCGTATCGATATCCGCCAGCCGCCCGCTTTGATCCAGCACTTCTGCATCGCTGATATCCATATCGCTGTTGGGCGGACGACGCCCGCGAGCGACGAGATAGTTTTTCGCGGTGTTGATCGCGATGCGATACATCCAGGTATAGAAAGCGCTCTCATTGCGAAAGCGTCCCAGTGCCCGATAGGCCTTGATAAAGGCTTCCTGCGCGACATCATGTACTTCTGCCTGGTCGTGCACATAGCGACCCACAAGACCGATCACCTTGTGCTGATACTTGCGTATCAAAAGGTCAAAGGCCTGGTTGTCCCCTTTCTGTGCCCGCTCGACCAGCTGATGATCCGTTTCCTTCAACCCCATTCGCGATCCCCCGCAACGACAGGGTTCAAACCTTTCGAACCTGTCTTTTCAGGCCCTTCAGGAAAGTAACAAACAATTAAAATCATAGTGATAACCTGAAAGCTCCGGGCCTTGATCCATGGCGTTAGTGTTCCCCTTTATCGACGCCTCATCAAGTCGACATCAATCCACCGGACACGAACCTCCCGAAAACTGTAAAGTATTGAGACCGCGAAAAAGCGTCAGGGTTCCATGGTAGTATTCTCTGCCAGCCGCGTATCATGCAGGTCCCACTTCGTTTCGATTTCCAAGCACTGCCGGATAGCACGCTCATGTCACAGCAACAGGTCAATAATCTAAACGTTCTCTCTCAGGACGTGCTCGTCACGCCCGAGGCGCTCAAGCGCGAGATTCCCCTGTCGGAGGAAGCCGAAAGCACCGTGATCGAGAGTCGTCGCACGATCGAACGCATTCTCAGCGGTGAAGACCCTCGCCTGCTGGTCGTCATCGGCCCCTGCTCCATTCATGACACAAAAGCCGCCCAGGACTATGCCCGCCGTCTCAAGGCGCTGGCAGAGCGCGTGAGTGACTCACTGTTTATCGTCATGCGCGTCTATTTCGAAAAACCGCGTACCACGACGGGATGGAAGGGGCTGATCAACGACCCGCACCTCAACGACTCCTTCGACATCCAGAACGGGCTGCACCTGGCCCGCAGTCTGCTTGTGGAGCTCTGCGAAATGGGACTGCCGCTGGCCACCGAGGCACTGGATCCGATTTCGCCCCAGTACCTGCAGGACTGCATCAGCTGGTCGGCCATCGGCGCACGTACCACCGAATCACAGACCCACCGCGAAATGGCCTCTGGCCTGTCAGGACCGGTCGGCTTCAAAAACGGGACCGATGGCAGTCTGGATGTTGCCATGAACGCACTGTGCTCGGTCGCCTCGCCGCACAACTTTTTGGGTATCGATCAGCAGGGCCAGGTGGCCGTCATTCGTACGCGCGGCAACGCCAATGCCCATGTGGTACTGCGTGGCGGCAACGGCAAGCCCAACTACGACAGCGTCAGTGTTGCTCTTGCCGAAAAGGAGCTGGAGAAGGCAGGGCTCAAGACCAACATCATGGTGGACTGCTCTCACGCCAACTCCAACAAGGACCCGGCCCTGCAACCCCTGGTCGTTGAAAACATCACCCAGCAGATCATGGAAGGCAACACCTCCATCATGGGGCTGATGATCGAATCCCACATCCACTGGGGTGCCCAGAAGCTGACCAGCGATCTGTCACAGCTTGAGTACGGCGTCTCGATCACGGACGCCTGTATCGACTGGGAGACCACCGAGACACTGCTGCTGGATATCAACGACAGGCTGCGCGAGCCGCTGGCGGCGCGAAAGCGCTAGATCGACCGATTCAAGGCAACCTGCCTCGATAAAAAAACCCGGCCATCACGGCCGGGTTTTTTATGCGCTGCGTTGTCAGGAGGCAAGCGTTGCAGGCGCCGCCACCCCTTCAATTTCACGACGAAACGGCGGCAGCGAATCCAGCAGCGCCCGACCATAACGACGCGTCAGAACGCGCCGATCCAGCAGCGTAATACGGCCGCTGTCGACTTCCTTGCGAATCAATCGTCCACAGGCCTGCACCAGCTTGATGGACGCATCCGGTACGGAAATCTTCATGAAGGGATTGCCGCCTTGGGATTCGATCCACTCTGCAAGCGTTGCCCCCACCGGGTCGTCGGGAACGGCAAAAGGCAGCCGCGTGATCACCACATGCGTCAGATAATCGCCCGGCAGATCGATGCCCTCGGCAAAGCTTGCCAGCCCCAGAATGATGCTGCCGCGCCCCTCATCGACGCGCTTTCGATGCCGCTCGATCAGTTCGCGTCGTGGCATGTCATCCTGAGAAAGCGTGCGCGCTGCCGTATCTTCTTCAAGGCTTGCCGTGACGGCACGCAGCTGCTTGCGCGACGAAAAGAGCACCAGCGCTGCCTCATCCGTACCAAGCTTTTCGATGAAATCCACAATGGCGCTTTCATGTGCATCACGATCAGCGGGGTCAACGGCCTCACGCGGCACCGACAGCACCGCCCGTGAGTAATCGAACGGGCTCGGCAGGATCTGATAGCGATAGCGATTGGCAAGACCTGCTCGCTCCTGCAGACGATCAAATCGTCCCAGCGCCGTCAGCGTGGCCGACGTTAGTACCGCGCCGTGGCAGCTGCCCCACAGATAGCGGGCCAGTGTTTCGGCGGCGCTGACAGGGCTTGCCGAAAAGGTCAGCTCTGCCTCGCCCGAGCGCTGCTCGAACGTCAGCCAGCGCGCCTGAGGGGGTGCATCCTCGACTTCTTCGGCCCCAAAGGCCTGCCACAGCGCATGCGCCTCGAGCGCGCGACCATGTACCAGCGCAATCAGCGGCAGCCAGGCCTCGGCCTGTTCACGGGCAAGACCGGTCGACTTGTCCGGATCGAGACTTTCGCGAAGGATATCGCTAATGGTTTCCAGATGCCGCGACAGTTCGGCAAAGGGTGTGATCAGCTGCTGGGCCAGATCACGAAAGGCCGCCGGCAGCCGACCCATCGCAAAGCGATAGTGCAATCGCTCATTGTCCTCAGGCGTACGTTCAGCCAGTGGCTGCGCCAGTCGAAAGGCGTCGCCGAGCCGCGGCTCAATGCCGGCCAAAAGCTCCGGGAACTGCCCCAGCAAGCGAGCAATCGTGTGCTGTGCGCCCAGACCCGTGGTGAGATCCGTCAGCGATTTCTTGAGCTGGCCGAGCCAGCGCATCGACGCGTTGACGCCCTGACGATGATAGAAGTGCTCCAGCGCCTTGTCCGGCAGATGGTGCGCCTCGTCAAAGACGTAGATCGTGTCCTTTGGATTGGGCAGTACAACGCCCCCGCCCAGCGATAGATCGGCCAGCACCAGATCGTGGTTGGCAACGATGATGTCGGCCTCGTCCATGCCACGCCGGGCACGGAAGAAGGCACAGGCGCCGAAGTGGCCGCAGCGTCGATTGGTACACTGGCGGTGGTCTACCGTCAGGCGGCGCCACTGGGGGTCGGCAATGGTCTGTGGCCAGCTGTCACGATCACCCTGCCACTCGCCGCTGCCATAGGCCTCGGCAAGTTCGCGGGCCAGCTCGCCGATATCTTCCTGAGTATTGACCAGACTCTGCTCGAAAAGCGACATGGTGGGGTTTTCTTCTGCCCCCTCCATCAGCTGATCGAGTTTGGCCACACACACATAGCGCCCGCGCCCCTTGGCCAGTGCGTATTCAAAATCGAGCCCGCTGCTGGCCTTGAGCATCGGCAGATCCTGGTGCAGCACCTGCTCCTGCAGCGCCACGGTGGCGGTCGATATCACCAGGCGCTTGCCCTGCGCTTTCGCAATCGGTAGCGCAGAGAGCAGATAGGCCAGCGTCTTGCCGGTGCCGGTACCGGCCTCCAGCACACAGACATGCTCCTGACTGACGCGCTTGCCCTGCTCGTCGGTTTTGATATCGCCAAGCGTGCGGGCAATTTCAGCCATCATCAGACGCTGCCCGTAGCGGGGTTTGAGCGAGCGCGCCTCGATCACGCGTCGGTAGGCGCTTTGAATATCGCGTTTAAGCGCATCGTCAAGCACTGTGCTTCTCCGCCTTGTCGTGCACGGCGTGGTCAGTCATCGCTGAGAAGATTGGCCGGCGGCTGCTGACAGGGGAGTCGATCCTTGATGTAGGTTTCGATTTCCGGCAGTGCATAGCCGTCCTCTTCCCCGACAAGGCTGATCGAAGTGCCCTGTGCGCCGGCACGCCCGGTGCGTCCGATACGATGCACGTAATCTTCCGGATCATCGGGTAGCGTGTAGTTGACCACATGGCTGATATCGTTGATGTGGATACCGCGACCGGCCACGTCGGTGGCAACCAGCACGGCGACCTTGCCTTCACGAAAGCGCTCGAGCGTGCTGACCCGCGTTTTCTGTGGCACATCGCCCGAGAGCATGGCGACATTGATGCCGGCCTTGCGCAAACGATCATCCAGCTTGCGTACCAGATCACGTCGGTTGGCAAACACCATCACACGCTCCAGCTTTTCCCGCTCGATCAGGCGCCTGAGGATGGTGAACTTTTCAGCGTCGCTGACGAGATAGACCCGCTGGTCGATGTTGGCCGCCGCGCTGGCATCGACTTCGATCTCGACATGCGCCGGCTCATGCGTCCACTGGCTGGCCAGGTTGAGGATGTCCTGGGTGAAGGTGGCCGAGAACAGGAATGTCTGGCGCTCGCTGGTCTTGGGCGTGGCACGAATGATGCGCTTGACATCCGGAATGAAGCCCATCGACAGCATGCGATCGGCCTCATCGAGCACCAGCACTTCAACCTGGGAGAGATCGGCATCACGCTTTTGATGGAAGTCGAGCAGACGTCCGGGTGTGGCCACCAGAATGTCCAGCGGCTTTTCAAGCTTCTGGCGCTGCTTTTGATAATCCATGCCGCCAACGGCGCTGGCCACCTTCAGCGAGGTGTGGGTCATCAATGCGCGCGCGTCCTTTTCGATCTGCATGGCCAGCTCGCGTGTCGGCGCGATGATCAGAGCACGTGGCGCGCCCGGCTTTTGGCCGTCCGGTGCCGGCTCTTCCAGAAAGTAGGCCAGAATCGAGATCAAAAAGGCGGCCGTCTTGCCGGTGCCCGTCTGCGCCTTGCCGACCACATCGCCGCCCAGCAGCGTGTGGCGCAGCGCTTCGGCCTGGATCGGGGTGCAGTAGTGGAAGCCCTGCTCGGCAATGGCCTGCATCAGGGGCATCGGCAGATTGAAATCCTGAAAACGCCATTTCCCTGCCACGGCGGGAACTTCCGGCAAGGCGTTTTGGGCTTCACCGCCCGATGCCTGACTGTCCTGTACGCTACCGGTCTGCGCGTTGTTGCGGGACTGGCTGCGCCGGGGCTTGCGACGGCGACGCTTGGGCCGACGATTGGCATTGGCAGGAGCCTCCGCCGACGTCTGTGCCGGCTGAGAGTTTTCCGACTCACTCATATGCTGCGATCACTTTGGCTTGAGATGAATAGACAAGATAACGACTCATTGTATCAGCACCATTGACTCAGTTGTGCATCAACCGTGTCCGGTGCAAGCCAGCGCGCGTGCAAATTGTTAAACTGTACCCCACTGCAGCACACTGCTTCAGGCGAGACACGAGAGGTTTTTATGACCCGTCAAAAGAAGACGCGCTCGCTGGCCGACAAGGTGACCATCCGTACCGGCAAGCGCAAGGATTACCGCCGCTGGCGCCACGACAACCCCGACCAGCTACAGTCCACACCGCGATTTGCGGCCAAAAAGCGTAGCCAGCGCAAGAGTCAGGCCGCCAGCAAGCTGGACCGCCAGCGCCGTGAGGCCACGACCCTGCCGCTGCATCGACACGATGACAATGCCCCATCCGATTCATCACAAGACAGCTGACATGCGCCTGGTTTCATTCAATATCAACGGTATTCGTGCGCGCCAGCATCAGCTTGAAGCGCTGGTCGAAACCCATGCGCCCGATGTCATCGGCCTGCAGGAGACCAAGGTTCAGGACAGCGAGTTCCCGCTTGATGCCGTAGCAGGCCTTGGTTATCACGTGCATTACCACGGTCAAAAGGGTCATTACGGCGTGGCGATGCTCACAAAGGCGGCGCCAACGCAGGTGCAGCTTGGCCTGCCGGATGATGACGATGAGGCGCAGCGGCGCATGATTGCGGTGACCCTCGATACGCCTGCCGGGCCACTGACGGTCTACAACGGCTATTTTCCGCAGGGCGAGAGCATCCATCACCCGACCAAGTTTCCCAACAAGCGTCACTTTTATGATCAGCTCTCGCGCCATCTTGAGCAAACGCATCAAAGTGATGAGCTGATTGCGGTCATGGGCGATTTCAATATCTCGCCTGCCGACATCGATATCGGCATCGGTGAGCCGGCGCGAAAGCGCTGGCTGAGAGAAGGCAAGACAAGCTTTCAGCCCGAGGAGCGTGGCTGGCTCGAGCGTCTGACCACCTGGGGACTCGAGGACAGCTATCGCCGCTGCTACCCGCAGCACGACGATCTGTTCAGCTGGTTTGACTACAGATCAAAGGGATTCGAGCGCGATCCCAGACGCGGGCTTCGCATCGACTACATCCTGACCAGTGCGGGCCTTTCGCCTCGCGTACAGGATGCCGGCATCGACTACGATCTGCGCGCCATGACAAGGCCCTCCGATCATGCACCGGTCTGGACCGAGCTGGACATGACATAAAACGCCGGCCGGCATGACGACAGCCCCATGGCCCGCCGCAGGCGGGCCATGGGGTCTTCAGCGCATCGAGACCTGCGAGGACGTATCAAACCGGTCGCGATCGTTATCGATCAGCGCCAGCCACTGCCCCGCCTGCTCGGCGCTGTCACCGAATTTCTCGGCTTCCTGGAAAACCTGCTGCGCCTGATCGAAACGCCCCTGCTCATAGACCGCAACGCCTTCCATCAGCAGCAGCTGGCCGGGATCGTCTCCGCCGCTGGCCCGCGCCCTGGCAAACCCCTGCTCGGCCTGCGCCCAGACGCCCCAGCCGTAGGCAAGATCGCCCAGCATGTACCAGTCGTGCGCGTCATCGGTGCGCTCGGCCACCGCTTGCCAGGCCTTTAGTGCCTGGCTGTGATCACGCGTTTGGGCCCAGGCACGCGCCAGCAGGCGACGATGCTCATTGCTGTCTTCGAGTTCGCCGTTGTCGAGCGCCCTTGCGAGCATCTCGGCGGCACGCGCCGGCGTACCGCCCGCCATATGCAGTCTTGCCCGGGTCAGCAACGCCGCCTCGCCCTTGAGAATGCCTCGCTGCCAGCCGGCCTCCCAGAGCGCGGCGGCCCGGCCGGGCTGACCGATACGCTGATAAAGCGCGGCCGCCTGTTGCCAGCGCTGCGGGTCGCTGTCGTCCTGCTCGAGCTGCGCCTCGACCACGCTGGAAGCGTCGCTGTACTGGCCGGCCTGCTGATAAACGCTCGCAGCCAGCGCCAGCTGCTCGCTGTCAGGCGCTGGATCGCTGCTGCGCGCCAGCCCGACCCAGCGCAGGGCATCATCCCACTGCTCAAGGCGTGCATGGATGCGCGCGCCCAGCCAGAGATCCCCGGGCGCAAGCGATGACTGGCCCTGCCAGCGATCAAAGAGCGACGCGGCCTGCTCCAGCTGCCCGGCTCGCAGCCGCAGCCTCGCTTCCTGTTCAAGCCACTGCAGGCGCTGTGACAGCGGCGCGGTATCGATACCACGTGCCTGATAGAGCAGATCGGCCGCTCGACCGGGCTGGTCCAGACGCTGGGCGGCACTGGCCGCCATCTGCAGATACAGCGCCCGGGCCCACTGGTCTGCCTGGCTGCTGCCGGCGCTGGATGCGCGCGTTCGCGCCGTATCCACGACCTGCTGGTAATGCCCGTTCGAGAGCTCACGCTCAAGGCCTTGAAGACGATCGATGCTTTGCTGTGAAAGCGCCGGCCCGTCAGCCATGGCGCGCTGCTCACCGCCCAGCAGCATGGCGAGGCCGACCCCCATCGCCATCAGCGCTTTTAATCGGCTGCGGCGAGGATTCAAACGATGAAGCCGTTCGTGGCGAAACATGACATTACCTCAGTTTGAAGACCAGCCGCTGACGCGTGCGGGCCGGCGCATCCCGAGACGGGAACTGCCACTGCTCGATGGCGTCGCGCGCGGCACTGTCGAACACGCCGCCGGGCTCTGACGCTGTCACTTCAATGGAGCCTGCATCAACACTGCCGTCGGTATTGATGGTAAAACTCATCTCGACAAAACCCTCCTCACCGCGGCGTCTTGCCCGCATGGGGTATTCCGGCTGTACCCGGCTGGTGGGCTGAGCCTGTACCGTACCGCCACCCTGTGCTGCAGGTTCGCCATCCGGCGTGCCACCGCTGCGATCGCCCTGCTGCTCGCTTTGCTGCGTCCCCTGAGACGATGGCGTGGGCGTGGCCTGCTCCTGTGGCGGCGCAGGCGTTGGCTGCGGTTCGGGCCTTGGCTCGGGTTCGGGCTGCGGCTCGGGCTGCTCGACATCAAGCGCCGGCAGAGTGTCGTTCATGTCCACATCCGGTGCCATGGGCTCACTCACTTCCTGCGTCTGCAGCTCGATGTCACTTTGCACATCGTCTGCCGGCTGTGGCGTCGGTGCGGGCCGCGCCGGCGCTGCCGGTGGGGGCGGCGGCGGTGCGGCCGCGGCGATGTCGGTCGAGTCTTCAGGCGCCTGAGCCGGCGCGGCCACATCATCGACGACCGCCATGGTCATGGTTTCCTGAGGCGTTTCGCGGGGCTCAGGGGGCGCGACCATCATGGCCAGCCCCCAGAACAGCAGCAGTGCAAGGGCCAGCGCGCCCAGCAGCGCAAGCGCCTGACGCATCAGCTCTCTCCCCGCGAAGCCGCGACCGCCACGTTCTCGACACCCGCCTGGCGAATACGATCCATGGTCTGAATCAAAAGCCCCGTCTGTGAGGCGCGATCGGCCTGAATAACCACGTTGCCATCACTGCCGGAAAGCGCCTCGCGCACGCGATCCCCCACGGCGTCGCTGTCAACGGCCTGACCGTCCACCCAGACCGCCCCTTCAGAGGTAATGGCGACCAGCACCTGCGTATCGCTGCGCTGGGTCGCTTCGCTGGATTCGGGACGCTCGATCTCTACGCCGCTTTCACGCACAAAACTGGTGGTCACGATAAAAAAGATCAGCATGATAAAGACCACATCCAGCATCGGCGTCAGATCGACCCCGGTCGTGTCTTCTTCCATGCGGGCTCGACGTCTACGCATGATCGATCTCCGTGGCTCGGGTCAGTCGATCGTGAAGATGCTGGTCCTCACGTCGCACGATATGTTCAAACCGACTGGTAAAGAGAATGCCCACCACGGCCACCGCCATGCCGGCAAGCGTGGGCAGCGTGGCCCGCGCCACGCCGTCCGACATGCTGCGCGCCTGCCCCACGCCGGTAATGGCCAGCGTATCAAACACCTGAATCATGCCGGTCACGGTGCCGACCAGCCCCAGCAGCGGGCACAGGGCCACCAGCAGCTTCAGCCAGGGCAGCGAGGCGCGCAGCGCACTGATCAGCTCGCCGCACCAGCACTCACGCAGAGTTCGCGCACTCCAGCTGACGTGCTCGTGGCGTTTTTGCCACCGGGCGATCAGCGCCTGACGCTGGCGCCGATAGCGCCATTGCCAGTAGATCAGCCGCTCCAATGCCAGCGTAAACAGCAGCACGGCGACCAGCGCGATGACGACCAGTACGGGCCCGCCGGCACTGGCCAGCCGGCCGATGGGGTGTAACAACGCCTCGATCATGAGGCGCTTCCATGCAGTCGGGTGTCGGTTTCAAGCCCGGCGTGCTGCTCGTCCAGACGATCGGCCAGATGGGCGCTGGCCTGTCGCTCCAGCATGTTCATCAGGCTGCGGCTGCGGCTGTTGAGCGCGGTATTGGCAAACAGCAGCGGAATGGCCACGACCAGGCCCAGCACGGTCGTCACCAGCGCCTGACTGATACCGCCGGCCATCATCTTGGGATCGCCGCTGCCGAATACCGTAATGGCCTGGAAGGTCCCGATCATGCCGGTCACCGTGCCCAGAAGCCCCATTAGAGGGGCGATGGCGGCGATCACCTTGACGACCGCCTGACCACGCTCCAGCCCCGGCTGCTCGGCCAGCAGCATTTCATCCATGCGTGCCTCGAGTACCTCCGGCTCGTGATAGCGCTGCTGCTGTCCAAAGCGCTTGAGCACACGGCCCAGGGGGTTGTCGTCGCGCAGGTCCTCGAATCGGCGCGCCTGACGGCGAGTGCGCGCGCTGACCAGTGCCAGCCACACAAACTGGGCAAGAGCAATCAAAAGACCCACCGCCCCCAGCGCCAGCGTGATGTAGCCGATCACGCCGCCCTGGCCAATACGCTCGATCAGTGAGGGCTGCTGCGCCAGCGCTTCCAGCACGTCACCATTGGTGGGATCCAGCGCCATGGTGTCACCGTCACCGTCTGCCAGCGCTTCGAGCTCGCTCGAGACGCTGGCAGGCGTATGCGCGGCCACGGCCAGCGGCCTGTCATCGGCGGGAGCGCGCAGCAGATCGCCTTCACTGAAGGCACTCATGCCCCCGAGACGAACGACATCACGCTCGGTAATATTGCCATCCTGGCCGGCCACGGGCAGTTGAAGATGCTCGCCGCGGGCGCTGCGCGCGATCAGCTGGCTCATGGACCGGGCGTACTGCTCGAGATCATCGGTGGCGGCAATGCTGTCATCGCTCAATGCTGGCAGCGTGATATCGCTGCCCAGCGTCAGCCAGCTGTTGTGCAGCCCATCACGAGTGTCATTGATGTCGCGGCGCAGTCGATCAAACAGGGGCTGAAGATCGTCACCTTCGGCACTGCGGCGTTCGTTGATATCCGCAATGGCCGCTTCCTGATTCTGGCGGGTGCTGTCGAGACTGTCGCGGCGCGCCTGGGCCTGCTGCTGGCGCGCCTCGGCGTCTGCCACGGCCTGCTCCAGCTCGCCGCGATCATCCAGCAGGCGCTCAAGGCGTGACATGTCACGCGCCTGCGCTTGTGTAGACCCCTGCTGATAGTTCTGAACGATGTCTTCAAGCGAGGGGGCAGACTGGTCGGCAGCAGAAGCCGGCAGTGAGGCGCCCATCAAAAGGGCCAGCGCAACGCCTGCCACACGAGCTGTCATGTGTTTTACCACCTTCATTGTGATGCCCCCTGTGACGCGGCCTCGGAGGGCGCATCGTCCAGTTCGATGGACAGCGGCAGCGACAGCAGCTCCGGTGCACGCTGATCGTTGGCAATGCGGATGCCGCGGCTGACCGCGGTGCGCTGGGCGCTGTCCAGTGAATGCCACTGACGGTCATCGTTTTTCCAGACCCCGCCCTGCTCGCCGTCCGGTGTCAGGTAGTAGAAACCGATGCGCCCCATGCGCAGAAACTGAACGTCGCTTTGATGGTTGTCCTGCGTTAGCTGACCCCGCCAGCTGTCCATGCTGCTGCCGTAATCCAGTTCGGTACGCCAGACGGAGAGCAGCTGCTCCATGCGCTTTTCTTCGGTCATCGAAGGGTCGGCCAACGCGCTTTCGATACCGTCCAGACGGGCGATGCGCTCGTCATGGCGAAAGGGAATATCGGCCTCGACCAGCGCCCTGAGGCGATCAAGCATGTCCTGCATCGTGTCGGGCAGCGCCTCGCGAGTCTCACCCAGCGTTTCCAGCGCGTGCTGCTGCCGGTCGATGCGCTGCTGCTGCTCATCAAGCGTCGAGGCGAGTCGGTCGTTGTAGCGCTCAAGGCGCTGCGCCGATGACTGCGCATCGCGAAGACGCGTCAAAAGCTCGCGCGTTTCGTCATCGGCCTGATCGATACGGGTCTGAATGGCCTGCTGCTGCTGTTGCTGCTGAGCGGTTTCATCACGAAGTGACGACGCCTCTGCCAGCGTCGGTAATGCCATGATCGTCAATAGGGAAAAGGCAGCGCCTCTGAGGCAACAATTACGACGGTGGGTCCTCACATGGTTCTCCAGGAAGAGGCGTACGGTAAAAGTGGGGGCAATCCGAGCGCGTGATGTCGGATACCCAAAGCAACTTAATAGAAACAAGAACAATTATCAAATGATCATCGCTAACATCGCCACGCCAGGGCGGCTTTCACCTTAAATGGCCCGTTTGACACAAAAAAGCCGGCAAGCAGCCGGCTCATGACACCTTTCAGACCACGGATCAAAGCTTGCGTTCAAGCTCCGGCAGTGCCTGAAACAGATCGGCGACCAGTCCGTAGTCGGCCACCTGAAAGATCGGCGCCTCTTCATCGGAGTTGATCGCCACGATCACCTTTGAGTCCTTCATGCCGGCAAGGTGCTGTACCGCACCGGAAATGCCGGCGGCGATATAGAGCTCCGGCGCCACCATCTTGCCGGTCTGACCGACCTGAAGGTCGTTGGGCACGTAGCCGGCATCCACGGCCGCGCGCGAGGCGCCCACCGCGGCGCCCAGACGATCGGCCACGCCCTCGATCAGCCGGAAGTTCTCGGCGCTGCCAAGCCCTCGTCCACCGGAGATGATCACGCGAGCCCCGCCAAGCTCCGGGCGCTCGCCGCCGGCCAGCTGCTCGTCGACAAACGTGACCAGCCCCTGATCGCCGGTGCTGTCAGCACTGGAAACGTCCGCGGCGTTTTGCTCGCCGACCGGCTCAAAGGCCGTCGGGCGAATGGTGATGGCCTTTTTGTCATCCAGACTGCGGACCGTGGCCAGCACGCTGCCGGCATAAATGGGACGCACAAAGGTATCAACGGCTTCGATCGCGATGACATCGGAGATCTGTCCAATGCCCAGAAGCGCGGCCACGCGCGGCATGACGTTGCGCCCGCTGGTGGTCGAGGCGCACAGAAGGTGCGTGTAGGGCTCGGTCAGCGAGACCACCAGCGCCCCGATATTTTCCGCCAGCATGTGATCAAAGGCGCTGTCCTCAACGCTGATGACACCGGTCACGCCGATCAGTCGAGCGGCCTGCTGTGCCGCTTCGCCGGCCCGACTGCCCGTTACCAGCACATCGACGCTGCCGCCCAGCTTTCCGGCGGCGTCCATGACCCGGGCCGTTGCGCTGGAAAGATGGCCCTTTTCCTGTTCGGCGATGACCAGAATACGTGTATCGCTCATCAGATCACCTTCGCTTCGTTTTTGAGTCGATCAATCAATTCATCCACGGTATCCACGCGTACCCCGGCCTGACGCTCTCTCGGGATATCGACCCGCAGCAGCGCCTGACGAGGGGTCACATCGATGCCCAGCGTGTCCACTTCCAGACTTTCGATGGGTCGCTTCTTGGCCTTCATGATGGCCGGCAGCTTGGCATAGCGCGGCTCGTTGAGGCGCAGATCCGTGGTGACCACCGCCGGCAGCGACATGGAAAGCGTTTCCAGCCCGCCATCGATTTCGCGGGTCACTTCCAGACGCTCGCCGTCGATGACGATTTTCGAGGCGAAGGTGGCCTGCGGCATCTGCGTCAGGGCGGCCAGCATGGGGCCGGTCTGGCTGCTGTCGCTGTCGATCGACTGCTTGCCCAGCAGTACCAGTCCGGGGCTTTCACGCTTGACCACCTCTGCCAGCACCCGGGCCGCCCCCAAAGAGTCGACCGGGGTATCACAGCTCACGTGCAGGGCACGGTCCGCGCCCAGCGCCATGGCCGTACGCAGCTGCTCCTGCACACTCTTGTCACCGATGGAAACGGCCACTACCTCATCGGCAATGCCCTGCTCTTTCAGGCGAACGGCTTCTTCGAGCGCGATTTCACAAAACGGGTTCATGGCCATTTTGGCGTGCGTCAGGTCCACATCGCTGTGGTCTTCCCTGACGCGTACCCTGACGTTGTGATCGATCACGCGCTTGATGGCGACGAGTACTTTCATGCCTTCCTCGTGGTGTCGGATATCTCGAAATTCGTGAGCATGGCCGCCCCGAAAGCCGCGGATAAAGCCTGGCGGGGCGGGTTTTGACCGTTGACTGTCAGTCTACATGGGGATGGGGCCGCCCCGGAGCAACAAATCGATCCTGAAAAAGGGGTTCGAATTGGGCCGGGGCGTGACTTGATGCGATAATCAGGCATCTTTGAATCCCCTGACGCCGCTTCCAGAAGCGGCTGAGAATCATTGCTATCCAAAAGCGTTAGTGTAACACGCCAGACGTCATCAGGATGGGGGAATGAATCACGCACAAGGAGTTGCGCAATGGACAGAGAGTCCATGTCATTTGATGTGGTTATTGTAGGTGCCGGCGTCGCCGGACTGTCTGCGGCCTGCCGCCTGATGCAGACTGCCCGGGAGCAGGCGCATGAGCTCAGCGTCTGCGTGCTGGAAAAGGGCGCCGAGGTCGGCGCCCACATCCTGTCGGGCGCCGCCTTTGATCCGCGCGCGCTTGATGAACTCTTTCCCGACTGGAAAGACCGCGACGCGCCGCTGCATACGCCGGCACAGCGTGACGAAATTCTGTATCTGCGCGACAGCGAGCGTTTCGTGCGCTTTCCCGATGCGCTGGTGCCGCCCTCCATGCTCAATGAGGGCAGCTACCTGATCAGCGCCGGCGATCTGTGTCGCTGGCTGGCCGAGCAGGCTGAAGCCCTGGGCGTTGATATCTTTCCGGGCTTTGCCGCTCAATCGCTGATGTTTGGCGAGCGCGGAGAGATCACTGGCGTCATTACCGGCGACATGGGGCTGGATCACAACGGCAACCCCAAACCCGCGCATGAACCGGGCATTGCCCTTTACGGGCGCTATACCCTCTTTGCCGAAGGCGCTCGCGGCCATCTGGGTCAGGAACTGATCCGGCATTACAACCTGGCCGCCGGACGCGATGAGCAGCACTACGCCATCGGTTTCAAGGAGCTCTGGGAAGTCCCCGCCGAGCAGCACGAACCGGGCCTGGTGGTGCACACCGCCGGCTGGCCACTGTCTTCCGAGGCGCACGGCGGCAGCTTTTTGTATCACGGCAGCGACCGCCAGGTCATGGTCGGGCTGATCGTTGATCTGGCCTACGACAATCCCTGGCTCTCCCCTTTCGATGAGTTTCAGCGCATGAAGCATCATCCCGAGGTTGCACGCCATCTCGAAGGCGGCACCCGTATCGCCTTTGGCGCCCGCGCCATTACCAAGGGCGGTCTCAACAGCCTGCCGGAAATGACCTTCCCCGGCGGCCTTTTAATCGGCTGCGATGCCGGCACGCTGGATTTTTCGCGTATCAAGGGACTTCACATGGGCATGAAGTCCGGCATGCTGGCCGCCGAAAGCGTGGTGGAGGCGCTTGCCGGCGGCGATGAAGGCGGCAGCACGCTGACCGGGTTTAAAGCGCGATTCGAAAGCAGCTGGGCGCATGAGGCGCTTGCCCGGAATCGCAACTTCGGCCCGGCCATGCATCGCTTTGGCATGGTCATGGGCGGGGCGTGGAACTTTCTGGAGCAGAAACTGCGCCTGCCGCTGCCCGTGCTGCATGACAACGTCGCCGATCATGCGCGCCTGAAAACGGCCGAAGACGCCGAGAAAATCGACTATCCGCGGCCCGATGGCGTGCTCTCCTTTGACAAGCCCTCTTCGGTGTATCTCTCCAACACCCATCACGAAGAGGATCAGCCCTGTCATCTGACGCTACGCGATGCCAGCATCCCCATCAGCGTCAACCTGCCCCGCTACGCTGAACCCGCCCAGCGCTACTGCCCGGTTGGCGTTTACGAGGTTATCGAGGACAGCGAGGGCGCGCCGCGCTTCCAGATCAACTTCCAGAACTGCATCCACTGCAAGACCTGCGATATCAAGGACCCTTCCCAGAACATCCGCTGGGTCACCCCGGAAGGCGGTAACGGCCCGGGCTACCCCAACATGTAGTCACACGAGCAATCACGTAAAAAGGGCCCCGATGTCGGAACACATCGGGGCCCTTTCATGTTTTGCAGCCCTTGATCAGACTGTCGGCGCGCTGGTATCGGTCGCAACAGGCCGAGCGGGGTCGCGGCTCCACTCGCTCCACGAGCCCGGATAGAGTCGTGGCAGTGGCTGACCCAGTGCCGCGTGGGCCAGAACGATCATGCAAGCGGAAATGCCGGAGCCACAGTAGGCGATGCTGGACTGGCCGGTGGCCGGTATCAGCTGCTCCAGCGCCTCGCTTTCAGTCAGGCAGTTGTTGTCATCCAGCAGCGAGGCGCCCGGTACGTTGACAGCGCCGGGAATGTGGCCGGCCGCCTGATCGATCGGCTCGCTCTCGCCGCGATAGCGCACCGGCGGCCTGGCGTCCAGCAGCAGGGCATCGCCTTCGGCCACATCATCGGCACTGGCCACCATCTGGTGCTGGAAATCACACTGCCAGTCGCTGGAGGCTGGCGACTCGGGAGTATCGTGCTCCAGCGCCCCGCCGACGGCCTGCCACACCTGAATGCCGCCGTTGAGGACGAACACGTTGTCGTGACCGGCCCAGTGCAGCATCCACCAGGCACGCGCCGCGGCCAGCTGTCCGCCCAGATCGTCATAGACGACCACTCGGGTGTCGGGCGTGATGCCCCAGCCCTGCAGGGTCTTTTGCCAGGTTTCAGGTGCCGGCAGCGGGTGGCGCCCGCCCCTGGCCCCGCCCGGCGGCGCGGAAAGAGCCTGATCCATGTCGGCCAGCAATGCGCCGGGCAGATGGCCCTGCTGATAGAGCCGTGAAGCCGCCTGGGGGTCATCCAGGCGCGCCCGACAGTCAAGAATCACCAGCGGTGTGCTGTCGCGCTGCCACATCAGAAGTGTTGTGACGTCTGTCAGTGCAGTGGTCATGGAAACTCCCTGGATTTAACTGACGCGCTCGATCGGCGCGCGTGAAGCAATAAGTCGGCGACGGCCGGCCCGATGAAACATGACTTCCAGCACACAGCGCTCGCGCTCGCCTTCAACCAGCTCGATGCGCCCCTCACCAAATACGGCGTGACGCACCTGCTCACCGGGCTGCCAGTCATCAAACCGGGACAGCACCGCCGGCGCCCTGCCTCCGGTACTGGCGCGAAACGAGGCCTCCATGCCGATACCGTCAAGATAGCGGTTGACCAGCGACGGGTCGCGTACACCGGGGGCGGCATCGTGCTCGTCCGCTATGGCACGGGTGGTTTTGAGGCTGTCTTCCCAGGCGGCTTCCTCGATAAATCGACTGGCGCGGTGGGGCGCCGGGTCCGGCAGCAGCAGCAGCCGCTCACGCGCCCGGGTAATGCCGACGTAAAAAAGCCGTCGTTCTTCTTCCAGCGCTCGGGGCGTGAGCGGATTCTCTCTGGAATAAAGCGGAAAATCCTCCTCGTTGAGCCCCGCCAGCACGACCATCGGCCACTCGAGCCCCTTGGCGCCGTGAATGGTCGAGAGCAGCACGCCCTGCTCCTGATTGATGACGGGATTTTTGAGCAGCGCAATGAAGGCCTCCGGGTCATCGGCCAGCTCCCCGGCCTGTTCAATCAGAACATCCAGAAGGCGAATGTCCTCCTCGCCCTTGTCACGCCGGGCAGCGGCACGGCGCAGAAGCTTTTCGGCCTCCAGCGTGTCGACCACATGCGAGAGCACATCGGCCGGCGCCTGATCGCGCATGGAAGGCAGCTTCTGCAACAGTGCCCAGCGCTTTTTGAGATGTCGCCGCTGAAAGGGCTTCAGGCCATCCAGCACAATGTGCTGCTCGGGCCAGCGGCCGGTGCGTGCAAGCTCTGCCGTCAGCGGCCCCAGCCGCTCCTGGCTGACAAAGGCACTGGGCTGGCTGTAAAGCATCAAAAGATGCTCACTGTCACTTAAAAGCGCCGGACGTCGGGTCAGTTCCAAATAGCCGGCCAGCGCCCGGACCAGCGGCAATCGAAACACGAAACGGTCCTGCTGCCCCAGCTGAAAGGGAATGTTTTCCCGCAGCAGCCGCAGCTGTACGGGCACGCTGAGTGACCAGCTGCGCACCAGTACCGCGCACTCCTTCAGATCGCGCCCCTGTTCCTGCCACTCCTGCAGCAGGCGCACCAGCCGCGCATTGTCGCTGTCGCACTCGACCTGTGTTGCCGGGTTGTCCGGCGCCGACAGCGTGAGCTGATCGGCAGCGCCCTTATTGGCGCGAATGACATGGTTGGCCATCAGGGAGACGGCGTGGCCGTGACGAAAGGTCCAGCTCAAGGGATAGTCGGTCGGTGTGCCGAAAAGTTCGCCAAAGCGGGCATTCATGGCATCCGGGCGCGCGCCGCGCCACTCATAGATGCACTGATTGGCATCTCCTACAGCCATGACGCTGGCGCTGTTGCCCGCCAGCATCGATAGAAGACGCAGCTGCACCTCGTTAATGTCCTGATACTCATCGACAATGATGTGATCAAGACGGCCCTGAATGCGCTCGCGCGAGACGTCGTCACGAATCAGCGCGCGCAGGGGTCGATAGAGCAGATCGGCATAGGTCATGACGCCCTGGTCATGCATCTGGCGTTCCATCTCCAGAAAGGCCGGCACAAAGTGCTCGGTATCCGCGCCGTAGTCGCCCTGCTCGTGGAGTCTGGCAGGTGGCAGGCATTCCGATTTGACCAGATCACAGAACTGCAGCAGCGCCTCGATACGCTCTTCTTCCAGTGACAGCGCCAGCTGGGCAGGCTCATCAGCCAGCAGCTGTTGCAGTACCTGACGGGCCAGACGCTCTCGCTGCCACTCCCCTTCGATCAACCGACGCGGCGGCAGAGCGCCCCAGCGCATCAGGCTCTGCCCCAGCCGATGGCCGATGGAGTGAAAGGTACGTACCTGCGGCAGTCGGCTGCCGGAAGGGGCCAGCCTGCGAAGGCGCGCCGCAAAATCCTCGCGCGCGGCGCGATTGAACATCAAAACCAGAATCCGATCAGGCGATGTCCCCACCGCCATGAGATGAAGCACCCGGGCCACCATGGTTGATGTCTTGCCGGCACCGGCCACGGCAAACACCCGTGCATGGCCGTTGCCATGATGAACCACGGCCTGCTGTTGTTCGGTCAGCGTCATGATGGCGTTTGAAGATCGCCGGCATCCATTGGCGCCCCCAGAGCGTGCCAGTGCCCCTGACTATAAATGCCCATGTGCAGGTGGCCCTGAGCGTCTTCAAGACACTCGGCCTGCTCGACGAGATAGTACCAGCACTGGCGTGACAGCCGCGCCGAAAGACCGTGACGCAGGCTGACCCGCGGAATGTCGGTGGCCTCGTCGAGGACCAGATGACAGTCACCGTTCAATGTCGCGTGCTCTCCGGTCTGGGTGGTCAGAATCCAGCACGGATTGCCATCGGCCAGCGCCTGACAGGCAGCGTCCACGATCAAAAGCGGACAGTCTTCGACACGGATTCGCCACTTTTCGACCGGCGTGACCAGATAGTGATGCCCGTCCGACTCGCGGCGCAGCAGGCGCGACAGGGTTCGCAGTACGCGTGGATGTTCGACCGCCGCGCCCTCGTGCCACCAGACGCCCTGTCGATCCACCCGTATGTCCAGCTCACCCGACAGGGTCGGATGCCAGCTTTCCAGTGGCAGGGGCTGATCATCCGTTTGAACCGTCAGCAGCCTTTCCAGTGACATGGCAGACTCCTCAGGCAGTTGCAAATCGTGCGGCATCATCGTGGATGGGCGTGGCCCAACGGAACAGACGGTGGAAGTTGGCCGTGGTCTGCATGGCCACTTCATCCAGACTGATGTTGCGCTCATTGGCAATGACACGGGCCACCTCCAATACACGCGCCGGCTCGTTGGGGCGCCCTCTGTAGGGCACCGGCGACAGCCAGGGGCTGTCGGTTTCCAGCAGCAGCCGATCAAGCGGCAGCGCCCGGGCCAGCGCGCGCACGTTCTCAGCACTGGCAAAGGTGACGATACCGGACAGCGAAATCATGAAACCTTGGGCCACGGCCCGACGCGCCATATCGAGATCTTCGGTGAAACAGTGCAGTACCCCGCCAACGTTCGGGTCAAGATGCTGCTCGATCATCTCAAGCGTTTCTTCACGCGCAGCGCGCGTATGAACACTGACCGGCAGCTCGGCCTCACGGGCAGCGCGCAAATGACGCTCAAAGCGGGTCAGCTGAGTCTCTCTCGGAACACGAAGCGCCCCCTGCTCGTCTGTCTGAAAATCCAGACCGATTTCGCCGACAGCGACCGGTTCGAATCGCTCGATGCAGTCCTTGATCTCTTCAAACGTGGGTTCGCTCTCAAGAATCTGCATCGGGTGAATACCGACACCGTAAAAGACATCATCATGGCGACGCCCGATCTCTGCCAGTGACGGCATGCCTTCCAGATTAGTGGCGACCGCCAGAAAGCCGCGCACACCGGCCTCGCGAGCGCGCGCAAGAACTGCGTCCACTTCGCCGCTTGCAGGCTCAAGGCGATCAAGATGACAGTGGGAATCGATCAGTACCGAAGGCCATGACAATTGTTCGGCTGACTGGCTCATTAAACTTACCCGGTTGTAGATATACAGACCGGGTATTATCGCAGATCACTGACTTTTAGGGGGCGAAAGATATATTTTCGATGAGCTCAAACAGAAAGATAACGGTATAATATTCTCATCGATCTTAAGCAATGATGGTCGGTCCGTTCAGGCCAGCAGTGACTCGATGTGTTCACGCAGGGCATGCTCTTCGGCATCAAGATGAACGCCAACACCGCCACTGCGCTGGCCAGCGCCTCCTGAAGGCGACAGCCAGGCAACGATTCCCGATGCCGGACGCGCGTCGTGTTCATCAGGCAGCGTCAGCAGCAGGTAGACCCGTTGACCCAGATGATGACGCACCGTCGTAGGGACAAACAGACCGCCGCGCTCAAGAATCGGCATCCATGCTGCCTTGAGTGCGTTGGTATCGTTAAACGTAAAAGACAGTGCTCGCCCACTCATGAGAACCTCCCACCGGGAAAATAATGGACCTGTTATCGGCCGCCGGCGGCAAAAGTTGCGCAGCGTCTCAGGAGCGCAAAAGCGCCGACCAGCGAATCAGCCAGGATTCGATGACCAGCTGGGCATTGGGATTACCGCCTCCAGCCAGCAGACGCCGCTGCTCATGGGCGTAATCGAGCAGTCGAAACCAGTCACGCACGCGTGCGTTCTTGATGGCCTGCTGGTAAAGCGGCAGAAGGTCACGATTACGGACGCTGTCCATATCGCCGGACACGCCGAGACGAATCAGATCCTCGAGCCAGAGCACGCCATGCCAAAGGATGTCGGCCAGCGCCTGTTTGTCCAGCCGTGCGGCTTCTGCGACCGGGTCCCCGCCGCGCACCAGCGACTCAAAAAGCTCGCGCAGCTCCTGACGCAACTGCCGGGCCTCGGGGGCGGCCAGATCACGTGCCAGAAGTGGGCGGCCACCGGCGACCTGCCACCAGAATTCGGCCTGCTCCCGATCATCAAGCGCCTCGGTCAGCCAGGCAAGCGCCTCATCACGCGCAGGCTGAGGATGCGACCACTGCTGACAGCGGCTGCGAATGGTCGGCAGCGTGCGGGAGGGAATATCGCTTTGCAGGACAAACAGCGTGTTGTTGCCCGGCTCTTCCAGACTTTTCAGCAGTGCGTTGGAGGCGGCTACGGTCATCGACTCGGCCGGCGCCAGATGAATCACGCGATACCCCCCCTGCTGCGCCGTCTGTGACGCAAAGGCGTTGATGTCGCGAATGGCATCGATACGAATCTGTTTGCCCCGTTCGGCAGGCAGAATCTCGAGAAGATCAGGATGGTATCCCGACATCAGCATCTGGCAGGCGTGGCATTTGCCACAGGCGCTGTCCCGGGGTGTCTGACAGAGCTGCCGGGCGATCAATGCCTGCGCCAGACGCTCCTTTCCCAGCCCCGAAGGGCCGGTCAGCATGAGCGCATGAGGCAGACGGGATTCATCCGCCAGCGCTGTGAGGCGCTGCCAGATGCCTGTTTGCCAGGGCCAGGGCGTCAGTTCCATGAGTTGAGCTGTTGATCCAGCAACATGGCAATATCGCGCTGCACCTGCTCAAGCGGCTGCGCGGCATCGACAGCGGCAATGCGCTCGGGGGCCTGTTCGGCACGCATTCGATACCCCTGGCGCACCCGCTCAAAGAAATCGCCGCGCTCGCGTTCAAAGCGGTCGCGCTCCCCGCCCCGTGCGGCCAGGCGGTCGGCGGCATGCTCGACCGGCATATCCAGCCAGAGGGTGATATCCGGTGTCAGCCCCTGCTGGACGAACTGCTCGAGTGAGGCAATGCGATCGCCGTCGATACCACGGGCACTGCCCTGATAGGCAAAGGTGGCATCGGTAAAGCGGTCACTGATGACCCACTCTCCCCGGGCAAGTGCAGGGCGGATGACCCGGGATAGATGCTGGGCGCGCGCAGCAAATACCAGCAGCAGTTCTGTCAGATCGTCGAGCGGGTCCTGCTCGTCACCGGCGAGCAGCAGCGCCCGAATGCGCTCTGCCATGGGCGTGCCGCCGGGCTCGCGTGTGGTAACAACGCGGATGCCCCGATTCTGGAGATAGTCACGAACGAAGGAGAGGTTGGTGCTTTTTCCGGCACCCTCTCCTCCTTCCAGAGTAATAAAACGGCCTGGCTGAATCATGACGTCTCTCAACGGTTGAGAATATAGCGACGCACCGCCGCATTATGTTCTTCGAGCGTGGCGGAAAACTGATGTTCGCCGTTGCCTTTGGAGACAAAGTAGAGCTCGTCACCTTCTGCCGGGTTGACGGCAGCCTCAAGGGAGGCGCGCCCGGGCATGGCAATGGGGGTTGGCGGCAGCCCGCTGATGACGTAGGTGTTCCACCGAGTGGATCGGGTCAGATCCGCACGCGTCAACGAGCCGCTATAAGCCTGCCCCAGCCCGTAGATCACGGTCGGATCCGTTTGAAGGCGCATTCCCTTTTCCAGACGGCGAACGAACACGCCGGCAATACGGGTACGCTCGGCAGGCGCACCGGTTTCCTTTTCGATCAACGAGGCCAGAATCAGCGCCTCGTAGGGGCTATCGATCGGAAGATCCGGCTGACGATCGGCCCAGATCTCGTCAAGGGTATTGACCATTCTGTCATGGGCGCGCTGAAACAGTTCAATGTCGGTGGTGCCCTTGTGCCACTGATAGGTGTCCGGAAAGAACCAGCCTTCGGGAAACTCTCCTGTTTCACCAAGCGCGGCCATGATTTCTTCATCGCTCATGTCCCGGGTGTCGTGCACAAGCGGCTCGGCCTGATTCAGGATCTGGCGCATCTGGGCGAAGGTACGCCCTTCCGGAATGGTCAATCGATGTCGAACGACATCGTTGCTGGAAAGCTTGCCCAGCAACGCATGCGCATTCATGTCGGGCAACAGCTCGAACTCGCCGGCACGCAGCGCCCTCAAACGCGCGGGATCAACCACGCCAAGCAGTTTGTAGGGCCAGCGCTCGTCAATAATGCCGCGCTCGTGCAGCTCGTCGATGATCTGTCTGGCCCCCATACCGGGGCGCACCTCGTAGATTTCAGAAGATTGCAGGGCAATCGGTGTGTCCAGCTTGTGCTGCCACCAGAGCCAGCCGCCACCAACGGCAGCCGCCATGATGATCAGTGCCAGAAGTACACCCTTTAACCATCGCATGCATGAAACCCTGATCAGGAAGTTGGGAAAGTGGTGGGATGGCCCAGCAGAGTGTGCGCCTTATGCTGGAGACGACGTACCGATGCATCGATACCCCACTGCGCGAGCGCATGCTGGCTGTCCGAATCGTGACACGTCACGACCGGCCACAGTCCCTGCACCGAATTAAAAAGACAGGTACTCTGCGACGCCAGCAGCCGGGAAAGCGGCGCGTGCTCTACAACCGTCAAATGACCGCTTTCGACCAGCGCGCGACGCAGCGTTCCTTCCACGCCACATTCGTTTAGTGCAGGCGTCCACCATCGGCCCTGATCAAACCAGGCCAGGTTCATGGCAGTGGCTTCAATGGGATGATCACGGTCGTTGAGCAAAATGCCTTCGGCGATGGCCTCGTCGTGCCACTCCTGACGTGCCAGCACGTTTTCCAGCCGGTTGAGATGCTTGATACCGGCCAGCGCAGGCTGACGCGCAAGCCGTAGACGGCAGAGCCGAACATTCACCCCCGTATTCCAGCGATCGACAAGGGGTGTAAAGGGCATGAACTGCCAGCGGCAACGCGGCTCGGACGGCACTGGTGGACGATAACCGCGCCCGCCACTACCGCGTGTGAGCATGATCTTGAGCACATGGTCACCGTCCGGCGCACGTGCAGCCAGCGTATCAAGCCACTGCCGCGAAGGGGCCTCAAAGCCCAGTCGATGCGCCCCCTGCGCCAAACGCTCGCAGTGCTCGTTCCAGAGCATTGGAACGCCCTCTCGGACCAGCACGGTTTCAAACAGACCGTCACCGTAGGCCAGTCCGCGATCCGTCAGGGGCACGGTTGACTCGCTTTCATCCCTGTCCGTCATGTTGACGCCATTAGATTCGCGAAAACACCAGCGAGCCGTTGGTACCGCCAAAACCGAATGAGTTCGACAGCGCATGCTCGATTTTCATTTCGCGTGCGGTATGCGGCACATAATCCAGACGGCACTGCTCATCGGGGTTATCCAGATTGATGGTCGGCGGTGCGACCTGATCGCGCAGTGCAAGAATGGAAAACGCCGCTTCAACCGCGCCGGCGGCACCCAGCAGGTGACCGATCATCGACTTGGTCGAACTAATGGCAACATCACGAGCAGACGCACCCAACACCTTCTCGATGGCAAGGCTTTCGGCCACGTCACCCACCATTGTGGAAGTACCATGGGCATTGATGTAGTCAATGCTTGAAGGATCAAGCCCGGCATCGCGAATGGCATTGCTCATGGCAAGGGCAGCGCCTGCGCCATCGCTGGGTGGCGCTGTCATGTGCCAGGCATCGTCGCTCATGCCGAACCCGGCACATTCCGCCAGGATATCGGCACCGCGTGCTCTGGCGTGTTCATACTCTTCCAGCACCAGTATCCCGGCACCATCGGAGAGTACAAACCCGTCACGATCGCGATCCCACGGGCGACTGGCTGCCTGCGGGTCATCGTTACGGGTTGAAAGCGCGCGTGCCGCGGAAAATCCGCCGACACCCAACGGTGTGCTGGCCATTTCGGCACCGCCACACACCATGACATCGGCATCGCCATATGCAATCGTGCGAGCCCCATAGCCAATGTTATGTGTTCCGGACGTACAGGCCGTCGTAATGGCAATGTTGGGACCACGAAAGCCAAACTGGATGGCCAGGTTCCCGGCGATCATGTTGATGATCGAGCCGGGAACAAAAAAGGGAGAAATGCGGCGAGCACCCGACTTCAACAGCGACTGGTGATTGGTTTCGATCATCGGCAATCCACCGATGCCCGAACCGATGGCAACCCCGATGCGATGCGCGTTTTCTTCGCTACAGGTAATCCCCGAGTTCTGAACGGCCTGTACGGAAGCTGCAATGCCATACTGGATGAAAAGATCCATCTTCTTGGCATCCTTGGGATTGAACCAGGGGGCCGGATCAAATCCCTTTACAGCGCCGCTGAAACGCGTATTCAAACCACTGGCATCAAAGTGCTCGATCGATCCGATACCGCTTTTGCCGGCCTTGATACTATCCCAGGTGGCATCAGTCGTATTACCTACCGGTGTTACCAGACCGATGCCGGTCACCACGACCCTTCTGCGAGGCATCGTTTTTCCTCCAAAAAAGACAGATAAGTGCGCTCGAGAGCCTGAATTCCTGCTGGATACCCGACCGCCTGCTGCAAGATATATCGTGGCCATTATACCGATTCTGCCGGTGCGGTCTCTGACTGATATACCCTTGATGGTTCAGCTTGAAAGGCCCGGCGCAGCCTGTACCGTCTACCGGTCAATTTTATTTAAAAATAAAGCCGCTCCCTAATGGGGCGGCTTTACAGGTCAACCCTGCCCCGAAGGGCCGGATCGCGCCAGAAACTTACTGATGAGCGACGATGTAGTCGATCGCTTCCTGCACGGTCGTGATCTTTTCAGCTTCTTCGTCGGGAATTTCGGTATCAAATTCCTCTTCGAGAGCCATTACCAGTTCCACTGTGTCGAGCGAGTCGGCGCCCAGATCTTCAGTGAAGGAAGAGCTGTTCTGGATCTCTTCTTCCTTGACGTTCAAACGTTCGGCAACAACTTTTTTAACGCGCTCTTCGATGGTACTCATTTATCATCACTCCTGGTTTACGAGTCGCCAGATCAAAACTGGCGGTAGTTTATAGACCGTCTTTCTTGGACGCAACAACGTCCTTTGCCGGCTCTAGCGCATGTTCATGCCGCCATTGACATGCAGCGTTTCACCGGTGATATACCCGGCGACATCACTGGTCAGAAAACACGCCGCCGCTGCAATTTCTTCGGGTTGCCCCAAGCGCGACAGCGGAATCTGATTCAGCAATGATTCCTTGTGTTTCTCCGGCAGATCACTGGTCATGTCGGTTGCAATAAAACCCGGCGCTACTGCATTGACGGTAACATTGCGTGAGGCAAGCTCGCGCGCCAGTGAACGAGTAAACCCTTCCATGCCGGCCTTTGCCGCAGCATAGTTACTCTGCCCTGCATTGCCCAGTGTCGCGACAACGGAACTGATATTGATGATGCGACCAAAGCGTGCGCGAGTCATTGCCTTCATGCAGGCCTTTGAAACACGATAGACCGAGGTGAGATTGGTATCCAGAACCTCATCCCATTCGTTATCCTTCATGCGCATCAACAGGTTATCACGAGTGATACCGGCATTGTTGACCAGAATCAGCGGCGCACCGAAACGCTCGCCAATCTCCTTGAGCACCTGATCGATGGCCTCGCTGTCGGTCACGTTGAGCACCATGCCCGCACCGGTGATCGAATGCGCGGCGAGATCATCCTCGATGCGGCGCGCACCGTCTTCACTGGTCGCCGTACCGATGACCGTATGGCCCTGTCGACCCAGCTCACGAGCAATGGCCTGACCAATGCCACGTGTTGCACCGGTAACCAGTGCCACTCTTGCTTCACTCATGCTTACCGTCCCTTTTGGGCTTGATGTCTTGTCATGCTCATTGAAATGCCGTTACTGACTCTCCGGCATCTCTTTTGCCAGCTCGATGGCGGCTGCAAGCGATTCGGGGTCGTTAACGGCCAGGCCGCGGCTCTGGCGTGCGATTCGCTTGCCCAGCCCGGTCAATACCTTGCCGGGGCCGCACTCGATAAAGACGCCGGCACCCTGCCCGGACAGCGCTTCCACGCATCGTGTCCAGAGGACCGGACGATAGAGCTGCTGTACCAGACACGCCCTAATGGTATCAAGATCGTCGTGCCAGGCGGCATCCACATTCTGGATAACACGATAGCGCGGCTGGCGCAGATCGATATCCGCCATGGCCTGCTCAAGGCGTTCTGCAGCAGGCTTCATCAGCGCGCAATGCGAAGGTACCGACACCGGCAGCGGCATGGCACGACGGGCGCCGCGCTCCTGACACAAAACGATGGCACGTTCGACCGCGGCCTTTTCGCCGGCGATGACGACCTGGCCGGGCGAGTTGTAATTGACAGCCGAGACAACACTGCCCTGAGCCGCCTGCTCACAGACCGCTTCCACGACATCATCATCGAGCCCCAGTATGGCGGCCATGCCGCCCTGACCTGCCGGCACAGCGTCCTGCATGGCTTCACCGCGCAGACGCACCAGTCGAACGCCATCGGCAAAACTCATGGCACCGGCACAGACCAGTGCACTGTACTCTCCAAGGCTGTGTCCGGCCATGGCCGTTGGTCGCGGGCCCTCAAGCTCCTGCCAGACACGCCAGATGGCCACGCTGGCAGTCAGCAGTGCCGGCTGGGTGCAGGCAGTGGTATTGAGCGCCGACTCGGGACCTTCCTGCGTTACGTGCCAGAGATCGTATCCCAGCGCGTCGGAGGCTTCCTCAAAAGTCGTTCTCACCACGCTATAGCGTTCGGCGAGCTCTCGCAGCATGCCCAGCTGCTGAGAACCCTGACCGGGAAAGACCAGGGCGAGGGCATTGCTCATCTGATTCACCTGTACTAACTCATTAAAGATTGAATAAGCGAAGCTTCATAAAGGACCATGATGCCGGCTCGCTTTCGGCTTCGCCACACGAAATGACCTTATGACATCAGTCTGTGCGGCAAATTCATTGCTGCCTCATCCACGGCACGGCGCACAGCATAGGCAAAGCCTTCGGCTTGTGCACCGCCATGGCTTTTTATCACGGTGGCTCTGAGCCCCAGAAAACTGGCGCCATTGTAACGCACCGGATTGAGTTCCTGCAGAAAACGACGCAGCACGGGCGCGGCCAGACGCCCTGCCATACGTGCATATAAACCGGTCTTGAATCCGGTTTGAAGACGCATCGCCAGCATGCGCGCCAGCCCTTCACTGCTTTTGAGCGCAATGTTGCCCACCATGCCATCACAGACTGCGACATCCGTGGTGCCGGCAAAAAGGGCATCACCTTCCACGTAGCCGATATATTCAAAATGGGTGTGATCGACACCGCGAAGCAGCGCGTCGGCTTCCCGTACGCGACGCTCTCCCCTGCCGCTTTCGGTGCCCACATTCAAAAGCCCCACACGCGGAAGACAGACACCGTCTACCAGCCTGACCATTGCAGCGCCCATGAACGCGAAGTCCACAAGATGCTCGGGCCTGGCATCCACATTGGCGCCCAGGTCGAGCATGTAACAGGGTCTATTAGAGGCAGTGGGTATGGCCGCACTGATGGCCGGGCGAGCAACGCTGTCCAGCATGCCAACGTCACGTCGTGCCAGCGCCATGATGGCACCGGTATGCTCACCGCTGACGCAGGCGCTGGCTTCATCATTGCGCAGTGCGACAAGGCTTGCATGGAGGCTGCCGAAAGGGGCATCGCGCAGGAGTCGCGAGGGCGTCATGCCAGCGGGAAGGCTGTCACCGGCTTCAACAAGATTGATGCGGGCGCGGACATGAGCAAGGGAGATGGGCAAACGGGAGAGTTCGACATCAAGCAGATGACGTCTGCCATAGAGCGTGACGCTGACCTCGGGTCTTTGCGCCAGTGCAAGTGCTGCTCCGGGAACAGTGGCGCGGGGACCGTAATCCCCGCCCATGGCGTCGATGGCGATACGCAAGGGCGGCATCGCCCGAACCATTTATTCTTCGACGTCGATGACCTTGCGGCCACGATAGTATCCGTCCGGTGCGACATGGTGACGGAGGTGAGTAGTACCGGTTTCCTTGTCCTGGGACAGCGTCGGAGCGGTCAGCGCATCGTGGGCACGACGCATACCGCGCTTGGAACGAGACTTGCGATTCTTTTGGACAGCCATGGGGTTGTCTCCGGTTGTAACGTAACGTCAGAAATGACTCAGTGATCCTTCAGGGAACGAAGCACACTGAACGGGTTATCGGCTCGCGCCGGCGTTGGCTCGACTTCGTCACCGCTTTGCAGCGAATCGCGAGAAACGGCGCAATCCGCTTCATCGTGATAGACCACCTGCGGCAGTGTCAGAAGCAGTTCGTCCTCGACAACCGGCAGCAGATCCAGATGTTCGTCTTCCACGAGCACCGGCTCATAGCGTGCCGGCAGCGTTGCTGCACGCTCATCGCTGGTCACCATGCCAAGCAGAAAGGTGCTTTCAAGATGAACCGGCATGGCCTGCAGGCATCGCTGACAGGGCATTTCGACATCGGCAGCAAATGAGCCTTCGATGTAATGCTGTCGCTGGGCATCGAGATCAAACGTCATGACAATATGACATTCCACCTCCTGCCGACCGATAGCATCGACGATACGAGGCATGGCAGAGAGAAGAATTCTCCCTTCCAGACGTTCGCCGCTGGCAGCAAGCCGATAGGGCTCGACCGTTTTGGGTAGTCGCGTGGTTGACATAGGCGCGCAATAATAGGGATTGTCCGTGAAAGTGTCAAAAGAGTTGTTGCAAACAATACACTTGAAGCAACAGACACTGTTCTAAATGACGGCCCTGCCTTTCTGCTCTGACACAAGTTTCAGGAGAAATGATGTCCCTGCTCGTTCTTGCCTCCGGCTCCGGTTCGCGCCGCGAACTGCTGGACCGTCTTGGTCTGCCCTTTCATTGCCACGCCCCCGATATCGATGAAACACCCCGGGAGGGTGAAACGCCACACGGACTGGCCGAGCGTTTGTCGCATGAAAAGGCCTGTGCCCTGGCAGAGCACTATCCCCACCATCTCATTATCGGTAGCGACCAGGTGGCCAGCATCGATAACGAGCGACTGGGAAAGCCCGGCACCCTCGACGGCGCGCGCAGGCAACTGGAGCGGTTTTCCGGGCAGCGGGTCAGCTTTTTTACAGGCGTTGCCCTGCTGGACACACGTCGCCATCACTGCGCCACCCACGTCGATCTTACGAGCGTGGACATGCGTACGCTTGATCCATGCGAAATCGAAGGCTATGTCAGAAAAGAGCCGGCCATCGACAGCGCCGGCGGCTTTTACATGGAAAAACTGGGCATGGCGCTTTTTGATGGCATCGAAACCACCGATCCCAGCGCGCTGATCGGCCTCCCACTCATCGCCCTTTGTCGGTTATTGCGCGATGCCGGCACCAACCCGCTACTCCAAGCGTAAGCCCTTTTAAACGACACATCGCCCCGCGGATCAGCGCAGACGAACAGGCGACTCGCTGGTCTGCAGATCGATTCCCAGATACTGGGCGGCCACCCGGCCAAAGTGGCGTGAGATCTGCTCGAGTGGATCGCCGCTCTGGGTGTAGTCTGTGGTTTTGGCACTACCGGTCATATCGCGTGCGATATCATCAACGCTTTTAAGACCATCCGTCAGCCCCTTGTCAGCAGCCTCCTCCCCGGTCCATACCAGACCCGAGAAAAGTGCCGGATCATCCGACAGGCGATCCCCGCGGCCGGCTTTAACAGCATTGATGAACTGATCATGCGTCTGATCAAGGACGTGCTGCCAGAAGCGGCGCTGCTCCTCGTTGACGGGCTGAAACGGATCGAGCATGTCCTTGTTTTCACCGGCGGTGAATACACGCCGCTCAACGCCCAGCTTGTCTATCGCGCCTTCAAGGCCGAATCCCGAGTAAACCACGCCGATGGATCCGACAAGACTGGCCGGCGCCGCATAAATCTCGTCCGCCGCGGAGGCGATATAGTAGGCACCGCTGGCGCCGATATCCTCGATGACAGCGATAATGGGCTTGTCATCGGTGCTGCGAAGACGGCGAATCTCGTCATAAATACGCTGCGACTGTACAGGAGAGCCGCCAGGACTGTTGATCTGCAACACCACCGCCGTATCCGAGCCCCGCCAGGCATTGTTCAGCCCTCGAATGACCCTTTCGGCACTGGCCGGCGAGCGACTGTCGATGACCCCTTCCACCTTGACGACTCCGACACGGTTGCCTGCCAGCGACTCCCGATCTCCTGTCATCATGAAGGCCACGATGGCCGCCACCGCAATCCAGAAGCCCCAGAACAGCAGACGAAAGAAAATTTTCCAACGGCGGCTTCGACGCTGCTCGCGCACCATTTCGAGCAACCACCGCTCCATGAGCGCCTCACGGGATTCGCTTACCCGAGCAGGGTCTTCAGCCGTCGCCTCGGCGTCTGTCATGTCGCGCCCCGTCCATCGATCTTTTTGATCACTCATGCACCCCGCTCCCTGTGTGCCGACAGACCGTCGGCGCCAGCCACGACATCAGTTCATGGAAATTGTGCACCACGCCAACGGGTGAAAAATCTCCCAGCTGCTGTGCATTGTGCACACCCCAGGTGACAGCGACCCGATCCATGCCCAGCGCCTGCGCCATGCCCATGTCATGGACACTGTCACCGATCATGACAGCCTCTTCGAGAGCGACATCCAGCGTTTGAAGCAGCTCGGTCAGCATGAGCGGATCGGGTTTCGAGCGAGTCAGATCCGCTGTGCGACTGTCATCAAACCAGTGACCGCAATCGCGCTCGATAAAAATTCGATCCAGCCCCCGGCGGCTCTTGCCGGTAGCCACGGCAAGTTTCAGGTCAGACATTGCCCGCAGGCGGGAGATCCCCTTTTCCACACCATCAAAAAACGGCAAGGCAGGCCCTTCCTTTTCAGCGGTCACGAAATGATGTGAGTAGCGTTTGCGAAGCTGCTCGGCCCGCTCGCCCTCAATGCCGGGACACAGCCGGGCAATGGCTTCAGGCAGGCCGAGACCGATAATATCTCGCACGGCCTCGTCGCTCAGTGCAGGCCAGCCCACATCGTCTCCTGCCCGTTGCATGCAATCCACGATTCGATCTGCCGAATCCATGAGCGTGCCATCCCAGTCAAAGATGATCAGACGATACCGCATCGCTGCCGTGCTCCTTTTAACCTACCCATCGATGGACCGCCTGCATCGGCGGCATTTGTTAGCGAAGGCGTGCCAGCACATTCTGCAAATCATCACTCAGGGGAGCATGCAGCTGGACGAGCTGTTCCGAGGCGGGGTCAGTGAACCCAAGCATTCGCGCATGCAGAAAAAGGCGAGACAGCTCACAGCGTGTGGCCAGACGCTCTCCGCTGGTACTGCCATATTTGGTATCCCCCAGCAGAGGGTGGCCGGCATGGCCGGCATGTACGCGAATCTGATGGGTACGCCCCGTGACGGGTTCTGCCTCCACAAGCGAGGCACCCTTCAGGGATTCAACGAGCGTAAAGCGTGTCCTGGAGGCCTTGCCGGCGGCGTCCACCCTTACACGCCGTTCGCCGTTGGCCAGCTCAAAGCGCAAAAGCGGCGCATCGACCTCATGGCGCTCGACCGGCCACCCCCCTTCTACCAGTGCCATATAATGCTTTTGCATTCGGTGCTGACGCAGTTCATCACTGAGAAAGTTGAGCGCACTACGGGATTTTGCCACCAGCAGGCATCCGGACGTATCGCGATCCAGTCGATGCACCAGTTCAAGATAAGGCAGGTCATCACGGATCTGACGCAGGGCTTCGATGAGCCCGATCTTGACGCCGCTGCCACCGTGCACGGCAAGCCCGGAGGGCTTGTTGAACACCATCCAGTCCGGCGTTTCCTTCAAAAGGCTGTTTGTGATGACATGGCGCAGATTATCGCTGACCTCCTGTACAGCCTCCTGGGGGGTCAGGCGCAACGGCGGCACCCGCACCCGATCTCCCTTGATCAGACGCCGGCTCGCCTTTCCACGCCCTCCGTTAATGCGTACTTCACCGCGGCGAATGATCCGATAGATCAGGGTGCGAGGCGCGCCCTTGAGATGGGCAAGAAGAAAATTATCCAGCCGCTGTCCATCATGATGTTCATCGATTTCAAGCCACTGAACGCCACGCCCCTCGGCCATGTTAATTTCCTCTTTTACCTGCTGTAAGGGCCGGCATTGTAGCGAAATAACGTGGTGATGGCCCCGATTGTGGGCACATGGGTTTACTGTTATATTCCGGGGGCTTCCTTAAGGTTTGAAAGACCTGACAGCGCCTGCATCAGATGACACGCAGGCCGAAGCAACAGAACAGTCGCCGGAGGATATTTACCCGGCACCTGGCAGTATTGAAGTACCCGGATTTCGCATCACGGGATAAACCATTTCCGTACCGAAAGCCGGTGCTGTCGAATTGATGGCCATCAGGTGTGACCGCCCCACTGGAAGACCGGTTAAGCAACCATGCTGCCGCGACATGTCTTCAGGCGGTCACGTACTCAACATGATCATGAAGCCTTTTCCGGGCACGTCTGTATGGCGCCCAGGAAATTGAAACATACTTGTAGACATGCGCTGAGCACAAACACTCTGGCCCGCGATTCGGCTGTACCGATGCCCGGCGCGACAGTCGATCGACCTTAGGGGTTGATAACAATTGTGGCACGGCATTTGTCTGGCGGTACGCTTAGTCAGTGAGACAACATGAAACGCATGCTTATCAACGCGACGCAGCCTGAAGAGCTGAGAGTCGCGCTGGTCGATGGTCAAAGACTTTACGACCTCGACATCGAATCCGGTGCCCGGGAACAAAAAAAGGCCAACATCTATCGCGGCCGTATCACCCGGGTCGAGCCCAGCCTTGAAGCCGCCTTTGTTGATTTCGGCGCCGACCGCCATGGCTTTTTGCCGCTCAAGGAAATTTCGCGCGAATACTTCTCGAAGGAACCTTCCGGTAACGGCCGACCCAATATTCGGGAAGTCATCAAGGAAGGCCAGGAAGTCATTGTCCAGGTCGACAAGGAAGAGCGCGGCAACAAGGGCGCGGCACTGACCACCTTTATCAGCCTGGCCGGTCGCTTTCTGGTACTGATGCCCAACAACCCGCGGGCAGGCGGCATCTCGCGTCGCATCGAAGGCGATGAACGCACCGAGCTGAAAGAAGCCATGAGCCAGCTCACCATGCCCGAAAAGATGGGCGTGATTGTGCGTACCGCCGGCATCGGTCGCTCCTCTGAAGAGTTGCAGTGGGACCTGGACTATCTGGTACAGGTCTGGGAAACCATTACCGAAGAAGCCGGCAAGCGTTCGGCCCCCTTCCTGATCTATCGCGAATCCAACGTTATCATCCGCGCCATGCGCGATTACCTGCGCCAGGACATTGGCGAGGTCTTGATTGACCACGTTGACGTGCATGAAGAAGCGCTCAATTTCGTTAAGCAGGTCATGCCGTCGTATCAGCAAAAGATCAAGCTGTATAACGACGATGTGCCCCTCTTCTCTCGTTTCCAGATCGAATCTCAGATCGAGACGGCCTACGAGCGTGAAGTCAAACTGCCCTCGGGCGGCTCTGTCGTCATCGACCATACCGAAGCACTGGTATCCATCGACATTAACTCCTCGCGCGCCACCAAGGGCGGCGACATCGAGGAGACCGCACTGCAGACCAACGTGGAAGCGGCCGACGAAATTGCCCGTCAGCTGCGCCTGCGCGATATCGGCGGTCTGGTGGTGATCGATTTCATCGACATGTCCCCTGCCCGCAACCAGCGCGAAGTCGAAAACCGCGTTCGTGACGCCCTGAAACTTGACCGCGCTCGCGTACAGATCGGTCGGATCTCGCGTTTCGGCCTGATGGAGATGTCGCGCCAGCGCCTGCGACCTTCACTGGGTGAAACCAGCGGTGTGGTATGTCCGCGCTGCAACGGTCAAGGCACCATTCGAGATGTTCGCTCGCTTTCGCTGTCGATCATGCGCCTGATCGAAGAAGAAGCGATGAAGGATCGCAGCTCGCAGATCCGCGCCATGTTGCCGGTACCGGTCGCCACCTACCTGCTTAATGAAAAGCGTAACGTCCTTGCCGATATCGAGCGTCGCCAGGGTGTGCGCGTCATGCTGCTGCCGCAGCCTGAACTTGAAACACCGCACTACGATGTTCAGCGCTATCGCGACGATCAGGTCGATCCCGAAGAAGCGGCACGTTCAAGCTTTGAGCTGTCAGACGATTTCGAGGCGCCCGAAGATGAAAGCGAAACCTATCGCAAGCCCGTCAAGCGTGCCGAGGCTGCCGTACGTTCCGTTGCCCATCGCACGCCGGCCCCCGAGCCGACTGCCGCTGCCGAGCCGGCCAACGAAGAGCCGTCGGGCTTTTTGAACCGTCTCATGAAAGGCTTCAATCGCCTGATGGGCAGTGACGAGAGCACCAGCAAGCAGGAAACTGCCAGCACCCCGTCTCAAAGCGACCAGCCCCGCAAGGAAAGCACTCAACCGGCCACACGGACCGAAAAGCAGCCATCTTCTGCTCAGGACACTGCAGCAAGAGAGGAACAGAAAGCTTCTTCGGACAGCGGCGAACAGCGCAACAGCCGTCGCGACAGCGCCAAACGCGATGACAGCACCGCAAGCAAAAACGCTCGCAACGACAAGCGTACATCTTCCGACAAGGGACGTGACGACAAAAATCGTCGTGACCGGCCGTCACGCGATTCAGACAAGAGCGATAATACCGGCGGGCGTAACGACAAGCGCCAGCAAAACGGTGCCTCTGACAAGGGTGACAGCGCTACCAGCGATCGCAATGACAAGCGTCAGCAAAATGGTACGCCATCCAGGGGCGATAACGCCGCCCCCGATCGCGGCGACAAGCGTCAGCAAAGCGCTGCAGTAGACAAGGGCCCCGAAAAATCACGTGACGACAGCGAGCGTAAAAAGCCCGCAGCCGACGCGCCTGCCAAAACGGAAAGCGCGCAGGCCGAGCCGGCGCAACAGTCTCCTGCTCAGTCTCAGGATGGTGATGATGGCAAGGCTCGTCGTACTCGCAATAACCCGCGTCAGCGCAGCCGCAAGCAGGCCCTGAACCCGGAGGCCGTTGCAGAGCAGGAGCGCCTGCAGGCTGAAGAAAGCCGGACCGCGGAAACTGCCGGTGCTGATGGGCTGGCACAGACCGGGGAAGCAGTTTCCGGCAATAAAACGGCCAACACCGCCCCAGAGACGTCGACATCGCAGTCCAGTGATGCGCCTACCTCGAAAGAGACAGATATCGCTGCCACAAAGGACACTGCCGACTCGAAAAACGCTTCTTCTGCGAAGGAAAATGCGCCCGCTTTTGATAAAAAAGCAGCGGCTTCTGGCGAGAAAGCGCCAGCTTCTGACGAGAAGGCGCCGGGAGCCGGTCGAAAATCGGTTAGCGCCACCTTCGGCCGTGACTCGTCGACCTCTGAAAGCACTTCGGATCAGCAGGATGCGAAAACCGGTCGGTCTGCCACAGCGGCGCAATCCAGCGTCGCGACAACAGAAAATGCCGCTGACAAGGGCAAGGATGCTGCCCTCAAGTCATCAAGCGAAGCATCCGAGGCGGTCAGGCAAAAGGCTCCCGGTGAAAGCGCTGCTGTCGCATCAGACAAGCCGACTACCGAAGCAACAGGTAAAAAGGCCGAGAAACAATCCGGGCCTGATGCTGCTTCGACATCTGCCAAAGAAACCGAAAAAGCAGATGCAGGCGCCGACAAGCGCTCTTCGGCTGATGCGAAACCCGATGCAAAGAAAGAAGATGTTGATGCCGGCAAAACCTCCACGGCCCCCGTGGCAAGCGAGGCAACGCCGCGTGAGCAGCCGCATCTGGTTTCTCGAGAAGCCGCCGATGCACCTGTAGCGGCAAAGGCTTCAAACGAAGCCCCGGCACGCGACATCAACAAGCAAAGCGTGACGGCACGTGACAAGGGCACGGAAAAGACCGCACCGAAAGGCGCGACCACCTCCGAAGCCGATCAGGCGTCAAGCCAGGCAACCGGTACCACTGCTACCAAAAGCGCCGACAAGCCTGCCGCCGCTGATGCCGGCAGATCTGCGCAACCCGAGGCCACTACCGGCAAGGAAGATAGCAAGCGTGAAGGCATCGCGACTGCCGCTACCAGTAACAAGCCTGCGGCTGATAAAGACGCTGACAAGGCGACAGGCTCTGATAGCGCTTTGGTAAAAGGCGAAACGCCTGCAAAGGAGACTGACTCTCAAAAGCGTCAGCGCCGCCGTGCGCACAATGACCCGCGTGAGCGTCGTCGCCAGCAGCAGCGCGAACAGCGTGAAAACCAGTCTTCCGGTGAATAACGCAAAGCCTGCATGAAAAAGGCCCGCTCCAATGGAGCGGGCCTTTTATTATGCCGCCGGTTCTGAAAGTCTCTGAACCGCTACTCTCCGATGATGCCGGGCTCCATTTCAAGCGTGACGCCAAAACGTGCATCAACGGAATGTCGAATGCGCTCGGCCAGTTCCAGCAGGTCCTTTACACTGGCGCCACCGTAATGCACCAGTACCAGTGCCTGCTTTTGATGAACCCCCACGCCATGGCTGCAATAGCCCTTCCAGCCACACTGGTCGATCAACCAGCCAGCCGCCAGTTTGGCACCCTGCGCCGTCTTCCAGACCGGCATTGCAGGCCACTGCGTTGTCAGCCTTTCGGCCTGCTCCCGCGACACCACCGGGTTTTTGAAAAAACTGCCCGCATTACCGAGTAACTGCGGGTCAGGCAGTTTCTCCCGGCGCATGTCAGCCACCGCAGTGACGACATCAAAGGGCCCGGGCGCGACCGGCAAACGAGCGGCAAGATCGCCATAGCCCAGTCGCGCATACCCCTTGCGATCGAGCCTTAATACCACTTTGACAATCACGACCCTGCCGGCCAGCGCGGTCTTGAAAACACTGTGCCGGTAGCCGAAATCACATCCAGCATGGTCAATAATTTCGTAGCGACCATCCTCGATGTGCACGACATGCACACTTTCGATCACGTCACCGATCTCGCTGCCATAGGCGCCGATGTTTTGAATGGGAGCCGCCCCCACCGAGCCAGGAATCAATGCCAGATTCTCGATGCCCCACCAGCCGCTGCCAGCGGTTTCCTCGACCAGCGCGTGCCAGTTCACGCCCGCCTCGACATGCCAGAGCGCCTCATGTTCGTTAACGCTTTCCTGCCAGATGCGCCGCCCCGTGTAGCGCAACATCAGGGCGTCAATACGAGGCTTCATGACCAGATTGCTGCCGCCCCCCAACGGGATAACGCGGTCGAATCGCGGCCGGCCCGCGGCGAGAACGCGCTGGAGAGAAAGCAGGGAATCGGCTTCGGCCAGCGCTCGGGCCGTGGCCTCAAAACCCAGCGTGTTATATGACTGAAGGCCAACGCCGTACTGCATCCTCAATCCGATGCTTCCCCGCGTTTTAACCGTTCGAGAAGCCCCTGGCAGCCGGCAGTGATCTGATCGGCCACTCGTCCGAAATTGTCGGTATTGCCGAAGTAGGGATCACCAATTTCCGTACCGGTATCTTCACTGGCGAAATCCATCAAAAGGCCCACGTGCGCTCGGCCGCTGTCGGGCGCCATTTTCTGCAGGGCCTCAAGGTTGTCGCCATCCATGCAGAGAATGTAATCAAAGCGGTCAAAATCATCCCGACGAACCACGCGGCCACGCAGCTCGGTGATATCAACATCGCGCTGCTGCGCTTCACGCATGGCCCGCGGGTCGGGCGGCTCTCCCACGTGATAGTCGCCCACACCGCAGGAATCCGTCTCGATTCGGGCGTCGAGCCCCGACTGATGTACCATTTGACGAAAAATGCCTTCGGCCATGGGAGAACGACAGATGTTCCCCAGGCAGACGAACAGGACTCGAGTCAATCTGATCTCCTTGTCAGCCATTCGCGTACGCGCGCCAGATCCTCGGGCGTATCCACACCGGCGGGATACTGCTCGGTGGCCACGGCAACGGAAATGGCATGACCGTGATAAAGCGCCCGCAACTGCTCAAGCTGCTCGCAGGCCTCCACGGGCGCTATCGGAAGTGTTTGGTAATCACGCAGAAAGGATGCGCGATAAGCGTAAATACCGATATGTCGCAGCCAGCCCTCGCCTGGATCGTGACCATCCTCCATCGGTTCGGAGACTGACGGATCAAAGCGATCACGATCCCAGGGGATGGGTGCGCGTGAAAAATAAAGAGCGCGCCCCTGATGGTTACGGACCACCTTGACCACGCTGGCACGCATCAGGGTCGCTCGATCGGTAATCGGCTCTGCAAGCGTTGCCATGGCCGCACTCTCGTCACCCTGCAGTGATGCCGCCACCTGATCGATCAGGCTGCTGGGCAGCAACGGCTCATCGCCCTGAACGTTGACAATACAGGCTGAATCCTCGAGTCCCAGTTTGTCGATGACCTCTGTCAGGCGTGAGGTGCCGTTGACGTGGTCTTCCCGTGTCATCACGACTTCGGCACCGAAAGCGCGAGCGACACCGGCGATCTGCTCGTGATCGGTGGCAATCAGCACACGGGTGGCCCCTGATGCCACGGCACGCTGCCAGACATGCTCGATCATGGGCTTGCCGGCAATATCAAGCAGGGGCTTGCCGGGCAGGCGCTGTGAGGCAAACCGGGCCGGAATTACAACGGTAAAGGCCTGACTCATGACGCCGCCGATGTCCCCTGCGCCTTGCCAAGCGATTCTTCAACGCTCAGGCGACGAGCACGGCTGACCAGCATGACGGGAATACCATCCGTGATGGGATAGGCCAATCCGCTTTCGCGACACAATAGCTCGCCGCTGTCCCGATTGTATTCGAGCTTTCCACCACTTTCGGGGCACACCAGCATGGCAAGCAGTTCCTGGTCCATTTCTTTCTCCTGCATCAGAGTTTTTCAAGACGCGCTGCCAGCCACTCGATCAGTGCCGGCTCGGGGCGCGCTTCAACATCCAGTGACCAGCATCGTTCGTTGGCAAAGGGGCGACACTTGACGGCATCCTTGGCCGTCATGACCACCGGGCGATTATCGGAAAAACGCACATCCTGCGCCGAAAATCGATGGTGGTCCGGCAACGGGTGCTGATCGAATGCCACACCCAGCGTCTCGAGCGTTTTGAAAAAACGCTGCGGATTACCGATGCCGGCAATGGCATGGACTCGCCCGTCAAAAGGCCGGGCCTCGATACTATAGCAAACACCGTCATTGAGGTGACGCCAGGCACTGGGCACCAGAGACATGGTGTACTGCGCGACAGCCTCCGGCGCCTGCAGATCGCCGTTGGAGATAACAGCATCCACTTCCGCCAGCCGGGAAAGCGGCTCACGCAATGGCCCTGCCGGCAGACAGCGACCGTTGCCAAATCCGCGGGCGCCATCGACCACCACCAGCTCGATATCCCGCCCCAGCGCGTGATGCTGCAGCCCGTCATCGGAGAGCAAAATATTGCAGCCGGCAGCAATCAGCTTGCGCGCGGCACGCGGACGATCCGGGTCTACCACGACAGGCAGATGTGTCTGCTGGGCCAGCATGACGGGCTCATCGCCGGCATGGGCCACGTCACTGTTTTCGCTGACATAGAAGGGATAGCGCGGCGCGTGGCCACCGTAGCCGCGTGAAATGATGCCGGGCGCCCAGCCCTGATCCTGCAGCCAGCGCCCGAGCCATGCGGTCAAGGGTGATTTACCGGTACCGCCTACCGTGATGTTACCGACAACGATGACCGGTACCGGCGACGCCCAGATTTCACGCCGACCGCTGTGATAAGCCTGACGACGGCGATCCGCAATACGCTTGTACAGCATTTCAAGCGGCGTCAGCAGCACCGGCCAGCGGGCGCCGTTGTACCAGGCGCTTTCAAGCCCCTTCATGAACACGACGCCCCTGGAAGGCACTCATACAGGGACATTGGTGCGCTCCTCGCTGAACTGAATGCGATGCAGCGCGGCATAGGCACCGTCATTTTTCAGTAGCGTGTCATGATCGCCCGATTCGATGATTTCGCCGTTGTCCATGACCAGTATTCGATCGGCCTGTTCAATGGTCGACAGCCGGTGCGCGATGACAAAGGTGGTACGACCCTCGCAGACCCTTTCAAGCGCCTGCTGGATGTAGCGCTCGGACTCCGTATCCAGTGCCGAGGTCGCCTCGTCCAGCACCAGGATGGGGGCATCCTTGAAAATGGCACGCGCGATCGCGATGCGCTGGCGCTGGCCGCCGGAGAGCATGACGCCATTATCACCGACCAGAGTGTCATACCCCTGTGGCAGGCGTTCGATAAACTCATCGGCATAGGCCGCCTGAGCCGCTGCCACCACAGCCTCGCGCGTGGCGTTGTCGATACCGTAGGCGATGTTGTCAGCCACAGTGGCATTGAACAGCGTGACATTCTGGGTCACCAGCGCAATCTGGCGGCGCAGGGCCTGCATTGAGTAATCACGGATGTCCACTCCGTCGATACAGATGCGCCCGCCTGTCGCGTCATAGAAACGCGGCAGCATATTCATCATGGTGCTCTTGCCACTGCCGGATCGCCCGACCAGCGCAATCATCTCGCCGGAACGCACCTCATGACTGATGCCCTTGAGCACATCCGGCAGGTCGCTGCCGTAGCGAAAGCGCACCTCTTCAAAGCTGACACGCCCCTGGACGCGTCCCGGGTCGCGCGTGCCGTTATCCGGCTCACGCGGTCTGTCCATCAATTCAAAAAGCTCCTGGGCCGCGGCCAGTCCCTTTTGAATGACGCCGTTGATTTCCGTCAACGACTTGATGGGCTTGATGATCATGCTGGCCGCGGTAATAAAGCCGATGAACTGACCGGGGCTCATGTTGCCCAGAAGCTCGGGCGCCAGTGCCAGCCAGACCAGCAATGCCAGCGACACGGCCACCATCGTCTGGATAACCGGCGCACTGATGGCCTTGGTCAGAGCCTCTTTCAGACTCTGGTCGCGGTTGTATTGACTGGCTCGGTTGAAGCGATCGTATTCATGCTGCTCTGCCCCGTGCGTACGAACCACTCGGTAGCCTGTAATGGTCTCGGATGCCACATGGGTCACTTCACCCACCGACTTCTGAATTCGCCGCGAAAGCTTGCGAAAGCGCTTGCTGCACCAGGCCACTACAAACCCGATCAAGGGGGTCACTGCAATGAAGATCAGCATCAGCTTCCAGTTGACCCAGAACAGATAGATCGTCAGACCCAGTACCAGCATGCCCTCCTGCAGCACCACGTTGAGCGCTTTGGTGGCAGCACCCGTGACCTGCTCAACGTGATAGGTCACGCGTGAAATCAGATGGCCGCCGCTGTTTTCATCGTAAAAGCGCCCCGGTAGATGCAGCATTTGATCAAATACCGACACACGCAGGCGATGCACCACGTTGCGCGCCACATACTCCATACCGTAGGAACCCAGAAAGGTGCCAAAACCACGGGCAAGGAAAATGCCGATAATCATCAAAGGCAGGGCCTGACGAAAATCGGCATCGGGGTTTTGTATACCGTCTGTCAGAAACTCCATGATGCGTGCCATGAGAGTACTGGAGCCTGCATAGATGGCATTGCCGATCAGCGCGATCGCAAAGGCCTTCCAGAAAGGCTTTACATAGGTCAGCAGACGGGCGTACAGCGTCAGACTGGCGTTTGACTTCACGGGCTCTCCTGCCTGGCTGATAATGATACCGGGTAAACACGTCAGGACGCCGGCAGCGCCGAACCCAACGATAACGATGCCCCGCTATCGATCACAATCGAAGACTGCCCCTGGGCAATCACCGGCCGGATTCTACCCCAGGTCGGCACCGTTCGACACCGCTGACGACCCGCTGGGGTTTGACACCGATCCCGGCGGCGCTGCTTGCCACGGCAATGGCACCATCAAGGGCCGTATTCCACTGACAGCTTCCGGCCTGACGAAACCGTCTGACCACGCGATCGGCGGGATGGCCGTATGCATTGAGATAGCCGGCGCTGTAGATCACGCGACTCGGCTTGAGCAGGTCGATCATGCGCTGTGAAGAGCTGCCGTGACTGCCATGGTGGCCGGCCACCAGCACATCGACGGGCTGCTGGTAATGGGCAACAATGCGGGATTCAACGCTTTTGCCGGCGTCACCGGTGATCAGAAAGCGATGATGGGCGCTTTCGATCAGCAGTACGCAGGAACGATCATTTTCCCCTGCCGGCATGGTGGCCGTGCTGCGCGGCCAGAGAAAGGTAAAGCTGACGCCATCCACTCGCCATGAGGCGCCGGCACGGCAGGGCCTGAGTGCATCGACATCGATGGTATCCGGTAGCGGCGCCCACCAGTGATCGACCCTGTGAACCGACTTGAGTACGGAAACGCCCCCGGCATGATCCATGTCGCCGTGCGACACGATGACGCCGTCAAAGTGCTGAGGATCATCCCAGAGCGTGGTAATCGCCATAAAACCCGAGCGTGAGCGCGGGCCGCTGTCATAAAGCCAGCGCCCGTGGGCCGTGCGAATATCGATCAACTGCCCCTGACCAACGTCATGGACCACCAGCGACAGCTCCCCGCTTTTCAGCGCGGGCGCGCTACTGCTTCCCAGACACAAAAGAACTGCCATGGCGCTGGCCGTCCATCGCCATGAACGTGCCAGCCCGGGCAGCAGCCATACCAGACAGATCAGAAACTCCATGACGGCCAGAGGCCCTATCTGTTCGTCGCCAGGCTGCCACCGGGGCTGCCACTGTCGAACCTGTTCGAGGCTGGCTTCAAAGATATGGGCGGTCTGTCCGAAAAGCCACCAGAGCCATTGCCCGGCGCCCGGTACAGGGGATAGCAACCAGCCAAGCAGTGCCAGCGGCACCATGATCATGGAAACCCAGGGGATCGCGACGAGGTTGATCAAAAGCGAAAGGCTGGCCAGCTGATCAAACACAAGCAGCGTGGCGGCACCGGTTGCCAGACTCAAAAGCCCCTGGCTTCTCAGCACCGCGTACCACCAGCGCGGCTTCTCCCGCCAGCGCCAGGCCAGTATCAGCACGGCAACGGCGCCAAAGGAGAGCCACAGCCCCGGACGCAGTAGAGAAAGAGGTGCGGTCATGATGACAATCAAAAGCGCCAGCCACCATGCCTGCCATACGCCGGGAGCATGCCGACCACTGCCGGTCCAGAGCGCAATGAGGGTCATGATGGCCGCGCGCACGGCCGGCGGCGCAAACCCCGACAGGGCGGCATAGGCCACGGCTGCCAGCCCCGCCAGACACCAGGGCCAGTTAAGCATGCGCCAGCGACAGGGCTGAAGTCGTCGAGCCAGAAAGCGAGCGAGAAACAGTACCCAGCCCGATACCAGCCCAACATGAAGCCCCGAGATCACGGCCAGATGCGTCGTACCGGTCTCCCTGAGCAGTGTCCACTGCGCCGTTTCCAGCGCACCACCGTCTCCCAGCGTCAGCGCCTGCAGCCAGCGCCGGGTAAAATCATCATGCACGCGTGAAGCGAGCCAGCGCTGAGTCAATGCCGGTCCGACGCCCTTTTGCAGGCGCCTGGCGCTTTCCGGGTCACGCACGTAGCCGGTGGCCCCAAACCCCTGGTCGACAAGCCATGCGCCATAGTCAAACCGGCCGGGATTGCGAAAGCCGTGTGGCGGCTTTAGCCGTGCCGTCAGCCGCCATCGTTCCCCGATTTCAAGCGCCGGTGGCCGATACCAGTCGAGACGAACGTTTTGAAGCCTGTCACAGGCCGGCAGCCCGGCCGGCTCCCGGCAGCTCGTGACCGCAAAATCAATTCGTGCGCGCCCTTCCAGACGCTTCAGCGACACAATGCGTCCGGTCAGCGTCACGTCCTGTCGGGCCAGCCCCTGCGCCAGCGGTTCAGGCCACTGTGTCACGCCGTGATACAGCGCAAGGGTCAACACAAGGGCCATGAGCAACAACAGCCGGTGATACAGTGCTGCCGCCAACAGCCAGAAAAGCGCAACCGCCCACAGCCATGTTTCCTGAGGCAGCCGCACCAGCAAGGCACCGACGCAGGCTGAAAGACACAGCAGCGGGAGACGGATACCTTTTGCGCAATCAATCAGTTCACGACGAATGGGCACAAAACGCTCATGATATTCAGAAAGATTTTCCTCATCCGCGGGGTTCAGGGATAATGGTGACCTCGTTTAGTCAGGACGCTGCCTGATGCTGCGCCGATTTATTCAACGCTATCTGCCGGACCCGGAGACCATTCGGCGCCGTAAATCGCTTCGCCTGATTCACCCATTGCTCGGTAACCCTGCGCTCTGGCTGATCACGCGGCGAAGCATCGCCAATGGCATGTCCGTTGGACTTTTCTGCGCCCTTCTGCCGATTCCCGGACAGATGCTGGTGGCAGCTCTTGGCGCCTGGTGGCTGCGCGGCCATCTGCCGCTGGCCCTGGCGCTGGTATGGCTGACCAACCCCCTGACCATGCCTGTCGTGTTCTATGTGACTTACCGGGTGGGTGCCTGGGTGCTGCAGACACCGCCGCGCGCCCTGCCCGATGAAGTCAGCGTCAGCTGGTTTGCCAATCAGCTGGTCGACATGATGCCGTCCCTGATCATCGGGTCGCTGGTCTGTGCCCTCGTTATCGGCATCGTAGCCAACATCTTGACGCGCCTTTGCTGGCGCTGGCACATCCTGCGTATCTGGCGCAAACGCCGCCTGCACCGGCGCCAGCGCTGAGCTCTCCCCCGAGCCCGCGCGCAATGATCCACCGCCACGTTTCTCCCCGGCGTTTTTTAAACTATGTTGGTTCTGCCTGACTCGCAGGCATGTCTATCCATTATCGACAGGGAAGCCGACATCATGGATCTGGGAATTACCGATCGCGTCGCCATTATTACCGGTGCCAAGGGTGGGCTGGGGCTTGCTGCCGCGCGTGAGCTTGCCAATGAAGGTGCAAGGCTTGTTCTGTCCGACATGGACATCGAGCAGCTTGAAAAGGATGTCGCAAAGATGGAGGGCGAAATCATTTGCCACAAGGCGGACATCACCCGACAGGAAGATGTTGATGCGCTGGCGCAGGCGGCCATCGATCGTTTTGGCACCATTGATATAGTGGTCCACACGGCCGGCATTACCGGCGCCAAGGGTCATCCTCTTGAAGTCGGCGATGAAGACTTCGAGGACACCTGGCAGATCAACTTCATGTCCGCCGTTCGCATGGCACGCGCCACCTTTCCCACCATGCGCGCAAAGGGCTGGGGACGCTTTGTCTGCATCACCTCGGAAAATGCCGTGCAGCCCTACTGGGATGAAGCCGTCTATAACGTTTCCAAGGCAGCGCTTGCCACGTTCGTCAAAAACCTGGCCTATGGCGAGGCGGAAAACGGCATCCTTTGCAATACGGTCTCGCCGGCATTCATTGAATCGCCCATGACCGATGGGATGATGGACAAGCGCTCAACGGAGAACAGCTGCTCCTTCGATGAGGCGGTAGAAAGCTTTCTTGAAGAAGAGCGCCCCGGCATCAAGCTCAAGCGCCGTGGACAGCCAGAAGAAGTCGCTGCTGCTATCGCGCTGGCCGTCTCCGAGCGCGGCTCGTTTATCAGCGGGTCCAATATTCGCGTTGACGGTGGCGCCGTGATGTCCGTTCAGAACTGATCAATGACTGGACAAACGAAAGGCCCGTCAGCAGAACTGACGGGCCTTTTTTCGTACGTACAAATCACGATCAGGTCATGACATCGGGGGCCAGGCGCCCCTGATCAAGGCGCAGCACCCGGTCCTGATGCCGGGCGATCGCCATATCATGGGTGACAACCACGAACGCGCTGCGTGAGCGCTCGGCCACCTCATCCATCAAATCCAGAATCTGGCGCGCCGTTACCTGGTCAAGGTTACCGGTGGGCTCATCCATCAGTACCAGGCTCGGGTCCGTCACCAGCGCGCGCGCAATGGCCACACGCTGGCGCTCGCCGCCTGAAAGCTCTCCGGGCTTGTGTTCGCCTCTGGGCGCCATACCGACCCTTTCAAGCAGCGTTTTGGCTTTTTTGGCGGCCTCACTGCGGCTTTGACCGCGAATGATCAGCGGCATGGAGACATTCTCCAGCGCCGTGAACTCAGCCAGCAGATGGTGAAACTGATAAACAAACCCGATGTGCTGATTGCGAAACCGACCGATGGCGGACTCGGAAAGTCCCTTGATCGAGCGTCCGCCGATCAGTATTTCGCCCTGTGTCGGCCGGTCCAGCCCCCCCAGCAGATTCAGCAGCGTGGTCTTGCCGCTGCCGGAACTGCCGACCACTGCGATTCGCTCGCCGGCAGCCACGCTCAGCTCCAGATTGTCCAGCACGGTCAGATCCTGCGGACCTTCCTGATAGACGCGTGTCAGAGATCGGCACGCCAGCATGGCATCGCCTTCCAACGGCTTTCCCGCATCGTATTGACTACTCATAGCGCAGCACCTCGGCCGGTTGTACGCGCGCGGCTCGCCACGCCGGATAAAGGGTCGACAGGAAACTCAGCAAAAGGGCCACGCCGGTGACGACCAGAACATCCGACAACTCAAGACGTGAGGGCAAATAGCTGATGAAATAAACGCTGGGATCAAGAAACTGGATACCGAATGCGGATTCGACCCAGCTGATGATGTCGGCAATCGACAGCGCCAGCCCGATGCCGGCAAGAACGCCCAGAACGATGCCGATAATCCCGATGGTAATGCCCTGCACCATGAATATGCCCATGACGGCGCCGGGTGTGGCACCCAGCGTGCGCAAAATGGCGATATCGGCGTGCTTGTCGGTGACCACCATGACCAGCGTCGAGACAATATTGAACGCCGCTACCGCCACGATCACCATCAGCAGCAGTCCGATCATGCGCTTTTCCATTTGAATGGCCTGAAAAAGATTGCCCTGCGTATAGGTCCAGTCGATCCCGCGGTAGCCAGGCGGCATGGAATTGATGATGTCACGGGTGACGCTGTGCGCCTGGAAGAGATCGTCGAGCTTAAGGCGCACCCCCTGAGCTTCACCGGACTGGCGTGCCAGCGTTTTCATGTCACCCAGACTGGTATAGGCAAGGTTGCCGTCAAGCTGTGCCCCCACCTGAAACATGCCGGACACGGTAAAACGCTTCAAACGGGGAAAAACGCCGCCGGGGGTAATGGACGCCTCGGGGATCAAAAGGGTGACGCTATCGCCCAGCCCGACCCCCAGATTTCTGGCCAGGGAGCTGCCCAAAACGACATTCCACTCCCCGGTCTGAAGGGAGGCCAGCGTGCCGCCCACCATGTGGTTACCAATAATGGAGACCTTTTCCTCGGCATCAGGAAGAATGCCCTCGATCATGGCCCCCTGCGTCTGACCATTGGAGGAGAACATGCCCTGCTGCTCGATATAGGGCGCTGCTCCCACGACATGGTCATGTTTTTGCATCTGCTCTGCCAGCGCACGCCAGTCGTTGACGCCGTTTTGCGCCTCGATGCGGGTGTGCGGGACCATGCCCAGTACACGGGTTCTCAGCTCATGGTCAAAGCCGTTCATGACTGAAAGCACCAGAATCAGTACCGCCACGCCCAGCGTCAGGCCGAGCATCGAGGTCAGCGAGATAAAGGAGATAAAATGGTTGCGCCGCTTGGCTCGCGTATAGCGAAGCCCGATCAGGAAGGGAATTCGATCAAGCATTGTTGGCCTGGGATCCAGTGACAGGAGTCGGTATGGTACGGACTTTTGAACCACCCTGCATCAGGCGTCGCCTTAATCCCTGTCAGTGGTAAAATACGACTCGGGCCATGCGCCAACACCTGCAGATTTCTGCCCCACCGATCGAGCGGATAACACAGTTGCCATGAATCAGGGCCTCTCTCCCCGTCAGTTTCTACCCGAATGGACCCCCCAGCAGGCCGTCATGCTCAGCTGGCCCGGTCGTGATAGCGACTGGGCCTCACTGCTGGAGGCCATCGAGACCACGTTTGTCACCCTGATCGAGGTGATCGCCCGCTATCAGCACGTGCTGGTGACCCTGCCGGATGATGACACCCGCCAACGCCTGGCCACAGTGCTTGCCAACCTCGGCGTGCCCGATAGCCGGCTATCGCTGGTCATCGCCCCCGGAGACGACACCTGGGCCCGCGATCATGGCCCATTGACCGTCATGGCAAACGGCCGCCCGCTGCTGCTGGACTATCGTTTTACCGGCTGGGGGGGCAAGTTTCCCGCCGAGCGGGACAATGCGATCAACGCCATGCTGGCAGAGCAGGACCTTCTGGCGGCTGAACTGCAGAGCCTGCAGCAGGTCGTGCTGGAAGGTGGCGGTGTGGAAACCGATGGCCAGGGGACGCTGCTGACCACGCGCAGCTGCCTTTTGAACCCCAACCGCAATCCTCACCTTGATCAGGCAGACGTGGAGTCACACCTTAAAGAGTATCTGGGCATCAACCGTGTGCTATGGCTTGAAAACGGCTATCTGGAAGGTGACGATACCGACAGCCATATCGATACGCTGGCGCGCTTTTGCGACGAGCACACCATTGCCTACGTGCGCTGTGATGACCCGGGCGACCCGCACTTTGACGCCCTGAGCGCCATGGAGCAGGAACTGAAGGCGTTTCGCCGCACCGATGGCAAGCCCTATCGGCTGATTGCCCTGCCCTGGCCGCGTGCCTGTCTTGATCCGGAAGATGGCCATCGTCTGCCGGCAACCTATGCCAACTTTTTAATCATCAATGGCGCGGTCTTGATGCCGTCCTATGCCGACCCGGCCGATGTCACCGCACTCATGGCGTTGTCAGAAGCTTTCCCGACGCGCGACATCATCCCCGTCGACTGCCGTCAGGTGATTCGACAGCACGGCAGCCTGCACTGCCTGACCATGCAGCTGCCCAAAGGGTCGCTGAAAGTGATCGAAAACTGATGCGTGGAGAGATTGAATGAAGGAAAGCATTGAAGTCGGTGTCGTTCAGCAAAAGGCATGGAACGACAAGCCACGAAGCCTGACCGAGAGTGAGCGAGGCATCCGCGCCCTGGCGCAGCGCGGCGCAAGGCTTGTGCTGCTGCAGGAACTGCATGCCACACGTTACTTCTGCCAGTGCGAGGACACCGACGTCTTTGATCTGGCAGAGCCGCTGGAAGGCCCGACCACACAGTTTCTGGCCGGGCTGGCCAGAGAACTCGATATCGTGATCGTGGGCTCCATTTTCGAGCGTCGTGCGCCGGGGCTTTATCACAATACCGCCGTGGTACTCGACACCGATCGCGGCCTGGTCGGCACCTATCGCAAGATGCATATCCCCGATGATCCGGGCTTTTACGAGAAGTTCTACTTTACCCCCGGTGACGCCGGCCACCAGAAAGGCTTCACTCCCATCGACACCTCCGTGGGCCGTCTGGGGGTACTGGTCTGCTGGGATCAATGGTATCCCGAAGCCGCACGCCTGATGGCGCTGGCCGGTGCCGACATGCTGCTCTATCCCACGGCCATTGGCTGGGACCCGGCCGATGAAGCGGATGAAAAGCAGCGTCAGAAGGATGCCTGGACCCTGATACAGCGCTCGCACGCCGTGGCCAACGGCATTCCGGTACTGGCCGCCAACCGGGTTGGTCATGAAGAAGATCCCAGCCATGTCGGGCGTGGCATCGATTTCTGGGGCGGCAGTTTCATTGCCGGTGCACAGGGCGAGATTCTGGCACTGGCCGGTGAGAACACCGAAGAGCTTTTGGTGACCCTGTCGCCGACGCGCAGCGAGCAGGTACGACGCATCTGGCCCTATCTACGTGACCGTCGTATCGACGCCTACGGCGACATTACCCAGCGATACCTGGACCGCTGAGCCGACCAGCCCTACTGCCGGTATCTGCCCAAGCGAAAAGGCAGATACCGGCACTTATTGCGTGATGACTGTCACATCGTCTTTATGATAAAAGATAACGGTATATTCAGAAAACAGGGATGGACCCGGTCATGTCGCTGCAATATCAACTCATGGCAGAGCTGGAAAAGGCCTTCGACGATCTGGTGGAAGCCTCGCAAGCCCTGATCGCCAATGCGAGACAGCATCCCCCGGTCATGTGGCGTTTTGACGGAGACGCCGACATTGACTGGCTGATGCGGGCACTGACCGATTACTGGTATCAGGATGGGCAGGATGGGCGCGCAACACGCGATCATGTGGGCGTGGTCGTCGCCAATGACGTGCTGCTCGAACACGCACTGGAAGTCAACCGGTGCAAGGACGCCTTCGCCCAACAGCTGGGTGTGGCCCGAAAACAGCATCCCGCCATGATCGCCGAGCTTAAGGCCACGCTGCCCTTTCGCCACCCCGTTTTGCACGACCATCTCAAGGGAAGCGGCATGGCGCGCCTGCATCTCAAGCAGTGCTGGCGACGCCTGCCAATTGCAGACGCGCCGGTGTCACGCATTCGACTCGCCTGGTATTCCAGCGGCCGGTCCATCAAGCGCATGAGTGTGGCCGAGGTCGAAGCCAGACTGGCAAGGCTCAATAATGAAGCCGCCCACGTGCAGATTCAGTATCGATTGCTGGCCTCCCTTCCCGACGGAGAAATGCTGGCGCAGGTACAAGCCCAGGCGCCCCTGATGCGGGCCAACCTGTTTTTCCGTGAACCGCTGGAAGATGGGCACACACGCCGCGCCATGAATGTGGCGCTGCCGCTTTTTGTACCCGCCCCGGACAATCGACTGCCGCAGATCAACCAGCCCGCGCTTCAGCCGCCTGAAAAACGTACCCGGGCGTTGCGAGGTGATTCAAAAATCGAAAGCGAGCCCTTTATTCCCAGCCTTCGTATCCATCGCTATCGGCGTTGATCAGAAATCGCCATCTGGTAACGGCATTTTTTTGAGATGAAGGTGATGACTCAGGCGGATAAGGGGGCGAATCAGCATCTGGGCGCTGCCGATGACAAAAAGCCAGGTGCCGAGACTCATGAGCGATGAATAAAAAAAGCAGATGCTACCCGCCAGAAACCAGAGACCAATCAGCACATCGTTGATGATGCCAACCACCTCATAGCGACGATGAATGACCAGCGCATGATGATCCAGAGTCAGCGTTAGATCATGTCTTTTACCGGGGTGCGAACGGTTTCTCATAACAGACATGACACTAGCCTCATGATGGTGGCGTTGAAAACAACGACGCCGACTCGGGCGTCGGCGTCGTGGCATCCATGGCAGGCTCATCAACCTAGTGCAGTCGGTTAAGCCCGTTGTGTGCTGCAATGCGATAGGCTTCCGCCATGGTCGGATAGTTGAAGGTGGTGTTCACGAAATACGCCAGCGTATTCGACTCGCCCGGCTGATTCATGATGGCCTGACCGATATGTAGAATTTCGGAGGCCTGATCGCCGAAGCAGTGAATGCCGTGAATCCTGAGCGTTCGCGGGTCAAACAGAATCTTGAGCATGCCCACAGTGTCCCCGGTAATCTGGGCACGGGCGGTATCCTTGAAAAAGGCCTGCCCTACTTCGTAAGGGATTTTCGCATCCGTCAGCTCCCGCTCGGTCTTTCCCAGTGAGCTGATTTCGGGAATGGTATAGATACCCGTGGGAATGTCATCGACAAAGCGCGATGCCTTGCTTAATGCATCGCCGGACGCCGAGCGCCCCTGATCATAGGCCGCGCTGGCAAGACTCGGCCAGCCGATGACGTCGCCGGCGGCATGGATATGCTCGACTTGCGTACGATAGTTGTTATCGACCTGAAGCTGGCCACGCGAGTTTGACTCAAGGCCTGCGTTGTCGAGTTTAAGCGTATCGGTGTTGCCCGTTCGGCCATTGGCCCACATGAAGGCATCGGCACGCATCGTCTTGCCCGACTTGAGGTGCAGCGTAACGCCGGACTCATCTCCCTCGACACGGGAGTATTCCTCGTTGTGACGAATCTGTACGCCACTGTTGCGCAGATGATAGGACAGCGCGTCACTGATTTCGGCGTCCAGAAATGACAGTAGCCGCTCACGGGTATCGATAAGGTCAACCTTGACACCCAGATTGGAAAATATCGAGGCGTATTCACAGCCGATAACGCCGGCACCGTAGATCATGATGCGACGCGGCGTATGCGACAGCCCAAGGATAGTATCGGAGCAGTAAATGCGTGGATGGCGGAAATTGACATCCGAAGGCCGATAGGGGCGCGAACCGGTAGCGATAACTATGTTTTCGGCCACCAGCGACTCTCTGGCGCCATGCCCGTCGGCCACCTCAATGGTATGGGCATCGGCAAAGGAAGCGGTACCAAAGAAGACATCGATGCGGTTTCGCGCATAAAAGCGCGTCCGCATTGCCACCTGATCCTCGATCACACGACGAGAGCGCTCCAGCATGCGAGGAAAGGAGACCCAGCGAGGCTCTCCAAGGTCCCTGAACATGGGATTGTTGTTGAACTGAACCACCTGTTTGACCGCATGGCGCAGCGTTTTTGAAGGGATGGTGCCCTTGTGCGTACAGTTGCCGCCCACGGATGACTGCAGTTCGACAATGGCCACCCGCTTGTCATGCTTGGCAGCATTGACGGCAGCACTTTCACCCGCTGGCCCTGCGCCCAGTACCACAACATCATATTGATGGGTCGACATGATGTATCAGGCCCCCGGCTTACGACTTGCATCGAAAGCCAGCTCGGGTCTGGGTGCTGCCAGCCTCAGCTGTTCCTTGCGCTGCTGCTCTTCACAGATCTCATCCTTGCCACCACAGATGTCACAGCCCTGCTTGAGCCCCAGATTGTTAAGACCACCGCACGAGCCGCTGATAGGCTTGCGCCCCAACAAAACGCCTACCGACATGGCGCCCACGATAAGCAGCATGACTGCCAGAACCATCAACCATAACAGCATGGGTTGCTCCTGTTCGTTGTCGGTCATCACCAACCGCGATTGACCGTCATTCCATTTTAGCCGCCCGGTCCACCCAACTACCAATGGCGGCCACATAATCGTATCAATAGGATTTAAACAAAAACGGCATCGGGAAGACCGATGCCGTGGCAGGAAGCGCTGGATCAGCCGCCGAAATCATCAAGCAGAATGTTTTCCGGCTCGACCCCCATGTCGAGAAGCATCTTGACGACCGAGGCGTTCATCATCGGCGGCCCACACATATAGTACTCACAGTCTTCGGGGGCAGGATGGTCCTTCAGATAGTTTTCATACAATACGTTATGGATAAAGCCGGTCTTGCCGGTCCAGTTATCCTCGGGCTGCGGATCCGACAGAGCCAGATGCCATTCGAAGTTGGGATTTTCTTCCTGCAGCCGGTCATATTCCTCGTTATAGAACGATTCGCGGACCGAACGGGCGCCATACCAGAAAGAGATCTTTCGCTCGGTACCCAGACGCTTGAGCTGATCGAAAATATGGCTTCGCATGGGTGCCATGCCGGCACCGCCACCGATAAAGATCATTTCGGCATCGGTATCCTTGGCGAAAAACTCACCGAAGGGACCATACACCGTGACCTTGTCGCCTGCCTTGAGACTGAACACCCAGCTCGACATGAGACCCGGCTGGTGACCCGAGTCAGGCGGCGGCGTGGCAATACGAATATTGAACTTGAGAATGCCCTTCTCTTCCGGATAGTTGGCCATGGAATAGGCGCGAATCACCGGCTCGGTCGTTTTGGTTTTCAGCTTGAAAAAGCCGAACCGGTCCCAGTCACCCCGATACTCTTCAGCGATATCGAAATTGCTGAAATCGACCTCATACGGCGGCGCTTCAAGCTGCATGTAGCCACCGGCGCGGAAGGCCACATTTTCACCTTCGGGCAGACGCAGCGTCAGTTCCTTGATGAAAGTGGCCACATTGTCGTTGTCGACAACGCTACACTCCCATTTCTTGACGCCGAAAACGTCCTCGGGCACTTCGATCTTCATGTCCTGCTTGACCGGCACCTGACAGGAGAGACGCCAGCCTTCTTTCTTTTCACCCATGGTGAAATGGCTCTCTTCAGTAGCGAGGATCGACCCGCCACCTTCCTGTACACGGCACTTGCACTGCGCGCAGGACCCGCCGCCGCCGCAGGCAGACGACAGGAAAATGCCCTGACCGGCCAGGGTCTGCAAAAGCTTGCCCCCGGCCTGCGTCTTGATGGTGCTTTCCGGGTCACCATTGATTTCAATGGTGACCTCACCGCTGCTGACCAATCGGCTGCGAGCGGTAAGGATAATGGCCACAAGGCCCAGAATAATCAGCGTGAACATGACCACGCCAACGATAATGACAGAGATATCTACCATGACTCGTTTCCTTGCTCAGTCGATGATCCGCCGCTTACAGCTGAACGCCGGAAAACGACATGAAGCCCAGTGACATCAGACCAACCGTCAGGAAGGTGATACCCAGTCCCTGAAGTCCGGCCGGCACATCGCTGTACTTGAGTTTTTCACGAATACCGGCCAGCGCTGCAATGGCCAGTGCCCAGCCAAATCCTGCACCAAGACCGTAAATGACCGATTCGCCAAAGGCATAGTCGCGCTGCACCATGAAAAGCGCCGCCCCCAAAATGGCACAGTTCACCGTAATCAGCGGCAGATAAACACCGAGCGCGTTGTAGAGCGCGGGCACAAACTTGTCGAGAAACATCTCGAGAATCTGAACAATGGCTGCGATAACGCCGATATAGCTCAAAAGACCCAGAAACGACAAATCGATGTTTTCGGCACCTTCAACACCTGTCCAGGACAGCGCACCGGCCTTGAGCAGATAGTTGAGGATCAGATTGTTGGCCGGCACCGTGATGGTCAGTACCACGATAACCGCGACACCCAGACCAATGGCGGATGATACCTTTTTGGATACGGCCAGAAAGGTACACATGCCCAGAAAGAAGGCCAGCGCCATGTTCTCGACAAATACGGCCTTGATGAACAGGCTAAGGTAATGTTCAAACATCACGCGCTCCCCTCGGCAGCCTGCGGCTTGGTGTTGGTAGTGATTTTGAACTCGTTGCTTTCAACCTGTTCCGGGTTGAAGCTTCTGATGGCCCAGATCAGCAGTCCGATCACGAAAAACGCCGACGGTGGCAGCAGCATCAGACCATTGGGGAGGTACCAGCCGCCATCGTTGACGGTCTGCATGATGGTAATGCCGAACACGGACCCTGACCCCAGCAGCTCGCGGAAAAATCCGACGGCCAGCAGAATGAAGGTATAGCCCAGCCCATTGCCGACACCGTCAAGAAAGCTCAGGCCGGGGCCATTTTGCATGGCGAAGGCTTCAGCACGTCCCATGACGATACAGTTGGTAATGATCAACCCCACAAACACCGACAGCTGTTTGGAGAGGTCATAGGCGAAAGCTCTCAGGAGCTGATCCACCACGATGACCAGTGAGGCGATAATGGTCATCTGAATGATGATACGAATCGATGACGGCATGTGATTGCGGATCAACGAAACAAACATGTTCGAAAATGCCGTAACCGCAATAACCGCCAGCCCCATGACCAGTGACGTGCTCATGGAGTTGGTGACCGCCAGCGCACTGCAGATCCCGAGAATCTGCAGTGCAATGGGGTTATTCTGAAATATCGGAGTTATCAGCAGACCTCTGGCCGTATCAGTTTTCGCCATGATCAAGCTCCTTGTGAAGTGTCACGAAAGCGCGCCAGATAGTTGGCGAAGCCTTCGTCGCCCATCCAGAACTGCAGCAGGTTAGTCACCCCGGTACTGGTCAGGGTAGCACCGGAAAGCGCATCCACCTTGTGCTCGGCATCAGGCGTGTTGCTGCCAACGCCGCCCTTGACCAGTCGAATCGCGGGGTCGTTGCTGCCTTCAGGATAGACTTCCTTGCCGGGCCAGAGCGATTTCCAGCGCGGGTTGTCGACTTCGCCGCCAAGCCCGGGTGTCTCACCCTGCTCATAAAAGGAAAGACCCACGACCGTGTTGCCGTCGCCTTCAAGGGCCAGATACCCCAGCATCAACGACCACAGCCCCTGCCCGCGTACCGGCAGGATAATCTCGTCGGGATTGTCAGGATCGCCCACCAGATAGACCGTGGCGTAATTTTCAACACGGCCGCCGATGCCCGCCCGATCCTGACTGCCGCCCAGCGTGCGCGACATGGCCGGGTCCTGGGTCGAGGCGATCTGATCGAAGCGGTCAGGGTCGATATCATCAGCATACTCACCGCTTCGCAGATCCACCACGCGCTGGGTAATCTCGCCGAACTGCTGATCAACGCTTTGTCCGGGCTCAAGAAGGTTGGCGACCTGCAAAATGTTGGTCTTGCGATCGAGCTCCTGATTCTGCTGCTGTGTGGGCCTGAGCGCCACGGCCGCCGTGGAAACAACCACGGAGCAGACAACACACAGTGACAGTGCCACCGTCAGCGTTTTCTTGATCGAATCATTACTGGCCATCAGGCAACCTCCTTATCCCGTGACGGCATGAGACGCTTTTGCCGACGTTTGACATTGGCCTGAACGATAAAGTGGTCGATCAGCGGTGCAAAAAGATTGGCAAACAAAATCGCCAGCATGATGCCTTCAGGAAACGCCGGGTTGGCGACCCTGATCAGTACCGTCATGAATCCGATCAATCCGCCGAAAATCAACTTGCCGGTGTTGGTCATCGAGGCCGATACGGGGTCAGTCGCCATGAAGATCATGCCGAAGGCGAAGCCACCGATGACCAGATGCCAGTACCAGGGCAGTGCAAACATCGGATTGGTATCGGAACCGATCAGATTAAACAGCGTCGATGTGGCAACCATGCCGAGAAAAACGCCCAGAATGATGCGCCAGGAGGCAACCCGGGTCCAGACCATGATCAGACCGCCCAGCAGAATCATCAGCGTGGAAGTTTCACCGATACTGCCCTGGATGAATCCGAAAAAGGCGTTAAGCCAGGGCGTCTGCGCGGCCAGCTGATCTACCCCACCCTGAGCGGCGGTGGAAAGCGCCGTTGCACCGGTATAACCATCGGCAGGCACCCAGACGGAGTCGCCCGACAGCTGCGCCGGATAGGCAAAATAAAGAAAGGCACGCCCGGTCAATGCCGGATTAAGGAAGTTCTTGCCGGTTCCGCCAAAGACCTCCTTGCCGATGACCACGCCAAAGGTAATGCCCAGCGCCACCTGCCACAGCGGCACGGTGGCCGGCAAAATAAGGGCAAACAGCACCGAGGTCACGAAAAAGCCTTCATTGACCTCATGACCGCGGCGAATGGCAAACAGCACTTCCCAGAAACCGCCCACGATAAAGGTCACGGCATAGATGGGCACAAACCATGTCGCTCCGAGCACGAAGTTGGCCCAGATACTGCTCGGGTCATGCCCTCCTGCCAGCGCCATGACAATCGATTCACGCCAGCCCGTCAGCACGCCGTAATCACCAGCGATGGCAACGTTGGCCTGAAGACCCGCGTTATACATCCCAAAAAACATGGCTGGAAAAGTACACATCCAGACCGTGATCATGATGCGCTTGAGATCGATGCCGTCGCGCACGTGAGAGGTTGAACCGGTCACATGCCCCGGGGCATAAAAAATGGTATCGACCGCCTCATAGAGTGCATAGAAGCGCTTGTACTTCCCGCCCTCATGAAAGTGGGGCTCGATATTATCCAGTAAACGACGAATCCCCATCATCAGACCTCTTTCTCGATCGTTGTCAGATTGTCGCGCAGGATCGGGCCGTACTCATACTTGCCCGGACAGACGTAGGTACAAAGTGCCAGATCCTCCTCGTCAAGTTCCAGACAGCCCAGCTGCATGGCGACTTCTATATCCCCAACGATCAACGAACGCAAAAGCTGCGTTGGCAGAATATCCAGCGGCATGATCTGCTCATAGGAACCGATCGGCACCATGGCCCGCTCGGAGCCATTCGTGCTGGTATTGGGTCGAAAGGAGGCCGGCCGTGTCAGGCGCGACAGATAGATACCGGTAGCGGAGTGCCGGTCAAGTCCCAGAGAAAGCCAGCCAAGAAGCGCTCGCTTGTGGCCCTCTTCGATCAGCGAGACCTGTAGATGGTAGCGTCCGAGATAGGCAGTCGCCTCTCGGGCCGTACTGCCACCAAACACTGATCCCGAGATAACACGAACATCCTGATCGCTTTCGACCTCACCGGCAAGCAGCTCATCAAGGCTTGCACCCAGCCGGGTACGCACCAGACGCGGCTTTTTGGCCGCCGGGCCGCCCAGCGCCACGACGCGGCGCGTATCCAGTCGACCTTCGGTGAACAGCGTGCCGATCGCCATGACATCCTGATAGTTCAGGTGCCAGACCTGACGACTGATGCCGACCGGTGAAAGATAGTGTATATGGGTACCGGCAAGCCCCGCCGGGTGAGGGCCGCCAAAGCTTTCCTGTTTGACGCCGTCAAGTTCACCACCGCCAATCTCGGCACCGGGAGCGGTGCACAGATAGACCTGCCCTTCGGTCAGATGCCGAATGATCCTGAGTCCGTTGACGAAATCTTCACGACGCTCCTGGATGATGGGCGCCGGATCGGCACTCAGGGGATGCGTATCCATGGCCGTCACGAAAATGTTGAGCGGCTGCTCGGACACCGACGGCACACGTGAAAAGGGTCGCTTGCGAAAGCTGGTCCACAAACCGGTTGCCACCAGTCGATCGACAACCGTTTGACGTTCAAGCGTATCGAGATGGCCGGGGTCGTGACGCTCAAGGGCGGACGTTTGGCCATCACTGCTGTCATCAATGCGAATGACCACCGACAGAAGGCGGCGCTTCTCACCACGGTTGATGGCTACTACCTCACCGGCGGCAGGCGCCACATAGCAAACGCCTTCGGTTTTCTTGTCAGTGAAAAGTACCTGACCAAGCGATACCCGGTCTCCCTCGCGGACTTCCATGGTCGGCCGCATGCCAATGTAATCAGGGCCAAGAACAGCCACATGCTTCACCGGCTGACCATTTTCGATGGTCTGGGAAGGTGAACCCGCGATGGGGAGATCCAGGCCTCGTTTGACTTCGATCATAGTCTCGCCCAGTAGTCGAATCTGATGCAGTCATGCAGGGTTTGATAACCGTTTGACGCAAGCTATTGATAGCAACCGTTATTCCCGGTGATCCCCTTGGGTGATGATCAATCAGATGAGATGTTTCGGTGATCCGCCAGAGCGGACATGATTTAACACGGTTTAAAAACCAGCCGTATTATAAGGAGCCGGGACATGAAAAACCACATGAGTTACAAGGGATTCACATTGAGTGCGGGGGTCTCCTGGACCAAAGTCCAGGAGAAAATGGGCTGATTTCAGTTTGGCGAAGGAAAGGAAGGAAGGCGTGCATGCGCCATATGCTGTACCAGCCGAATGACCTGGGCGCTGTAGCCGAATTCATTGTCATACCACACATACAAGACGATATTTCTACCGTCAACGATGGTGGCCTTGCCATCGACGATCCCGCCATGACGGTTGCCCACAAAATCCGATGACACCACTTCCGGTGAATCGACAAAATCGATCTGGCGACGCAGCTTCGAATCGATCGACATTTCACGAAGGTAGGCATTCAGGGATGCCCTGTCGCACGCCTTTTCAAGCGTCAGATTCAAAATTGCCATGGAAACGTTGGGGATGGGTACCCGAATGGCATTACCTGTGAGCTTGCCTTCAAGCTCCGGCAGCGCCCGTACCACTGCCCTGGCAGCACCGGTCTCGGTCAACACCATGTTCATCGGTGCACTGCGCCCGCGACGTTCGGCCTTGTGATAGTTGTCGGTCAGGTTTTGATCGTTGGTGTAGGCATGCACCGTTTCTACATGGCCACGCTCGATGCCGAAGCGGTCCGACAGGCATTTCAGCACCGGCACGATGGCATTGGTGGTACACGACGCCGCCGACAGGATCTGCTCGTTTTCATCGGCTTCCTGTTCGTTGATGCCGTAGACGATATTTTTGATATCGCCCTTGCCCGGTGCCGTAAGCAAAACACGCGCAACACCCTTCGCCTGCAGATGCTTCGAAAGCCCTTCCCGATCACGCCACTTGCCGGTATTGTCCACCACGATAGCGTTATCGATACCGTAAGCCGTGTAATCGATACTTTCCGGTGACTCGGCGCGAATGAACTGAATATGATTGCCGTTGGCAATAATGGCATCATTGTCGTGATCCAGGCTCAGCGTTCCAGGGAACGGACCATGGATGGAATCGCGCCGCAACAGGCTGGCACGCTTTTCCAGATCCGAGCTGTCGCCACGCACGACAACCCCGCGCAGCCTCAGCATGCGCCCACTGCCGACGCGTTCAATCAGAAGCCGGGCCAGCAATCGCCCGATGCGGCCAAAGCCATAAAGCACGACATCCCGGGGGGGCTGCGAACCGCCCTTGCCCTGCTGCCCCACAATGGGATCAAGGGCCTTTCTCAAAAAGCCCATGACATCACGTTCGCCACTGCGCTTGTAGGCCACGGCCAGCTTGCCGATATCGATATGGGCCGGGCCGGGTTCAAGCTCGATCAGGCGCTTGATCAAAAGGAAGGAGTCGCTAACCTCCAGCTCGACGTTTTCAGCATGGCGAGCATAACGATGATGCTTTAACAGCTGGATAACCGACTGATTGACCATGGAACGACCATACATCAGCGGCACGACCTGGCAGGTTCGATAGAGACGTCCCAGAAGCGGGATCATCTCCTCGGCCAGTGCTTCCTGCGCCTGCCACTGCTGCAGACACGTTTCTTCTTTTTGCGTACTCACGTCAGGTTTCCTTGCAGTGAACGAAAACCTGCAGCGCCTGCCCTTGTTTTATTTGATATCCGTTTCGGTATCGTCGGGCACTCTCTCGGCAGCTGCAATCTTAAGGTGCGGCATTATCGAAAGAGTGCGACCTCCTCACAATGGTTGTGTAGTCGCAAACATGTAGTCTCACTACACCAAAGCATGGCTTGACAAGCGTTATGGCCTTTATACCGCTCGCTGGCTGCGGGTCTTTGATACCAGAAAGCACATTTCGATACCGTTTCAGCCTCGCGACCATGCGCCATGAACAGGGTCTTTATACCCTGTGATGACAGACTTTAACGCAAACCTCTTTTACATCGACGATACTGTCCGCATTTTGTCCACGTGCCCATGATCTGAAGTGACCCATGCCATCGCATAACACCATCAGCCCCCTTGCGCCCCCCGCGCTTGCCCCTGCCCGGGAAAACACACGCTGGCGACTGCCCGAGGGCAGCGCTGATGCGCTTACCATGGCTCATCTGGCCGGTGCCGAGAATACGCCCCTGCTTGTGATTACGCCGGACTCGGCGAGCGCCCAGCGCATGGCGCTGGCACTGCGCTTTTTCAGCGATCAGGAAGTACTGGTCTTTCCCGACTGGGAAACCCTGCCCTATGACAGTTTCTCGCCGCATCAGGATATTGTCTCGGAGCGCCTGCGCACCCTGCGACAGCTTCAGCACCAGTACCAGAGCATCGTTCTGGCGCCGGTCAACACCCTCATGCAGCGTCTGCCTCCGACCGACTATGTCGCCGTGCAGGCCCTGCATCTGGAAACCGGCATGTCGCTGGACCGCCAGCATTTTCGCCAACAGCTTCACCTTGCCGGCTATCGTGCGGTTGAAACCGTTTATGAACCGGGCGAATACGCCTTTCGCGGCGCGCTTATCGATCTTTACCCGGTCGGCAGCGAGCACCCGCTACGAATCGATCTGTTTGATGATGACGTCGATACACTGCGTCATTTTGATCCCGATACACAGCGCTCCACGGATCGTATCGAGCGCATCGAGCTACTGCCGGCACACGAATATCCGCTGACACAGGACGCCATCGCCCGGTTTCGCGAGGGCTTCGAAACGCTTTTCGATGTCGACCCGCGCCACTGTCCGCTGTATCTCGATGCTCTGCAGGGCATCCCCTCTCCCGGTCTTGAGCAGTACCTGCCGCTGTTTTTCGAGCACACCTCGACGCTTTTCGATCATATTGGCAGTGACCTGCGCTGCGCGCTGATGCCGGGCAGCTTTGACGCCGCCGAAGGCCACTGGCAGTCCATTACCGGACGATATGAAAACCTCGGCGTTGACCCGACCCGCCCGCTTTTGCCGCCCATAAAGGCCTTTGTGCCGGTGGCAGAACTTTTCGGACATATCAACCGCTATCCGCGTCTGCAGTGGCGCACGGATGATGAGGGCACCCCTGTCGAAGGGGCAGCCCTGCCCGAAATCGCCATCGACGGTCGGGCCGCGAAACCGCTGGCAGCTCTGGAGCAGTTTCTGGCCGCCCACGACGATCTTCGCGTTTTGTTTGTGGCGGAGTCCCGTGGCCGGCAGGAAGCACTGCACGAAACCCTGGCGCCCTTGCGGCTGTCCTTGAGCGATACCGACAGCTGGCAGAGCTTTCTCAATGCCGGTCAGTCTCATGCCCTTGTGGAAGGCGGGCTTGAGCGCGGACTCTGGCTTGAAAGCGAAAAGCTGCTGGTACTGACCGAAACCGAACTACACGGCGAGATCGTGCGTCAGAGCCGGCGGCGCAGCCGTGCCACGGACGACAACGAGCTGGCCGTACGTCATCTCTCCGAGCTCAGAGAAGGCGCACCGGTCGTTCACAAGGCACACGGCGTCGGTCGTTACCTGGGGCTTGAAACCCTGAATGCCGGCGGCATGCCGGCCGAATTTCTGACGCTGGAATATGCCAGCGGCGCCCGTCTTTATGTGCCGGTTGACAGTCTTCACCTGATTTCTCGCTACGCCGGCGCCAGCGACGACAGCGCCCCGCTGCACAAGCTGGGCAGCGACCAATGGGAAAAGGCGCGGCGCAAGGCGGCAGAAAAGGTTCGCGATACGGCCGCCGAACTGCTCGATGTCTATGCCAGACGTGAGGCGCGCGAAGGCTTCGCCTGCGAACCGCCCGGGCAGGAGTACGCCCGCTTTGCCGCGACCTTCCCTTTTGAGGAAACGCCCGACCAGCGCATGGCCATTGATGCCGTGATTCACGACATGACCTCGACCCAGCCCATGGATCGCGTCATCTGTGGGGACGTCGGTTTTGGCAAGACGGAAGTGGCCATGCGGGCCGCCTTTCTGGCCGTGCAGTCCGGACGCCAGGTGGCCGTACTGGTACCGACAACACTGTTGGCACAGCAGCACTTCGACAATTTCCGCGACCGCTTCGCCGACTCGGCCATCAATATCGATATCCTGTCACGCTTTCAGGGCGGCAAGCTGCAGTCGCAGACGCTTGAACGTCTCAATGATGGTCGCATTGATATCGTCATCGGCACGCACAAGCTGCTCGGCAAGGAGCTTGAGTTTGCCAACCTGGGACTGGTCATCGTTGATGAAGAGCACCGCTTTGGCGTTCATCAAAAGGAAAGGCTCAAATCCCTTCGCGCCGAGGTCGACATCCTGACCCTGACCGCCACGCCCATCCCGCGGACGCTGTCGATGGCGATGAGCGGTATGCGCGATCTTTCCATCATCGCCACGCCGCCGGCGCGACGGCTGTCGGTCAAGACCTTCGTGCAGCAGCGCAATCAGGCCGTTCTCAAGGAGGCCGTGCTGCGCGAGCTGTTGAGGGGTGGTCAGGTCTACTATCTCCACAACGAGGTCAAATCGATCGAGGCCACGGCCGAAAAGGTCCGCGAACTGGTGCCGGATGCCCGCGTGGGCGTCGCGCATGGTCAGATGGCCGAGCGCGCCCTGGAGCGTGCAATGTCGGACTTCTATCACAAGCGTTTCAACGTGCTGGTGTGCTCCACCATCATTGAAACCGGCATCGATGTGCCCAGCGCCAACACCATCATCATCGAGCGAGCCGACAAGTTCGGCCTGGCCCAGCTCCACCAGTTGCGAGGGCGCGTAGGCCGTTCACACCATCAGGCCTACGCCTATCTGCTCACCCCGCCACCTAAACAGATCACCACGGATGCGACCAAGCGCCTGGAGGCCATTACTCAGGCAGAAGATCTGGGCGCAGGCTTTACGCTTGCCAGCCACGATCTGGAAATTCGCGGTGCCGGGGAACTGCTGGGCGAAGAGCAAAGCGGTCAGATCGAGACCATCGGCTACAGCCTTTACATGGAAATGCTCGACCGCGCCGTCAATGCCATTCGAAGCGGCAAGACGCCCAACATCGAAGCCCCCATGTCGGAAGGCGTGGATATCAGCCTCGGGCTGCCGGCGCTGATCCCCGAAGACTACATGCATGACGTGCAGCAGCGTCTGGTCATGTACAAGCGGATCAGCAACGCCAAAAACGATGGGGAGCTACGCGAGCTTCAGGTCGAGATGATCGATCGATTTGGACTGCTGCCGGAGCCGGTCAAACACCTTTTCCGCCAGGCCACCCTGCGTTTCAAAGCCGAGCGGCTGGGCATTACGCGGCTGGAGGCCGGCGACAAACGTGGACGAATACAGTTCAGTTCGGAAACCTCGGTCGAGCCCATGACGCTGGTGCAGATGATGCAAAAAGCGCCCGATCAGTACCGTCTGGATGGGGCCGATACCCTGCGCTTCGAAAAGCCCATGGAAAGCGCTGAGACGCGCTTTGCCGCCATCGAAAGCCTGCTGGATCATTTCAACCAGAAATCCTGAAATTTCCAGAGCGGCCGGGCAGTCCCGGCGCATGCCACACGACAAGGGGCCAGCCATAATGGCCGGCCCCTTGTTTGTGACCAGAAAGCACTTTCGCAATCAAAGCCCGCGCGGTGCAAATATCCCCGGCGCGTTACGCCAGTAGCCCTTGTAGTCCATACCGAAACCAAACACGTAGCGGTCCTCGACCTCCAGACCGCCATAGTCCGCCTTGAGATCGGGAACGGCCTTGCGATCATGCATCTTTTCGACCAGCACGGCCGAGGAGACACTGGCCGCCCCCGCCTGCCGGCAATATTCCAGGATGGCGGCAAGCGTTGCGCCTTCATCCAGAATATCGTCCACGATGACCACGTGACGGCCCGCCATGGGCACCTCGGGCGAGACGCGCCAGAACAGCTCACCGCCGTGCAGGCCGCCGCGATAGCGTGTGGCGTGGAGATAATCCACCTCCAGCGGGAACCCCAGCCGCGTCAGTAGATGACCTGTTGTGATCAATCCGCCGTTCATGACGCAATAAAACACCGGCATGCTGTCAGAAAGTGACTGCGTCAATCGCTCGGCCATGTCGTCCAGTGCCCTTTCGACGGCAGGCAGATCGATCAGGCAGTCTGCCTCATCCATCAAAACCTTCATGTCGTTGTGATACTGGGCTATCTCGAGGTGACCATCGTGCTTTTCAGCCATCGCCATCTGACTCACTGTTGGGTTCGGTATCAAACGGGGCCTTTTGCCCCCTGTCCTTGTCCCGCGTCCGGCTTCTGGCCGCTGACCGGGCATTTTGAGAGGCGCTATCCTGCCGGGAATCCCCTTCGGTCTCAAGGTCATCCTGGCGCATGTTGTTGGCCAGGCGCACCTCATCGGGCACATAGACTCTTGATGCAGGCAGTGCCAGCTCCGCCTCATGGTGATAGATGATGTCGCGCACCTTGAGCAGGATGCGCTGTCGGGTCTCGTTGTAGCGCTGCCAGTCGGTGACACAGCTCAACGCATAGATCATCAGATTGAGCGAATAGTCACCGTACTGGTTGAAGTTCACCGTGATCAGCTCATCGCTATTGATCTCTTCATCCTGATCGAGCATCTCGCGTATGTCGCTGGTAATTGCTTCAATACAGTGCGCATCCTGATAGCGTACGCCGATGTTCTCCCAGATCAGGCGCGCCTCCATGCGCGATGGCGTTTCGATGGTAATTCGGCTGAACGCCGCATTGGGCACATAGATGGGCGGGCCGGCAAAGGTGCGGATACGGGTCAGACGCCAGCCGATGTCTTCGACGACGCCTTCGATTTCGCGGTCAGGAGAACGGATCCAGTGACCGACCTGAAAGGGCTTGTCCAGATGGATGACCATGCCCCCAAAGAAATTGGCCATGACGTCACGGGCAGCAAATCCAACCAGCAGACCGCCGGCACCGCCGACCGCCAGAATGCTGGACATGTCGACACCCAGTAACTGCATGGCCAGCAGCAGCACAACAATCAGGGTTACCGCACCTGAAATCTTGGTTACGGCCGAGGCCGTGGTCTGATCGACCGGGGTCGATTTCGAACTGCCGGGCGGGAAGACCAGACGCTGCTCGAGACGATGCATCAGGCGAACCTCGCCCCAGAAAAGCAGCAACAGGGTGATCATGCCAAAGGCCATCGCCATATAGCGACTGCCCCCCTCGAACTCGACTTCCTGAGCCACCAGCGTCAGGATCATGCACAGCGCCCCGCTCCACAGCCAGACCCTGAACGGGACCCGAAAGCCATGGACCAGCGCATCATCCCAGCGCCTCGGGCTGTGACGCAGACGACGCTCCAGACGGCGCAGCAGCAGGGCCGTTGTGATGTCGATGATGACGGTCAGAAGTGCCAGACCGATCAGCATGGTGGCCCAGCCCGGAATGGCGAAGAGCTGGTCCAGCCGGTCACGCATGCCAATGAGCAGTTGTCGCCAGAGTGCGGTCGCTTCCATAAGGCTGAGGCCCTTCAGGTCATCGAGTGCATTTGAGCGTCAATCGAGCTGTTGCAGTCGCTCACGTGTGCGCTGCCAGCGCGGCAGTGTCATGAGCGTTTCAAGCGTCAGACGCTCGCCGCTGAAATAGAGCCTGCTTAAACGCTGACGGCTCTCAGGCAGAGCGTTCCGGCACGCCAGCGCCTCACGGGCCCGGGCTGCCGCCTCGGCATCGTTGCATAAAAGCGCCAGATCACAGCCGGCATCCAGCGCGGCCATGACGCGCTCACCCGGCCCGCCTGCCATGGCTGCCCCTTCCATCGAGAGATCATCCGAGACGATTACGCCTTCAAAACCGATATCATGGCGCAGATAGGCAAGCCAGCGTCGCGAAAATCCGGCGGGCTGATCATCGATGTCGGTAAAGCGCACATGGGCCGGCATGACCCCGGTCAACCGACTCGCCAGAGCCCTGAAAGGGATCAGATCATGTGATTCAAGGGTCTCAAGCGTTCGGGTATCTTCAGGCATTACCAGATGGGAATCGAGCGTGACGCCGCCGTGGCCCGGGAAATGCTTGCCGATACCGGCCATGCCGGCCTCATCGAAGCCCTCGATAAAGGCACCGCCCAGCGCCGTTACATGCTCGGGGTCGTCGGAAAAGGCGCGATTGCCGATGGCCGGACAGCGGGCATCGTCGAGATCAAGCACCGGGGCAAAGGAAAAGTCTGCCCCGCAGGCGGCCATTTCCATGGCCAGCAGCCAGGCGGTATCCCGGGCAAGATCAAGTGCCTCATCGGGCGCCTGACGATAATATCGACCCAGCCGTGCCATGGGCGGCAGGTTGGTAACACCGTTGCGTAGACGCTGAACCCGCCCGCCTTCCTGATCGATGCCGATCACGATATTCGAACGGCACTGGCGAATGTCGTCACACAGCTGTCGCATCTGCTCGGGTGATTCGACGTTACGGGCAAAGAGAATAATTCCCCCCACCGACGGATGCGATAGCCAGGCCCGCTCGGTGTCGTCCAGACGCGTGCCCTGCACATCGCACATGAGAGGCCCGCCGAAGGTATCAGCCCGGGAATCGGTCATGAATGCGTTCCTGTTCTGGGATGAGAAATGACATGACTGCCTGGTGAACAATCAGCATCGGTCACGGGGGCCCGCAGGGCATGCAGCGCCACCGGTTTTAAACGCCGGGACAGCTCCCGGATCGTAATGCGCTGATGATAGTCATGCTCGGCAATATCGCGCAGGGTGTTGAGCCCGGAAAGCGTAAAGATGACCGAGCCCAGCATGAAATGCAGCCGCCAGAAACGCTCGTCATCGGCCAGTTCCGGCGTGGCCTGTCTGAGCAGCTTCAAAAAACGCGAAAAGATGGTGCCATAACGGCTGCGAAGCTCGTCACGAAGATGGCGCTGCGCCTGTGAGTAGGCAAGCCCCAATAGCTTCATGAAGGTTTTCAGATCGTGATTGTTGGAGGGCATCTCCAGCACGCTGGCAAAAAGCGTATCGAGCAGCCTTTCAAGGTCCGAGCCCGCCTCTTCGGCCTCCAGCCCATCCAGGCGCCGATGAAGATCGGCGCTGAACGGATCCAGATATCGACAGAATACCGCCTGAATCAGCGCCTGCTTGGAGCCGAAGTGATAGTTGACAGCGGCCAGGTTAACTTCGGCCCGTCCGGTAATACGACGCAGCGAAGTCTCGGAAAAGCCGTGTTCGGCAAACAGGACTTCGGCCGCATCAAGGATTCGGGTCACGGTATCGGATGGCACCATGGAAAATATCGGTTCTCTGTCATGAAAATAAAACGTACAGGCCAGTCCCTGATGGTAGCACCATTGCGGCCCGTCACCTGCACCTGCGACAGTATCGAAGCGCTTGCATTGATCTGATGACTGGATACAATCACATACTGTATACATCAACAATGGCCACTGCACATGACACGACCGTTGACCGCACGCCAACAGGCCGTATTCGATTTCATTGCCAGGACCATCAGTGAGCTCGGCTATCCGCCCACGCGCGCCGAAATCGCCGGTGCCCTGGGGTTTCGATCGCCCAACGCTGCTGAAGAGCACCTGCGCGCCCTGCGCAAAAAGGGTGTCATCGAAATGATTCCCGGAACGTCGCGCGGCATTCGTATTTCACACCAGGAACCGGTCGGTCAGGAACAGGAAAGTCTCATAACGGGACTGCCCGTGATCGGCGAAGTGGCCGCCGGCAGCCCGATTCTTGCCGCCGAGCATATCTCGCGCTACTGTCCGATGCCTGCCGATTTTTTCAATCCGGGCGCGGACTATCTGCTTCGCGTACGCGGTCTTTCCATGCGCGATGCCGGCATTCTGGATGGTGATCTGCTGGCCGTCCACCGTACACACGATGCTCGCGACGGGCAGATCGTCGTGGCTCGACTGGGCGACGATGTGACGGTCAAGCGGTTCAAGCGCCAGGGCAGTATCGTCAGCCTGATTGCCGAAAATCCCGAGTTTGAGCCCATCACGATCGATCTGACCCAGCAGGGTCTGGATATCGAGGGCGTCGGCGTCGGCGTCATACGCGGCGGTGATGGCAACAGCCTTTAAACGACATTATTGCTTTTTACGGGGGTGCGCCTACGGGCGCGCCTGGCGCTGTCTTGGCAGCATCAGCCGGGCCCGGTCCAGCGTAATGCCTGACGCCTGGTAGATATCCATCATCAGATGGCACTCCTCATCACGCATCCCCATCGGTCGAGCGTCACCAAAAAGGCGCGTCAGATCGCGCATGGCCGCCAGACGCTTTGACGGGCGGCGCTGACATTTTTCCAGATCCACCAGCGCAGTACTGCCACTGCCGTCCTCATCCAGACGCACCAAAACTTCCTTGGGATAGAGATGGCCATGCTTGTAATTACTGCGGTGCAGTCTGACAAGATTGTTCGCCAGCGCCGTGAATATCGTCGCACGCTGCTCAGGTGCATGAGCATCAGCCTTGAGCATCGCCTGAAGGCTTTGATACCCCAGTAGCGCTTCGGTCACCATCACGGCCTGCCAGCCCTGACCACTTTTTCTGGCCTTGAAAAATACCGGCGGCGGCGCATTCACCCCCAGTGCCTGACAGCGCTTGAGCCCCTGCCATTCACGCACCGTGGTAGGCCGGCCCAGCGGATAGCGCAGACTGTGAAACAGATGACCGTGCTGAATCTTGACGTAATAGGCAGGCCCCCCTGGGTCGGGGCTGACAAATCGGACGCCGCTGAGGCCGCCCTTGCGTTCGTTGGGAGGCTCTACCCATTCTCCTGGCGCTTGCCACCAGAAGTCAAAATCACTCTGCAAGGTCTCTGACATAACGATCAATTCCGGATTTTTCAGACATGTGGTCCTGAAACGACGATACCCGCACATGGACGGGTATCGAACCAATCAAAAAAAGAGCGGCTTAATGGATCGCGGCAGGCTCGGGTGCGTCAGCGGCGTCATCTTCATCCGCCAGTACCGAGCGCGAGATCAGATGATCAAGCATCTCACGGGCAACATCAAAGCGATGGTGACGCAAAAGCTCAAGCGTCTGGGACGAAAAACGAATGCTGGCCAGCGGTTCGTTTTTATCGTCACTGTCGGCGGCACGCAGCACAAACTGACCGTCCTCGAGCTCAACGATTTCAAATACGGCAGCTTCAGTCATGAGCCACCTCATCAAGCCGATCAGCGGATAACATTAACGCAATGTTAAGTCTCTCTGATGGCGATGTCACGTTCATTGAATACAAGAAATTACCACTCATAACTGGTTTCACGGAGTCTGGGGAGCAGGGCTCGAAATTCATCAAGACAGGTTGCAAGCCCTTGCGACAGAGGCGGGCTCTGACTGGAAGCAATCATGTTGTCATGTCGGCGAAGCTGTGCCGCGCCGCTTTCATCATGGAGGCGGTCCAGCAGCTGTAAAAGCCGGGCAAGCCAGCTTTCCGGCTGCGACATGAGCGCTCGAAGCAGTTCGATTTCGGCCACCGGCGCCGGTGGTTGATCAAGCACCGTACGCCAGTGCATGGCAGGCCAGCGGCAGGTATGCGCAATCTCCTTGATCACGCTTTCAAGCGCCATTTCGATCATCGAAAGCACGCCCTCTTCAAGGGCGCGTCGTCTGGCATCGGCGTGTTCATCGTGACCTGCCGGCTGCTCAAGCAGCAGCATGGCCTGATAGAGCAGCTGGTTGGTTCGTCCCTGATGGCTCATGAGGCCTGCTTCCCTGCCTTGCTCCCCTTTTTGGCACCACTTCCCTTTCGATTGTCTTCAACCTGCCATTGCTTGCCATCCCACTGCGCCTTCCAGCCGGTTGCCTTGCCTTCCGCCTCGGTAAGCACGAACTGGCTTTTGGTCTTGCGCGAAAATCGGATCTGCACCGGATGGCCATCCGGGTCGTGATCGGGTGCTTTCAGAAGAAAATGATACTTCTCGGGCAGTGCCCCGGCATGGGGCCTGATCTCGCTGACCAGTGGCGGGCGCGTTTCACGATTTTTCGGAAACTGGCTGGCGGCCAGAAACAGGCCACTGGCGCCATCACGCAGCACGTAATGGTCATCCACCTTTTGACAGATCAGCTCCGGCATTGGAATCGGATCCATCTTGGGCGGTGCCGGCTCGCCGCTTTTCAAAAGCTTGCGCGTATTTTTGCAGTCTTCACTGGTACAGGCGAAATACTTGCCGAACCGCCCCGAACGCAGCTGCATTTCCGAGCCACACTTGTCACATTCGATGGTCGGGCCTTCATAGCCCTTGATGCGAAAGTGCCCCTCCTCGATCTCGTAGTAGCCATCATCATCGTTGCTGAGGTGGAGCTTGCGCGTCTCATCGATGAGATAGCTGTCCATGGCCGTGCCGGTATTCGGGTTACGGCGCTTGGCGCGCAGGGCATCGGTTTCGGCATTGTCATCGGCATCGGCAGGGACGGCTTCATCGCCGGGCAACAGATCGATGGTGGTCTTGCAGCGCTCCTTGGGCGGCAGGTTGTACCCCGAACAGCCCAGAAAGACACCGGTCGAGGCGATGCGAATCTGCATGGCTCGACCACAGGCCGGGCACTGGATATCGGTTTCCACCGGCTGATTGGGGCGCATGCCCTCCTCGCCCTCGGCATGCTCAAGCCTTGCACGAAAATCGCCATAGAAGCTGTTAAGCAGCTCGCGCCAGTCGCGTTCACCGTCGGCGACATGGTCGAGCTCGTCTTCCATGCGCGCCGTAAAGCCATAATCCAGCAGATCCTGAAAGGACTCTGTCAGCCGGTCAGTGACGATCTCACCGAGTTTCTCGGCATAGAACCGGCGGCTGTCCAGCTTGGCATAGCCACGCTCCTGAATCGTGGAGATGATCGCGGCATAGGTCGAGGGCCGGCCAATACCGCGCTTTTCAAGCTCCTTGACCAGACTGGCCTCGGTATAGCGGGCGGTCGGCTTGGTAAAATGCTGCTTCGGTTCGAGCGTTTTGAGTTCAAGACGCTCGCCCTTGCCCAGATCCGGCAGCTGCTGATCCTCTTCTTTTCTGGAGGAAGGCTTGAGTACTCGGGTGTAGCCATCAAATCGCAGCACCCGCCCCTTGGCACGCAGCTCAAAGCCTTCCACTTCGACGGTCAGCGTGGTCGACAGATACTGTGCCGGCACCATCTGACAGGCCAGAAACTGACGCCAGATCAGCTCATAAAGACGCTCGGCGTCACGCTCCATGCTGCCGAGATCGTCCGCCCGGCGATGAGCGTCGGTCGGTCGGATCGCCTCGTGCGCTTCCTGAGCCCCGGCCTTGCTGGAGTAGATATTGGGCGCATCAGGCAGGTAGTCACTGCCCATTTCCGATTCCACGTAGTCGCGCGCCATGGTGATGGCATCCGCCGACAGGTTGGTCGAATCGGTACGCATATAGGTAATAAAGCCTGCTTCATACAAACGCTGCGCCAGGGTCATGGTCTTTTTGACCGAGAACCCAAGACGGCCGCTGGCCGCCTGCTGCAGGGTAGAGGTAATAAAGGGCGCGCCCGGCTTGCTCGACGTCGGGCGATCCTCGCGCCCGGTAATGACGTAATCGGCCGTTTTCAGCGGCGCGATCAACGAAGTGGTTTGTGACTCGCTGACAGGGCGAAAGGCCTCGCCGTTGAGCCGCGCCACTTCAAAGCGCACGTTATCACCGCTATCGGCCTCCAGATCGGCGTGAACGTCCCAGAACTCCTCGGGCGTAAAGGCGCGAATCTCGCGCTCTCGCTCGACGATCAGACGCACCGCAACCGACTGAACGCGACCTGCCGACAGGCCTCGTGCCACCTTGTTCCAGAGCAGCGGCGAGACCATAAACCCCACGACACGGTCGAGAAAGCGTCGGGCCTGCTGGGCATGAACCCGATCCAGCTTGAGTTCGCCGGGCGTCTCGAACGCCTGGGCGATGGCGTTTTTGGTAATCTCGTTGAACACCACGCGGCGATAGCGCGACTCGTCGCCGCCGATGGTTTCGCGCAGGTGCCAGGCAATGGCTTCCCCTTCGCGGTCAAGGTCGGTGGCGAGATAGACGGCGTCCGCCTTCTCGGCGAGCTTTTTGAGCTCATCGACGACCTTTTCCTTGCCCGGCAGTATCTCGTAGTTCGCCTGCCAGTCGTTTTCAGGATCAACGCCCATGCGGCGGATCAGCTGATCATGGCTTTTGCGCTTTTTGTAGACCGCCTTTTCTTCGGCAGACATCTTGCGTGTGGCAGCGGCCTGGCGCGCACGCTCGGAAGGGTCCGTGGCGTTTTTGCCACTACCACTGGTCGGCAGATCACGAATATGACCCACGCTCGATTTCACGATGAAATCGTTGCCGAGGTACTTGTTGATGGTCTTGGCCTTGGCCGGCGACTCGACGATCACCAGTGACTTGCCCATAGATCTCCGTCTCTTTTGCCGGTCCTGCCGGCACTGTCATGTCAGAAAAGCGGCGTGCGTGAGCGTCCGTTGGCCCGGACGGGTTCAGACACCCTGAAAATGCGACTACCCTACCCTGGCCTTATCCATGGCGCCACCGGATAAAAAACGGTGCACGACAACGACCTTTCATCACCAACGGCCCTGTGGCATTGCGTGACGCACTGAACACCTCGACATTGTCCGGGGTGTCATCAAGACTTTGGCGTGTAGCCGTCGCACCCGAAGGGGTGAAGAAGGTATAGTGAAACCATCCAGACACCGCATCAGGAGAATGCTTCATGACGAAAGCGACCGCCGGTCCGATTCGCCGCACCAAGATTGTCGCCACCCTTGGCCCTGCCAGTGACAAGGAAGGCGTCCTCGATGCCATGGTGCATGCGGGCGTTGATGTCGTTCGAATCAACTTCTCCCACGGCAGCGCCGAAGACCACCGTCGCCGGGTAGTGGCCGTGCGTGAAGCGGCCAAAAGGCAACAGCGCAACGTCGCCATTCTGGGTGACCTGCAGGGCCCGAAAATTCGTGTAGCTCGTTTTGCCAACGGCTCGGTCGAGCTTGAAAACGGCCATGACTTCGCCCTTGACGTGAACCTGGGTCGCGATGAAGGCGATGAGCACCAGGTCGGCTGTGACTATAAGGAACTTCCCGATGACGTCGAAAGCGGCGATGTACTGCTGCTTGACGATGGCCGCGTCGTGCTGGAAGTCAAGCGCGTCGATGGTGGGCGTATCGAATGTAGTGTCAAGGTTGGGGGCAAGCTCTCCAATAACAAGGGCATCAACAAACAGGGTGGCGGCCTGTCGGCAGCAGCATTGACCGACAAGGACCGTGAGGACATGAAAACCGCCATCGACCTGGAAGTCGATTTCCTTGCGGTGTCCTTTCCGCGCTCCGGTGCCGATATGCAACTGGCACGCGATCTGCTTGGAGAGGCCGGCAAGAACATCGCCCTGGTCGCCAAGGTCGAACGCGCCGAAGCCGTGGCCGATGAAGCCACCCTCGATGAAATCATCATTGCCTCTGACGCCGTCATGGTCGCTCGCGGCGATCTCGGCGTTGAGATCGGTGACGCGCAGCTCATCGGTGTCCAGAAGCGCATGATTGCCCGCGCCCGTACGCTCAACCGCGCGGTCATCACGGCAACACAGATGATGGAATCGATGATCGAATCGCCGCTGCCGACACGCGCCGAGGTCTTTGACGTGGCCAACGCGGTGCTTGATGGCACCGATGCCGTCATGCTGTCCGCTGAAACGGCCGCCGGCAGCTACCCGGTCGAAACCATCGAAGCAATGGATCGCTGCTGCATGGGTGCCGAGCGCGAGCGCGCCGCCCAGGAATCCAAGCATCGCATGGCAGATGAGTTCCACCGCATCGATGAAACCGTGGCCCTGTCGGCCATGTACGCGGCCAACCATCTCGAGGGCGTGGCAGCCATCGCCTGTCTCACCGAGACCGGCTATACCCCGCTGATCGCCTCGCGCATTCGCTCCGGTCTGCCCATCGTTGCGCTGTCGTCGCACCCGCGCACGCTGCGTCGCATGGCACTCTACCGCGGCGTGTTTGCCATCGAATTCAATACCGATGACATGCCCAATGCCGAGGTCAACCAGCGCGCCGTCTCCGAGCTCGAAAAGCGCGCACTGGCCAATCCGGGCGACTACGTCATCCTCACACGCGGTGACCACGTCAGCGCTCAGGGCGGCACCAATGCCATGAAGATCGTCCAGGTCGGCGAACACATCGGCTGAAAGTCGCTGTGTAACTTTTGATCTGCTTAAAAAGGCCTTCATTTGAAGGCCTTTTCTGTTTTCAGCTTCCGGGTACTCTCTCTGCGTTGATCAGCCTTCAAGACCCAGTATCCACCCTTCAAGATGGCGTGCCACGGGCGAAAGCGTCGATGACGCCGGCAGATGCCCCTCTACTACCGCAATCATCATCAAAAGCCCCAGCATGGCATCAAAGGCATCTTCGTCGTCGGCGCGCTCACCAAATCCCGAAACAACGGATGCTTTCGCCTGCCCGTCCCACACGATAGGAAGCCCGCTTTCAAACAGGGCCTTTCCAGCCTCGACGCGATCAACCTGACGCCGCTTGCTCTGGCGTGGCGACAGCTCATTTTTCATCAGTCGCGCCGCCAGCGTCGGCCAGGTCTCGCACAATATGCAGTGATTCTCTTGCGCCAACGCAGCCAGCGTCCCATCAAAGGGCCAGAGTGCCGCACCCTGATCAAGCGCCGGTATGATGACTTCACGCCACCCGGCCTGAGCCGCCTTGCCCACCTGATTGGCCCCCAGCGTCCAGAACAGTGGACAGGGTTTGCGCCCAGACATGTCTCGTTCGCACGCCCGACGCAGCGCATCAAAACTCTCTACCTGAAGTGCCCGGGTCAGATCCGACTGTTTTATCCCCTTGCTGGCGCGGCGAGGATAAAAGGGGCGCGTCAGCGATATCTCTTCCGGCGTGGCGGCCGTATCAAAAAACTGCCGCCAGCGCGTCTCCTTCAGCGTCCCGAGCCAGGCTCTGAAATCCGTCACCCCGACCCGGGTGGCCCACTGCTCGGGCACCCCGATCGGGAAATCGAATCCGGCAAGCGTTGTGCCGTGCGCAGGCGAGAGCAAAACATCGTCACGCCAGGTCTCGATATCCCGGATGCGAACCGGGTCACTGATGTGCCATTGACCCTCGATACGCCGTGCCTGAGCGCACCAGCGCTTTAAGGACGACAGGCTCCAGTCGGCATGCAACAGCCGATCGATTCCGGGAAGGGCCATCAGTCGCTGTAGATCCCCGCCGCACCGGACGTCGCAAACGCCCAGCACTCGTGAATATCGACCGGCAGCGTTCGCCCCTCGGACAGCGGCGGCAGATCGTCGAGATCGAAGAATTCGGCCGCATCGGTTTCATTGTTGGGGATAAACTCACCGCCCTCGTGCGTACAGACATAAAAGAGCTTGTAGATGTGATCCGGTGAATAGTAGGCGTAAGGATGAAGACTGCGATCCTTGAGCATGGCCAGTCGCGGCCGGCTTGCGCGATGACCGGACTCCTCGAAAATTTCCTTTAACACGCCTTCACTGGGGCCTTCGTTAACATCCGCCCAGCCGCCGGGCAGCGTCCAGAGCCCGTCCTTGATTTCGCGAACCAGCAGCACGCGGCCGTGATCATCAAAAACGGCGCCGCGGACATCCACCTTGGGCGTGGCATACCCGCGATCAGGAATGATCAAATTTTCTATCCTTTCGATGGGCACATCACCAAGCACGGCAAACATCTGATTGGTCAGCGCCTCGAGCTGGCGATAGCGCTCCATCTCATATTTGTTGTCGGTATAGGTCTGCCCGGTCTGGGCAATGGATCGGAGTTCCTTTGCAAAGGCTAGCCAGTCATGTGTCATACGTTTCTCTCGCTTGCCGTGTTGCCCGTACTGCGACTGGCATCGGCTGTCATCATGGTCCAGATTGGTGGCTGATATTCTAGTGGATGACGCATGAGCATGCGTTCGTTAATCAAGGAGAGACCATGAAAGCCATTGCGACACGCGGCGCCAGCGACATCAACGCGCCCGGTGCCTTTGAAGCCATCGACATCGAGCGTCCCTCCCCCGAAGGGGAAGACGTTCTGGTGCGTATCGAGGCCATCTCGGTCAACCCGGTGGATACCAAGGTTCGCGCCGGGGCGCTGGGCGACATCAAGGCGCCCACTGTCCTTGGCTGGGATGCCACCGGCATCGTCGAGGCGGTCGGAGACCACGTCAGCGGCCTGAAAGTGGGCGAGCGCATTTATTACTCGGGCGAGGTCAATCGTCCCGGCTGTAACGCCGAATACCAGCTGATCGATTCCCGCCTAGTGGCGCGAGCGCCACAAACGCTCGATGTCGAGGAAATTGCGGCCATGCCGCTGACAGCACTTACGGCGTGGGAGGCGCTGTTTGACAAGCTGCGACTGGCACAGGACACCAGCGACCACGGTGACCAGACGCTTTTGATCATCAATGGCGCCGGCGGCGTGGGCTCCATTGCCATCCAGATGGCGCGTCAGCTCACCGGCATTCGCGTGATTGCCACCGCCTCGCGCGATCAGTCAGTGCATTGGTGTCGCGAAATGGGGGCCCACGACGTGGTGGACCACCATGATCTGGTCAACGAACTCAAACGACTCGACCTTGAAAACGTCGACTACATCTTCAACTGCCATGACATCGGCGTGCACTGGGACAACATGGTCTCGCTGATCAAACCGCTCGGCGAGATCGTGGCGATTGCCGAAACGAAACAGCAGGTAGATCTCAACGCCCTGCAGGGCAAGGCCGCCACCTTTCACTGGGAGTTCATGTTTGCCCGCCCCCTGCACGACGTACAGCGCGAACAGCAGGGCGCGGCGCTGGCCACCCTGGCGCGGTTGCTCGATGAAGGTCGCCTGCGCAGCACGCTGGGCGAAATCGTCGGCCCCCTCAACGTCGAGAACCTGACGCGCGCGCATCAAATGCTGGAAGAGGGTCACACCATCGGTAAGCTGGTGCTGACCGCCATGGACTGACGCTGAGGGTATCCTTGATACAAAAAAGCGCCGGCCCTGAGGCCGGCGCTTTTTCGCCATACTATCGCGTACCGGCGACACTGCCACGCCGCGGCCGAACTCGGCCCAGCGCCCGTGAGATCACGGGAATTCGAAGGATCATCAGTACGGCACCGGCGAGTGCGTAGCCGCTCCACTGCGCCATATCGGCCCGCACGACCCAGAAAAAGTGCAAAAGCACCAGTGCCAGAGCGATATAGACAATCCGGTGCAGGAACTTCCAGCGTTTGCCCAGTCGCTTCATCGAGTAGCGATTGGAGGTCACCGCCAGCGCCAGCAGCATCAAAAGCGCGACGAAACCCACGATGATGTAGGGACGCCGCTGAAGATCGGCCCCCAGCGCTGCGAAATCAAGCCCCAGTATAAACAGCAGATAGCTGGTCAGATGCAGCACGCCGTAGCTGAAGGCCCAGAGTCCCAGCTGGCGCCGGATCACGGCAAACCCTTTCCAGCGCGTCAGCTTCATCAGCGGCGTGAGGCTCAGCGTCACCAATAGCAGAATCAATGCACACTGGCCGAAATTGAGCAGCAGATACTGCCCGGGCTCGGGGCCGGCCTGCCCGGCCGCCACCTGAAAAGCCCACCAGAGAAACGGCAGCAGCGCCGCCATAAACACCGCACATCGCCAGAGTCGCATCAAAAATACTTCCGCAGGTCCATGCCCTTGTAAAGAGAAGCCACCTCGTCACCATAGCCGTTGAACATCTGCGTATCGATCATGTTGGTACTGAACAGACTGTTGGGCAGGCGACGCTCGCGCGCCTGACTCCAGCGCGGGTGATCCACGTCCGGATTCACATTGGAGTAAAAGCCGTATTCGTTGGCATTGATGGTCGGCCAGGCCGTTGACGGCTGCTCCTTCACCAGCGAGATACGAACGATCGACTTGATGCTCTTGAACCCGTATTTCCAGGGCACTACCAGGCGCGCGGGGGCACCGTTCTGATTGGGCAGCACTCGCCCGTACATGCCCACGCTCAAAATGGTTAACGGGTGCATCGCCTCGTCCATGCGCAGCCCTTCCTGATAGGGCCAGTCGATCAGGCCAAACCGTGAACGCTGTCCCGGCATTTCCTCCGGCCGCATCAGGGTCTGAAAACGCACAAACTTTGCATCGCTGGTCGGCTCGGCGCGCTTGATGATCTCGGAAAGCGGCACCCCGAGCCAGGGAATGACCATCGACCAGGCTTCGACGCAGCGCAGCCGATAGATACGCTCTTCAAGCTGTTGCTCACCCAGCAGCTGGTCCATATCCAGTGTCCCGGGTCTGGCCACCTCGCCGTCGATCTCGATGGTCCAGGGCTCGGTGGTCATGGCGCCGGCGTTTTTGTAGGGGTCGTCCTTGCTGGTACCGAATTCGAAAAAGTTGTTGTAGTGCGTGGCGTCATTAAACGGCGTGAGCTTGTCACCTTCCCCCGGCGTCACCGCCTTCCAGTTCGCCCTTTCAAGGCGCGAGGCAAACCATTGCGGGCCACTGCCCTGCTCGACATCGTCATATTGAGACGCCGCCCAGGCACCTTTCGGCAGGGCTGCTGCCATGCCAAGACCTGCCACACCCGCCATGAAGTGTCGGCGTGCGTGATAGACCGACTCCGAGGTAACCTCGTTTTCACCAATATGGTGACGCTTTCGTGTCCTGATCAGCATGACGCTCTCCACTTGTCGGCCGTTATGGTTACTGACCGTTACGCAGCGAAATAGTTTCCGCCCGGGGTGGGCGACAAGGACTACAGAGACAACTGCGCCCGGCAGTGCCGGGCGCGATGAACAGAACCTGTCGGGTATTAGAGCCCCTGGCCTGTCATGTTTCAGGACACTCTTTCGCCATGCGCCTGCTTGTCGGCATGATAGCTCGAGCGCACCAGCGGGCCTGACGCGACATGCTTGAACCCCAGCTCGTAGCCCTTTTCGGCAAACCAGGCAAAGGTGTCCGGGTGCACCCAGCGGTCGACCGGCAGGTGACTGCGCGAGGGCTGCATGTACTGGCCCAGCGTGAGCATATCGACGTTGTGGGCACGAAGGTCGCGCATGACCTCGACCACTTCGTCATCGGTTTCGCCAACACCCAGCATCAGCCCCGATTTGGTCATCACTTCCGGACGGACTTCCTTGTAGCGCTTGAGAAGATCCAGCGACCACTGATAGTCCGCGCCCGGACGGACGCGGCGATACATCGACGGTACCGTTTCCAGATTGTGATTGAACACATCCGGCGGCTCCTGACGCATGATATCGATCGCCTTGTCCATGCGACCGCGGAAGTCGGGTACCAGTACCTCGACCTCAAGATTCGGGCTGCGCTTTCTGATCTCTTCAATGCAGTTGTTGAAGTGCTGCGCGCCACCATCACGCAGATCGTCACGATCCACGGACGTGATCACCACGTACTTCAGGCGCATCTCGGCGATGGCTTCGGCAAGCTCGCGGGGCTCGTCTTCATTGAGGGCGTTGGGGCGACCGTGCGCGACGTCACAGAACGGGCAGCGGCGCGTGCAGATATCGCCCATGATCATGAAGGTTGCGGTGCCGCCGTTGAAGCACTCGCCCAGGTTGGGGCAGGACGCTTCTTCGCATACCGTGACAAGCTTGTGCCGGCGCAGGGTTTCCTTGATGCGCGTCACCTCTTTCGAGATGGGCATGCGCACCTTGAGCCATGCAGGCTTGGTCGGCAGGGTCTCGGTCGGAATGACCTTGACCGGAATGCGGGATACCTTGTCGGCGCCGCGCAGCTTGACGCCTTTTTCGGCCCGCTGTTTGGGGGTGGTAGCAGTCGTCTCGGTCATCGGTTTGATCCTGTTACTCGAGAAATGTGGGTCAGCACCCCGGGTGCGCTCACCATCTCCTGAAGCTCGGGATTGCCGAGTTCAGCGGCAAAGGCTCCGAGCAATCCGTGTGCTTCACGCGCCATGTCCGGTGGTTGCGACAGCAGATCGCGAAGCTGTGTCATTCTCAGCCCTGCATAGCCACAGGGGTTGATATGGTCAAAGGGCGCCAGGTCCATATCGATATTGAAGGCAATCCCGTGAAAGCTGCTGCCCCGGCGAATACGCAGCCCGAGGGAGGCAATCTTGGCATCTTCCACGTAAACACCCGGCGCATCCGTTCGGGAGCGGGCCTTGATACCATGGTCACTCAACGAACGGATCACGGCGTTTTCAAGCGCATCCACCATGGCACGTACACCGATGCGGCGTCTTTTAACGTCGATCAGCGGGTACATGATCAGCTGCCCCGGCCCATGATAGGTGACCTGTCCGCCACGGTCACTGTGTACCAGCGGAATACTGCCGGGATTGAGCAGGTGTTCGGGCTTGCCGGCACGCCCCTGGGTAAAGACAGGAAAGTGCTCGACCAGCCAGATCTGATCCTGCGTTGTGGCATCGCGCTCGTCGGTAAAGCGACGCATCGCCTCCCAGACCGTGGTGTAGTCGCATGTCCCTAGACGATATACGCCGATGGACTGATCATCCAGACTTGTCTCACGCATCGGTGCCACCCTGGGAAGAACCGGCAAAATCGCCTGTCAGCCGATGAAGATCAAAGCACCATCTGAACACGACCGGTCGCCTTGAGCGCCACGAACAGCTCATTGAGCTGCTCCTCACCGGTCGCGTAAATGGTGACATGCAGGGAGCGGTACTTGCCGTTGCGACTGTCGCGGTGTGTGACTCTGGAGCGATCAAGCTCCGGCGAAAAGCGCTCGACGATATCGAGCATGTCGCGATCAAACTCGACATCGTTGTTTCCCACGATCTTGATGCCGTAATCACAGGGAAACTCGATTTTCGGCGCCTCCTGAGTCTTTTTGTCATCGCCGGGTGACGACAGGATGGCGGCAGGCTTTTGGGATGAAGGCCTGGACATGATAAACCTCTTGATCATTGCAGGCTGAAAATTCGCCCGATTACCTGTCATTTTACTGAAAAAGGGGGGATTCGTCAGCCGAATCCCCCCTGATGGTCATGAACCTGTCTGAATTTCAGGTCCTAGAAAAGACCCTGAACAAACTTCAAAAGGCCATCCCAGAGACGCTTGAACAGACCGCCCTGCTCGATGCTTTCAAGCGCGACCAGCGGCTGCTCGTCGATGACCTCATCGTTTTGCACGATCTGCACCGTACCATAGCGCTGACCGGCCTCGATGGGCGCCTGCAGGTCGCCGTTGACATTGATCCGGTTGGAAAGGCCCGCCTCGTTTTGTCTGGAGGCCGTCAGATAGACGTCGTTGGCCACGCCGAAGCTGGCCTCATCCTGAGTGCCGCCCCAGACGCGGGCACGCGTAAGCTCCTGCCCGGCGTCATACACCTTCTGGGTCTGGAAATAGCGAAAGCCATAGCTCAGAAGTTTCTGGGTTTCCTGCGACCGGGCCTCTTCCGAATTCGTTCCCATGACCGCGGCAATCAGGCGGGTATCGCTTTGCTGGGCCGAGGCCACCAGGCAGTAACCTGCCTCTTCGGTATGGCCGGTTTTCAGGCCATCGACCGTCTTGTCACGCCACAACAGCAGATTGCGGTTGGGCTGCTTGATGCCGTTCCAGGTAAAGTACTTCTCGGCGTAAAGAGAATAGTGTTCGGGAAAATCGTTGATGATATGGCGCGCGATGACGGCCATGTCATGGGCCGAGGAGTAGTGCTCGGGGTCCGGCAGGCCGGTCGGGTTCATGAAGTGCGTATTCTGAAGCCCCATTTGGCGGGCGTGCTCGTTCATGAGATCGGCAAAGGACGACTGGCTGCCGGCAATGTGCTCGGCCATCGCGACGGTGGCATCGTTGCCCGACTGCACCACAATACCCTGCATCAGGGCCTGTACCGGCACGCTGCTGTTGACCTTGACGAACATGCGCGAGCCGCCGGTCTGCCAGGCCTCCTTGCTGATGCGGACTTCATCGGTTTCCGACATGTTGCCGCTTTCGATTTCGTTTTCGGCAATATAAGCCGTCATCATCTTGGTCAGACTGGCCGGCGGCACGCGCTCGTTGCCATCATGCTCAACCAGTACGCGACCGGACTTGGCATCCATCAACACCCAGGAGGTGGCGGCAAGCCCGGGCGGCGAAGGAATGAAGCTGGAAGGTGACGGGCCATCGGAGGCCAGCGCTGGCGCCGCCGTCAGCGTCAGCGCCAGTGAGGAAAACGCGACAAGATGGCGCCAGCGACATACGTTTACTGCAAAAAGGGTCATATTGCCTTTCTCTGTTTGCTTGTATTCAGTCCGTGCCAGTTACCCGATGTAGCTGGTCATAGCCTGCTTCATGCAGTTCGGACCTGACTGATTCCACCATGATCGGGTCATCGAGCGGACCGACCTGAACCCGATGCATGGCGGCATGTCGTGTTACCCGAACCGGCCTTGAAAGACGCGCTTCGAGCTTGTCCCTGAGTGCCCGGGCATGCTCATCCGATCCCAGTGCCGCCACCTGCAGATAAACGGCGCTTCCCGGGTCATGGCCGCTGGCGACAGAGGCGCTTTCCTGCGACGCGGAGACACGTCTGCCCTGCTCAACAAGGCCGCGGCCTTTCAAGGCGCCCGGCGCGTCTTCGTGATGTTCCGGACGAGCCGCAACCTGCTGATCATTGTTGTGTTGTGCCTGCCATTGACGCGGGTCTATAGCGGTCACCCGCACCCTGGCCGTGCCATCGCCGAGCATATCCAGTCGAGACGCCGCTGCATAGGAGAGATCAATCAAACGGTCATCATGAAACGGGCCGCGGTCATTGACGCGGACAATGACAGAGCGGTCATTGTTCAGATTGGTCACACGCGCAAAGGTCGGCAGCGGCAAGGAACGGTGGGCCGCCGACATGGCATACATATCATACTGCTCGCCGTTGGCCGTATCGTAGCCCTGAAATTTCTGCCCATAGAAGGAGGCGCGCCCGGTTTGACTGTATCCTTCGCTCGACGAGAGCACATGATAGCGCTTGCCCAGCACCTGATAGCTCGACTGGTTGCCGCTGCGTGACAGGGGCTCAACCCGTGGGACGGCATCGGGCACCCGTGAGACATCGGTTTGACGATCCGGATAAGCATCACGGGACATGGCGTAGCGCCCGCCCGAGCCACCGCCACTGGCACAGCCTCCCACAAGCGCCACCATGATCAGCAGCGCTGCCGGACGCGAGATGCGTGCCGGCAACAAGGCGTTAAACACAGACACGCTACTCATCCCGCTGAAGTGCTGCCTGAATCTGCTCGGCCAGCGTGGTGACGGCCATGGCATAGAGATGGCTGTGGTTGTAGCGCGTGATCACATAGAAGTTGTGCAGGCCGAAAAGGTAATCGTCATGGCCATCGGCATAATCAAGTGCCAGAGGAATGACTTCCTCATCGCCGCCGATATCGATGTCGGCAACGACGCCTTTCGCCTTTAGATCCCCAACGCGCATGTAGGGTGGCCTGGCCTGATTGAACTCGACATCCCCGGGCTTTTCCGAGGCTTCCAGATGCGCCGCTACTGTCAGCGGCCGGCCCGGACGCCAGCCATGCTCGGCGAAATAGTTGGCCACGCTGCCGATGGCATCAACAGGCTCTTCCCAGAGATCCCTGATGCCATCGTGGTTGAAGTCAACGGCATAGGCCTGATAGCTGCTGGGCATGAACTGGGGCAGCCCCATGGCCCCGGCATAGGAGCCCTTGAGCTCCAGCGGATCAAGCCCCTGCTCGCTGGTCAGGGTTAAAAAGGCTTCCAGCTCGCGACCAAAAAAATCGCTGCGAGGCGGGTAGTCAAAGGCCAGCGTAGTCAGGGCATCCAGCACGCGATGATTGCCGGTATGACGACCGTACCAGGTCTCTACCCCGATGATGGCGGCAATGATTTCGCGCGGCACGCCATATTCCTGCTCGGCACGTGCCATGGCGTCGCGATGAGCGCGGATAAAATCCACGCCGCCGGCCACGCGCTCGGGTTTGATGAAAATGTTGCGATACTCATCCCAGCGCAGATGGCGCTCGGCGGGTTTTGAAATCGCATCGATGATGCCCTGCTGGCGACTGGCATGGGCAAGCGTTTCGTCGAGCTCCTGACGATCAAGGCCTGCCTCGGCCAGCCTGTCGACCATGGCACGGGCCTGGTCACTGGTTGCCGGGTCATATTCACCTGTCGCGTTCGCCAGCGGCGATACCGCCAGCAGCATCACCATGGCCCAGCGCCATTTTCTACCTGAATGACATCGATCCGGTTTCATCCCGACTCTCTCTAGCGTGGCGTGGTCTTGTGGTGGGTAAAAACGGCCATCAGCATACCGAAGCCGGCCATCAGGGTCACGCTGGCCGTACCGCCATAGCTGATCAACGGCAGGGGCACGCCCACCACCGGCAGCACACCACTGACCATCCCGACATTGACGAACACATAGACGAAAAAGGTCAGTACCAGGCTGCCGCCCAGCAAACGCCCGAAGGTGTCATGCGCCTGGGTGGCCATGTAAAGACCGCGCCATATCAGCAGTAGATAGCAGGCCATCAGTACGGCCATGCCGATCAGCCCGAACTCTTCACCGAGCACGGCCACAATGAAATCGGTATGACGTTCGGGCAGAAACTCGAGCTGTGACTGGGTGCCCTGCATCCAGCCCTTGCCATGAATGCCGCCGGAACCGATGGCGGTCTTGGACTGAATGATGTTCCAGCCGGTGCCCAGCGGGTCGCTTTCCGGATTCAAAAAGGTCAGCACTCGCTGGCGCTGATACTGATGCATGTTGAACCACAAAAGCGGCATGGCCGCGATACCAAGCCCGGCGCAGACCGCTACAAAACGCCAGGAAAGCCCGGCCAGCAGTATGACGAACATGGCAGAAGCCGTGACCAGCATGGAGGTGCCCAGATCGGGCTGATTGGCAATCAGCGCCACTGGAAATCCCATCAGCAGCAGACACACCAGCAGATCCAGCCAGCCGGGTGGCAACACCCGGCGCGACAGATAGGCGGCAATGGTCATCGGCATGGCAAGCTTCATGAGCTCGGAGGGCTGAAAGCGGATGACGCCGGGGATGGTCAGCCAGCGCTGAGCTCCCATGGCATGCGTGCCGATCACGTCCACAGCCACCAGCATCAGGGTGACCACGACATAGAAAAACCACGCAAAGCGCTGCATGGTGCGCGGTGAAAACTGCGCAATCAGCAACATGATCAAAAATGCGGCCGCGAATCGAAGCGCCTGCGCCTCTACCAGATAGGTGGATTCACCACCGGCGCTGTAGAGTACGATCAGACCGCCGGCAACAATGGTCAGCAGTGCCAGCAAAAGCCAGGGGTCAAGATGCAGGGTGCGCCAGCTCAGACGCTGATACTGCCGACGGCTGCGGCGATAGACCCGCTGCCAGTAGTCCATCATCATCGTCAGTCTCCCGTCACGATCTGCTGAGCGGCACTTTCATTTTGCCGGGCGTGGCGCTGTGCTTCCTCGCTGGATTTCATGCTGGGCAGTATCCAGGCATCCAGCATTTCACGAGCGATGGGGGCGGCCACCTTGCTGCCCCCGCCGCCGTTTTCGATGATGACGGCAAGCGCGATTTTGGGATCATCCACCGGGCCATAGGCGGTAAACAGGGCATGGTCGTGCAGACGCTCCTCGAGCTCGGCGGCGTTGTATTTCTCCTTTTGCCCCAGCGTAAAGACCTGCGCCGTACCCGACTTGCCCGCCATGCGGTACTGAAGATTGCGTCCCGAGGCGCGACCCGATCCCTCACCGCCCACCATGACATTTTCCATGGCATCGTGAATCAGATCCCACCAGCGTGGGCTATCAAGCTCGACGTCATCTGGCGTGTTCTCGAAAGGCGGTGCGATCTCCTGATCTCCCACCTCCATGGCAAGATGCGGTCGAACCCATCTGCCATCGTTGGCGAGTACGGCAACGGCGGTGGCCATTTGCAGCGGCGTTGCCAGCCAATAGCCCTGCCCGATGCCGACCGACAGGGTCTCCCCCGGGTACCACGCCTGATTGTAGCGACCCCGTTTCCAGTCCCGGCTGGGCATCAGGCCATCGCCGGCCCCCCAGACATCAAGGCTGTGATCCTCTCCGAACCCGTACTTGTGCATGAAGTCAGAGAGCCGATCGATCCCCATGCGATGGGCAAGATTGAAGAAGTAGGTATCGTTGGAAACCGTGATGGCACGCTTCATGTCGACGCGGCCATGGCCCCAGCGCAGCCAGTTGCGGTAGCGTCTGGAGTCGTTGGGCAGCTGGTAATAGCCCGGATCGTAGACCGTATCAGAGGGCTGGATCAGACCATATTCAAGACCTGCAGACGCCATGTAGGGTTTGACCGTGGAAGCCGGCGGGTACTGCCCGCGCGAGGCCCGGTTATATAGCGGCATGTCTACATCGTCACGCAGGGCCGCGTAGGATTTGGTGTCGATGCCGGTCACGAACCTGTTATTGTCAAAGCCGGGCTCGGACACCATGGCCAGAATGGCGCCGGTCGCGGGTTCGATGGCCACAATGGCACCGCGCTTGCCCTTCAAGAGCTCGTGACCCAGCTTCTGAAGCTTTGAATCCAGCGTCAGCGTCAGATTCTTGCCCGGCTGCGGCGGCGTTCGATCGATCTCTCGAAGCGCCCGCCCGCGGGCATTGGTCTCCACGCGCCGCACCCCGGCATGACCGTGCAGCTCATCTTCGTAAAACCGCTCGATACCCGTCTTGCCGATAAAGTGCGTGCCGGCGTAGTTGCTGGTATCGATGCGCTGCTGATCTTCCTGACTGATACGCCCCACATACCCCAGCACGTGCGACATCCATTCACCGTCGGGATAGTAACGGATGAGCTGGGCCTCGACTTCCACGCCCGGTAGCCGATAACGATTGACCGCGATGCTGGCAATCTGATCTTCATCAAGGTCGCTGAGCAGCAGTGCCGGCTCATAGGAGCGCAGCCGCTCCCGCGAGCGCTGCGCCAGCACATCGTGCTCTTCGGGGGGAAGATCAAGAATATCGATCAGGCGTGCAATGGTCTGGCTGACGTCACCGGCCTGCTCGCGCACCAGCGTGAGGTTATAGGTCGGGCGATTTTCAGCCAGTACATCGTGATTGCGATCAAAAATCAGACCGCGATTGGGTGGCAACGGCTCGACGCGCATACGGTTTTTATCCGAGCGCGTGATGAAGACATCGTGTTGAACAACCTGCAGCCATGCCATGCGTCCGATCAGGCCGCAAAACATGATGAGAACAAAAAACGCCGCCACAATGCTGCGATGGCGAAAGATGCGTGCCTGTTGCTCGGAATCCTTAAGCGTGGCGCGACGTGGGCGCATTGAGGAGACTGCCCAAAAACGGTAAACGGATAGGCCAACCGGCAGGCACAGGACGATACATGCTCAGACCCCTAGCGATGGTAGGGATGTCCGGTCATCAGCGTCCAGCCGCGGTAGAGCTGTTCGGCCAGCAATACACGCACCAGCGGATGAGGCAACGTCAATGGCGACAGGGACCAGCGAAGATCGGCACGTGACAGGCAGCGCTGATCGAGGCCATCCGGGCCACCGATCAGAAGGGACACGTCGCTGCCGGTCATCTGCCAGTCACTCATGCGCTCGGACAGCGTCGGCGTCGACCACGGCTTGCCTTCGACATCGAGTGCCACCACGAGTTCACTGTCCCGAATTTTCGACAGCAGTCGATCGCCCTCGACGCGAATCGCCTTCGCCGGGTCTGCACTTTTCTGACGAGGCCCGGGAGACAGCTCGATAACCTCAAGCGACATTTCGCGCGGCAGCCGCTTGCGGTACTCCTCGACGCCCTGCGTCACCCAGCCCGGCATTCGCGTACCAACGGCCAGCATTTTCAGCTTCAAGAGTGATGCTCACCGACGGCTTCGTGTCGGCCCAGATCGTTGGGCAACTCGCTCCAGAGCCGTTCCAGATCGTAGAGTCTGCGGGCATCCGGCATCATGACATGAACAACCACATCGCCCAGGTCCACCAGGACCCAGTCGCTGCCGGCCTCGCCTTCTATACCCAGCGGGCGAACGCCTTCATTTTTGGCACGCTCGACCACATTGTCCGCCAGTGCCTTGACGTGTCGGCTGGAAGTACCGCTGGCCACCACCATGACATCGGTCACGCTGGTCAGTCTCGAGACGTCAAGCTCGGCGATATCACGCCCTTTGAGCTCTTCCAGGGCATCAACCACCATGGATGAAAGTACTGTCTGCATAGCTCCTCGGAGATATAGGGTTCAAGCCCGCATTGTACCGCTGTCGGGCGCAGGCACCATAGCCATTTACAGCTTTTGACGTCCGGCGCATATCGGGACGATTTTTTCCCGTGTCAAGACATCTCGTCGGTATAGAGGCCGTGTTGCTCGATGAAGGCTTCAACGGCCGGCGGCATCAGATAGCGTACGCTTTCACCTCGGGCCAGCGTCTGACGAATGGCGGTCGCGGAGATGGCCATCGCCGTGGTTCGTTCATAATCCAGCACCCGGCCGCAGGGCTCAGCCATGAGCGCATCGGTGCTGTCAACGCGGCGCCCTTCGATCAGCGCCTCGAGTGCCGAACACTGCACTTCATCGCTTTCCGGGCGGCCGATGACCAGAATATGGGCATAATCGAAAAGTGCCCGAGGCTCATGCCATTCGTGCAGCTTCAAAAAGGCGTCACGCCCCAGCACCATCACAAGGCGCGCCTGGTCGCCATACTGCTCTCGCAGGGAGGCGAGCGTGTCCAGCGACCAGGACGGCCCGTCACGGTGAATCTCGCGGTCATCGGCAATCAGCCCCGGGGTATCCGCCAGTGCCAGTTTCAGCATGCTCAGGCGGTCCTCGGAGCTGACTCCCGGCGCGCTGCGATGCGGCGGCAGATGTGCCGGCACCATGTGTACGGCGTCCAGCGCAAGGGCGTCGCGAATCTCGACAGCCGCACGCAGATGCGCGATATGAACCGGATTGAACGTGCCGCCAAACATGGCGACACGCGGCTTACGTTCTGACATGACCATCGCCCAGCACGATATATTTACGCGTGGTCAGCCCCTCAAGCCCTACCGGCCCTCGCACATGCAGCTTGTCGGTGGAAATGCCGATTTCGGCACCCAGACCGTACTGCGCCCCATCGGCAAAGCAGGTCGGTGCGTTGACCATGACCGAGCTTGAATCCACTTCTGCCATGAAGCGCTGGGTATGGCCGAAATGGTCACTGACGATGGCATCAGTGTGGTGTGAACCGTAGTGATTGATGTGCTCGATGGCAGCATCCATGTCATCGACCACCCGAATGGACAGATATGGCCCCAGATATTCGGTCAGCCAGTCCTCCTCGGTGGCCGGCTCGACCTCGACCTCGGCCAGCGCCTGCACCCTGTCGCAGCCGCGCACCGTGACACCGGCCTTTTGAAAACGCGCAATCATGGCGGGCAGAAACGTGTCGGCCACGGTCTTGTCCACCAGCAGCGTTTCCATGGCGCCACAGATGCCATAGCGAAAGCACTTGGCGTTGAAGGCAATATCAAAGGCCATATCAAGCGAGGCGTGACGGTCCACAAAGATGTGGCAAAGCCCTTCCAGATGCTTGATAACCGGGATGCTCGCCTCCTGCGAGATGCGCTTGATCAGGGATTTCCCGCCTCGCGGAATGATCACGTCCACGTACTGGCTGGCCGTAATCAGTGCGCCCACGGCCCTGCGGTCGGTGGTATCAACCAGCTGCACGGCATGGGCTGGCAGTCCGGCCTGCTCGAGCCCGGCAGCGATACACCGAGCAATGGCACAGTTGGATTCAAAAGCTTCCGAGCCGCCACGCAAAATGGCAGCGTTGCCGGCCTTGAGGCACAGCGCAGCGGCGTCCACCGTGACGTTGGGACGAGACTCATAGATGATACCGATCACGCCCAGTGGCGTTCGCATGCGCCCGATCCGCAGACCGTTGGCCTGAGTGCGAAGCTCATCGACCCCGCCGATCGGGTCCGGCAGGGAGGCCACGGTGTCAAGCCCGGAGATCATGGCGTCGATGCGCTCAGGCGTCAGCAACAGCCGATCCATGAGCGCCTCCGACAGCCCCTCCGTTTTGCCACGAGCCATATCACGCGCGTTGGCTTCCAGCACGGCCTCACGCTGTGTCGACAGCTCGCGAGCCATGGCGGCGAGTGCCTCATTTCGCTGCTGCGTGGTGCTGCTGCGCAGCAGACTCGATGCCCGACGCGCCTGCTGACCCAGCAGCGTCATGCGGGTGGCGATATCACTGTCTTCCCTTTGCACCTCAGACGTCATCTGCGCTGTTCTCCTGTTCCCGAATGCGCGACCGCGCTTGTCTGTCGTCGACTCCTGACGCTATCGCAGGGCACAGCGGCTGACTATACTGGCCGGCGATTTTACGTTTGTCCGTCCGATACTTATGAATCGCTACTATAAGCCAGTTGTCGGCAGCAGTAAAAACCGCGCCCGGCGCGGCAAGCCCTTGTGTGGAGTCCTGTCAGATGAATCCTGTTGCCCTGATTGACCAGTGGGCGCACAACCCGACAATCCTGATTGTCATCGTTGGCGCGGTCGCCCTGCTCGAATCGCTGGCGCTGGTCGGCCTGATCATGCCCGGTGTGGTCATGCTCACGGCCGCCGCATCGCTGGCAGGTCACGATCAGATTTCCATTGTCGCGCTGTTGCTCAGCGCCTTCATCGGCGCCGTGATCGGCGATGGGGTGAGCTACTGGCTCGGGCGTACCCAGCGTGATCGCCTTCGCACCTGGTGGCCGTTCAATCGCTATCCAGACTGGGTCAACAAGGGCGAAAGCTTTTTTACTCGTTACGGCGCCCTGTCAGTAGCGTTCGGACGCTTTGTCGGGCCGGTACGCCCCATCATTCCCATGGTGGCCGGCATGATGTACATGCCGCCGATGCGCTTTTTGATCGTCAATGTGATCTCGGCGCTGCTCTGGGCACCGGCCTATCTGCTGCCCGGCTACTATCTGGGACGCAGCTGGCAGCGGCTGGTCCATCTACCCCCAGGCGCTGAACTGCTGCTGTCGATGCTGTTTTTCGTGTTCATCGCCCTTGGCTTTGGGCTCTCGTGGCTGCGGCGGCGGCTCGACCGGGACAGCCGTCTCTATCGCGGTCTGCTGGTCCGGGCACGCCGGCACACGATAACGCGCCGACTATGGCTGAGCCTTCGCCAGAAACGGATTGGCGGTGAGATCCCGTTGGCCTCCATTGTGCTGGTACTGGTGGGCGTACTCGCCTTTATCGGCTGGACATGGCTGGTGGCGGGGCTCCATCAACCGCTGGCACTGGATGTCGCGGCGCAGAGCTTCTTTTCCCGTCCTGACAATCTCCCCTTGATGCAGATATCGGTGCTGCTGGATCGTATTGGCGATGCGCTCGGGGTAATTGCCATGCTGACGCCCTGGCTTGCCTGGCTGTTGCTGCGAAAGCGGCTGGCCGCCGTGTTTCACTGGGGCGGCGCCTTGGCCCTGCTGGCCTTCAGCAACACCGCCCTCAAGCAGTGGATCGGGCGCGCACGACCGGATACCCCTGAGCACCTGACCGGCTCGTTTTCCTACCCAAGCGCGCACGCCTCAACGGCCGTGGTGTTCTGGGGGTTGAGTGCCGCCTTTATTGCCGAGGGGCTATCGAGCCGGACCCGGCACTGGCCCTACTGGATGGCGATCGTTGCCGCCAGTATTGTTGCCCTGTCGCGACTGACCTTTGGCGTGCACTGGATCAGTGACCTTGTCGGCGGTGCACTGCTGGGACTGATCATCTGCGGTGCGACCCGCATCAGCTATCACCTCTTTGCCAGGCGCTCTCTGGCCGGCGTGGCCACCCCCATGCAACTGATGCTTTTAACGCTGGCATCGGTGGTACTGGTGACGGCGCGCATCATCTGGGTGCCCGCCTTCTAACTACCCTGCCAGCCTTCGAGAACCGCCATGACAATCGGGGGGCCATCACATAGCGTGAATGGCCCCCGGCGCCCATACGAACTCACCGACCCTGTCAGGCCTCGGCGTGCGCCGTTTGCCCATGGTGCTGTTCCAGTGCCTTCAAAAGCCGCTCGTGAACGTTATCAAAGCCGCCATTGCTCATGATGACGATTCGGTCTCCTGATCGCGCCTGATCCACCAGCGCCTCGATCAGCTGATCGGTCGTGGTCATGACATGGGCCGGCACCGGACACGTCTCGGCGACCTCGGCCACCGACCACCCCAGCATCGCCGGCTGATACCAGTAGACTTCATCGGCACTGGCAACGCTTTCCGGCAGGCGTGCCTTCATGGTGCCAAGCTTCATGGTATTGGAGCGCGGCTCGATTACGGCGATCAGGCGTCCGCTGGAGGGCACGGCGCGCAGGCCTTCAAGCGTCATGGCAATCGCTGTCGGATGGTGGGCAAAATCGTCGATGACCTGAATGTCGTTGACGCTGCCGCGCACCTCCTGGCGGCGTCTGGGGGAGGCAAACGTGGCCAGCGCGCCGACCGACTGCTCAAGCGTGACCCCGACGGCACTGGCGGCCGCCATGGCCGCCAGCGCATTGCGCCGGTTGTGCTCACCGCTCATGCCCCACTGCACGACCACTTCCCCCTCGGGGGCGCTGACGACAAAGTGGCGGTCATCGGCACCGTCAGCGAGGCGCCACTGCGCCTGAGTTGTGCGGCCAAAGCGTGCCACCGGTGACCAGGCGCCCATCTCCAGTACGCGAGACAGTGCGTCCTCGTTGTCCGCCACGATAAGCTGTCCGTTGCCCGGCACCAGACGCACAAGATGATGAAACTGTCGCTCGATGGCCGCCAGGTCACTGAAAATATCGGCGTGATCGAACTCCAGATTGTTGAGTACGGCAACGTCCGGCAGGTAGTGAACAAACTTGGAGCGCTTGTCGAAAAAAGCCGTGTCGTACTCATCGGCCTCGATCACGAAAACGCCGTCGTCTGATCCCGCACGTGCCGAAATGCCCAGATTGCGCGGAATACCGCCAATCAAAAACCCTGGTGCCAGCCCGGCCTGCTCGAGGATCCACGCCAGCATGCTGGCCGTTGTCGTTTTGCCGTGGGTGCCGGCCACTGCCAGCACCCGCCTTTTTTGCAGCACGTTGTCTGCCAGCCACTGAGGCCCCGAGGTGTAGGGGATGCGCTGGTTGAGAACGGCCTCGACCTCGACGTTACCGCGCGACAGCGCATTGCCGATGATGACCAGATCGGGGGCGGGCGTCAGGTTGGCCGCATCAAAACCGTGCCCGGCATCGATACCGTGTGCGGCAAGCTGTGTGCTCATGGGGGGATAGACGCCCTTGTCCGAGCCGGTGACCCGATGTCCGAGCTCGCGCGCCAGCAGTGCAAGGCTGCCCATGAAAGTGCCACAGATGCCGAGAATGTGAATATGCATGAAAAATTGGGCTCTCCGTCAAAAGCCGGATCAGCCTAGCATGGCCCGCGAATCGACGTCAGGCTCCGCTCGACCTGCAACTTCTGCATCTCTGACTGGATCAGGCCTGCAGGTAATGGATATGATCGCCCCACGGGCAATGCCCGATGCCGGCCATCGATCCGCTGACCGACCAACAGCAGCGCTGCCCGCAAGAGGCGCGCCACGTTGCCGAGAGACCTCGGTCAGATGAACGGCGCTGGCCGACCTACATTCATAAGAAGCAGGAAGCTCATGACCTCCAATAACGCCTTTTACGCGCAATCAGGTGGTGTTACGGCCGTTATCAATGCCAGTGCCTGCGGTGTCATTCAGACATGCCGCAAGCACAGCGACCGCATCGGCACCCTTTACGCCGGGCACAACGGCATTATCGGCGCATTGACCGAGGATCTGATTGATACCAGCCTGGAAAGTGACGAGGCCATTGCAGCACTGAGACATACCCCGGGCGGCGCCTTTGGCTCCTGCCGTTACAAGCTCAAGGACATCGAGACCCATCGCAGCCAGTACGAGCGTCTCATCGAAGTCTTCAAGGCCCATGACATTCGTTACTTCTTCTACAACGGCGGCGGCGACAGTGCCGATACCTGCCTGAAGATCTCTCGTCTTTCCGAGCAGATGGGTTATCCGCTGCAGGCCATTCACGTGGCCAAGACCGTCGATAATGATCTGCCCATTACCGACAACTCCCCGGGCTTTGGCTCGGTCGCCAAATACATTGCGACCTCGACCCGTGAAGCCGCACTTGATATCGCCTCCATGTGCTCGACGTCGACCAAGGTCTTCATCCTTGAGTCCATGGGCCGCCACGCCGGCTGGATCGCCGCGGCCGGCGCACTTGCCAGCGAGACCAACGATGGCCCGCCGCACATGATTTTGCTGCCGGAAGTGCCCTTTGATCGCCAGCGCGTCATGAACCATATCGATGCCGCGGTCAAAAAGCATGGCTACTGCGTGGTTGTGGTCTCCGAAGGCGCCCGCTATGAAGACGGCACTTTCCTGGCCGATGCCGGCAATACCGACGCCTTCGGTCACCGCCAGCTGGGCGGCGTGGCACCGACGCTTGCCGGCATGGTCAAACAGGACCTGGGCTACAAGTATCACTGGGCCGTGGCCGACTACCTGCAGCGCGCCGCGCGTCATCTGGCCTCGGCCGTTGATGTCGAACAGGCCTACGCCGTAGGGCAGCGCGCCGTTGAGTGTGCGCTTGAAGGCAAAAATGCCGTCATGCCGGCCATTCAGCGTGACAGCGAAGACCCGTACAGCTGGTCGATCATCGATGCACCGCTTGAAAAGGTCGCCAATCAGGAAAAGTTCATGCCGGCGGAGTACATCCGCGAAGACGGCTTTGGCATCAACGATGCCGGTCGCCGCTACCTGCGCCCGCTGATTCAGGGCGAAGACTTCCCCCCGTTTGAAAACGGACTGCCCAAGGTCGCCAACCTGCGCCTGGAACGCATCACGAAAAAGCTGCCCGAGTACCATCTCTAGCTTCAGGCAACCGACCCTTCGGCCTGAATGTCGAGATCAAAAAAACCCCGGCCACATTGCGTGGCCGGGGTTTTTTAACGTATCGACCCGAGGCGCCCTACTTGATCAGCATGACAGCCACCAGCAGCAACAACAGGGCCGCCGCAATCCCCTGCCACAGACGAAGCGCTTTCTGGCGCGACGGAACGTCCTGCGTTTTTTCACCCGGTGGAGAAACGTCGTCATCCTCATCGTCGTCAAGCGCTGCGCCGTGACGAAGCGTTTGAATCAGCTCGGACAGACGTCTGAAACGAAGCGCTCGACGCGGGGACAGTGCACGCGCCAGCGCTTCATCAATGGGCGCCGGTATCTGGGCATTGATCTCGCGGGCGCAACGATAGGTCAGCCCTGACAGCGCCTGTTCACTTTCAAGCGTATTGGGCGCGATATCGTAGGGCATGGCTCCGGTGAGCAACCAGTAGATGGTCGAGGCCAGCGAATACTGATCACTGCGACGACTGACGCCAAGCCCCAGCGCGTACTCCGGGGCACTGTGCGCCCCGAGCCCGCCGTCGCGTGCCAGCGCCAGCGCTGCGTTGTTGTCGTCATCGAGTCTTCGTGCGCAGGCCCCGAAATCGATCAGAACCACCTGCTCATGCTCGTCGATCATGATGTTTTCAGGACAGATGGCCTGATGAAGAATGTCGCGCCGATGCAGCGCATGCACGGCACGCGCGAGCTGGCGCGCAATGTCGAGGCGGCGTTCGAGGCCGGCATCAAAATTCTGTTCCAGCCAGCGATCCAGCGACTGCCCTTCAACGGGCCGCATCAGGTAGTAGAGATGGCGCCGGGGACGTGGCGGCGTCACGATACGCACCACAAAGGGGGAGCGTACCCGCTCGCCGATCCACTGCTGCAGCAGAAAATGCTCCAGATAGGGATTTCTGGACGACATCTCCGGGCCCGGGACTTTCATCACCATTCGCCGCAGCGAGGTTTCATCCCTGACACCATAGACATGTGCCCGCGCCGTTTTCGAAATGATCGACTCGATCAGAAACCCGTCGAGTCGGTCACCCGCATCAAGCTCGGCGGGAATCGGCAGCTGGCCGGGAAACTGAACCGGCGGCCCCGTCTCTTCATCGGGAAGCGTGTCGACACGAACCAGCTGAAAGCAGAAGGCTTCAGCGCCATAACCCCGTGCGCCGGCACGCTCGCGGGCCATGGCGGCCAGGCGTTCGCAGGCGGCATCAAGATCACTGCCCTGCTGGCGTATGGCATGCACATAGTCGGTGGGCGTGAGCGTGCCGCGTACGGCCTGTGAGGTAAACAAAAACACATCGCCGGTCTTGAGCGGCAGGCTCATGTGATCGATATCGATATTGTTGTCCATGCCCAGCGCCCGGGATGGATAGCGATAGCCGCCCAGATCCGTGACATGATCGCGCGAGAGCTGCTCGAACTCAGCGCCGCGCAGGCGAAAGACCAGCGTATCGCCCATATGGAACAGAAAACTTTCCCGGCCGCGAAAGATAATGGCCGACAGGGAGCTGATATAACTGCCGCCCTGAACGTAGCGACTCTGGCTGTAGCACCAGCCGTTGAGCGCGCGCAGCACCCGGGTCGCCGAGGTCTTGATATCCCAGTGATCGGGGGTGGAGTAGTAATCGGCCAGAAAGCCGCGCACCGAAATATCGCCGGCCTGACGGGCAATAGCGTTGCGCCAGGTGGAGTCCGCGATGATCGCACAGGCGCCCTTGATCTCGAGCTGACGTGGATTGTCGGGGACCTGGACCGACATCGAGGAGCGATGACGACGTTGGTCAGGCGCCACGAACGCGTGTCCGAAACTTAATGACAGGCCACTTTGCACGTCACTGGCATCCTTTTTACGAGACAACGGATTTATCGTATTGTGCGGATCGGGAGCTGCCGATCGACCGGATTGGTAATCGTCCTGCCTGGTTCGTATAATTTTCCACGATTTTCACTCTCGAATTTTCAACCCGCAAACGCAAGGACTCGATCGATGAGTTTCGACAAGATCCCCGCCGGCAAGGATGTTCCCCACGATCTGTTCGTGGCGATTGAAATTCCTGCCAACCATACGCCGATCAAGTATGAAATCGACAAGGATCTCGACGCGCTGCTGGTCGATCGTTTCATGCCGACCCCGATGTTCTATCCGGCCAACTACGGCTTCATCCCCAATACGCTGGCCGACGACGGTGACCCGCTGGATGCGCTGGTCGTCACGCCCTACCCGGTACAGCCCGGCTGTGTCATTCGCGCTCGCCCGGTCGGCATTTTGCACATGACCGACGAAGCCGGTGAAGATGCCAAGCTGATCTGCGTGCCGCATCAAAAGCTCTCGGCCGCCTATGACGATGTCGAGGAAGTCACCGACCTGCCCGAGCTGCTGCGTCAGCAGATTGCGCACTTCTTCGAGAACTACAAGGATCTCGAAAAGGGCAAATGGGTCAAGATCGACACCTGGGGCGACAAGGCCGCTGCCATCAAGGCCATCGAAAAATCGATCGATGCCTTCCAGAAGGACAGCCACTGATCATCACATCATGATCGCGTGGCATCTGAAGCACTGATCAGCGAACCCCTTCGCTGAAAAACTGTCTTCATACCAGCATGTCGCGGCGCCACGGCGTCGCGACATGTTTTATTCAGGCATTTTTTTCCTTCACTTTCGGCGTCTCGAGATGCCAGCGCTGCGGAGCTCATGATGTCGCGCGCCCTGTTTTTTTTGATCGTTACCCTGCTGGGCGTTGCATTGTCCGCCACCGCCCCCGCCAGCAATTTCTTTTCTCCCTCTGACGATAATGCTGCCGTCGAGGGTTCCAGCCGCGTAGAAGGCAGCAGTACGTCTGAAATGCCGTGGCAGACGTCCTCTGCAGACGCCACCGGCAACGGCGACTTCCTGCCTGTCGATCAGGCATTTACCTACAGAGCGTGGCGCGAAGGCAATACGATCAAGGTGGGATTTGCCAGTGCCGATGCCTACTATCTCTATCGTCACCGGTTTGGACTTCACATCGAGCGCGAGGACATTGCGCTTGAATCCGTCGAGATACCACGCGGCGAGGCCATCCACGACGAGTTTCTGGGCGATGTGGAAGTCTTTCATCACCCACTGGTCATTACGGCAACGCTGACGGGGTCGGTGTCTAATGACGCCTCGATACCGCTTCGCGTCGATTTTCAGGGGTGTGCCGAGGCGGGGCTTTGCTACTCCCCCGAAACGCGACATCTTCAGGCCGCTCCCGGCAACACGCCCGAGCGCTTTATCGACGCTCAAATGCCGGGCGACCCTGTCCCCGCCGGTCCATCCCATAATACCGGCTCATTCGATGAGCCAGCAGCGACAGCGCTGCCCGGTCAGTCCAGTCCAGCGATCATGATGGGCATTTTCCTGCTGGCAGGGCTGGGGCTTGCCTTTACCCCCTGCGTGCTGCCCATGCTGCCCATCGTGACGACCCTGGTCGTGGGCCAGAATGCCAACAGGGGTCGGGCGCTGGCGCTGTCATCAATCTATGTGGCCGGCATGGCGCTGACCTACGCCGCGCTTGGCACCCTGATGGGGCTGTTTGGTGCGAGCCTCAACCTTCAGGCGCGGCTGCAGTCGCCCTGGGTACTGATCCCCTTTGCCGGTCTGTTTCTCGTATTTGCCCTGTGGCTGCTGGATGTCTGGCAGTTTTCGCCTGGAACACGCTTTCAGCAGCGCATCAATGCCTGGCAGGACCGGCTGCGCCGCGCCGGGCTGCCGGGGGCGGCACTGGCCGGGGCGCTTTCGACCCTGATTGTCTCTCCCTGCATCTCTGCCCCGCTGGCCGGTGTCCTGGTCTATCTCTCGGCAGGCGCCGCCCCCCTGACCGGCACCCTGGCACTGCTGGCACTGGGACTGGGCATGGGCCTCCCCCTGATACTGGTCGCCACACTCGGCGCCGGCTGGCTGCCGCGCAGCGGCCCCTGGATGGAGGGCATTCGCGGGCTCTTTGCCGTGGCGCTGGCAGGCGTCGCCCTGTGGCTGCTGGAGCGTCTTTTGCCCACCACCCTGTCGCTGGCGCTATGGGGTGGGCTGGCCGTACTGACCGGCATCGGGATGGGCGCCCTGTCGCGTTCCGGACAGACGCTCTGGTCACGCCTTCGACAGGCACTGGCTCTGATCGTGATGCTCTGGGGCGTTTTGTGCCTGATCGGCGCGGCCATGGGCCATGATGATCCGTGGGCGCCGCTGGCCGATGGCGGTGCGGCGTCAACGGATCGCAGTAACACCTCGCTCGACATGACCACGGTAACAAGTCGCCAGGCGCTCGACCGTCTGGTCGACAATGCCGAAAGACCCGTCATGGTCGATGTCTACGCCGACTGGTGCATCAGTTGCCGTCGATTCGAGCGCGATGTCCTGCATGACCCTGACATACGCGAGCAGTTACAAGGGCTTGAGCTGGTTCGCCTTGATGTCACCGACAACGACGCGCAGGCCCGCGCGCTGCTCAAGCGCTACAACCTTTTTGGCCCACCGGCGCTTTTGTTTTTCGGCAACGGCCAGGAGATGCGCGCGCAACGCACCCAGGGTGAAATTACACGATCGCAAATGCGCGATTTGCTCAAGCATGTCATGGAAAATGCCTGACCGGATTTCGTCGGTATCATTCGGTGACTTTCTGGACACCGTTCGCTTTTTTCGGCAAACTCCCCCGACACATTTGCGGCGGCGTGATCGTCTGAGATCATGTCGCTATCTTGCCGGTTGACCTTCAGGTTAACCATGAGGTGTTCGAGGGCACATTGCAGCCCGACAACAAAGTTTATTTCCCGTGTTTCGTGCCAGACGAGCCACGATCGATCAACAGGTATTGCCATGGACATTCGCAAGGTCAAGAAGCTCATCGAGCTGCTGGAAGAATCCAACATCAGCGAAATCGAGATTCAGGAAGGCGAGGAGTCCGTCCGCATTAGCCGCAATCTGCCCGGTCAGCAGGGTCAGATGATGATGCCTCAGGCACCGATGGGCTATTACCCTCAGACCCAGGCACAGCCGCAGCAGGGCACCGGTGGCGGCGCACCCGCGGCCGAAGAAGCCGCACCCGCCATGCCCAGCGGCCATCAGGTCCTCTCGCCCATGGTCGGCACCTTCTACCGCGCGCCGGCACCCGGTGCCAAGTCGTTCGTCGAGGTTGGCCAGACGGTGAAAAAGGGGGACACCATCTGCATCGTTGAAGCCATGAAGATGATGAACCAGATCGAAGCGGACAAGGACGGCGTGATCGATGCCATCCTTGTTGAAGATGGCGAGCCGGTCGAGTTTGACCAGCCCATGATCATCATTGCCTGACAGGATTTTCAGCATGCTGGAAAAGGTACTGATCGCCAATCGCGGCGAAATCGCACTACGCATACTGCGCGCCTGCAAGGAACTCGGTATCAAAACGGTCGCTGTCCACTCGAAAGCCGACCGTGACCTGATCCATGTGCGCCTTGCCGATGAAGCGGTATGCATTGGCCCCGCCCCCTCCCCGGCGTCCTATCTCAATATCCCGGCCCTGATTTCGGCGGCCGAGGTGACCGATGCCACCGCCATCCATCCGGGCTATGGCTTTTTATCGGAAAACGCCAATTTCGCCGAGCAGGTCGAGCGTTCGGGCTTTGTCTTTGTTGGCCCGACAGCCGATGTCATTCGATTGATGGGTGACAAGGTCTCGGCCATCGAGTCCATGAAAAAGGCCGGCGTGCCGACAGTACCGGGCTCGGACGGTCCGCTGCCCGATAACGATGCCGAAATTCTTGAAACCGGTCGACGCATCGGCTTTCCGGTCATGATCAAGGCCGCCGCCGGCGGCGGCGGTCGCGGCATGCGCGTGGTTCGTGAAGAGTCTCAGCTGGTCTCGGCCGTGGCGGTGACCAAATCGGAAGCCAACGCCGCCTTTGGCAGCGATGTCGTCTACATGGAGAAGTATCTGGAGAAGCCTCGTCATATCGAGGTCCAGGTGCTCGCTGATGGCCAGGGTAACGCCATTCACCTCTTTGATCGTGACTGCTCCCTGCAGCGTCGCCATCAAAAGGTTCTCGAGGAAGCCCCCGCGCCCCATATCGATGAACAGGCCCGTGCCAACGTGCTCAAGGCCTGTGTTGATGCCTGTCTTGAAATTGGCTACCGCGGTGCAGGTACTTTCGAGTTCTTGTATGAAAACGGCGAGTTCTTCTTTATCGAGATGAACACCCGCGTTCAGGTGGAGCACCCGGTTACCGAGATGGTCACCGGCGTCGATATCGTCAAGGAGCAGCTCAAGATCGCCTCCGGCATTCCGCTGTCGATCCGACAGGAAGATGTGGTGGCCAACGGGCACGCCTTCGAGTGTCGCATCAACGCCGAAGACTCTCGCACCTTCATGCCTTCGCCCGGCAAGATCACCTTCTATCACGCCCCGGGCGGTCTGGGGGTACGCATGGATTCGCACCTTTATACCGGCTACACGGTACCGCCCAACTATGACTCGCTGATCGGCAAGCTGATCACCTGGGGCGAACACCGCGAAAGCGCTCTGACGCGCATGCAGAATGCGCTGGATGAGCTGCTGGTTGAAGGCATCAAGACCAATATCGATCTGCAAAAGGATCTGGTCCGCGATGTCGAGTTCCAGCGCGGTGGGGTCAATATCCACTATCTGGAAAAGAAGCTGGGTCTGCACTGACACCTGCTTTTGACGTCTATCGTACTGGACCCGTCAGGGGGCGATCATATCGCCCCCTGATGCTTTCAGGGCATCCCCGCCATGCCCTCCACCCGGCTTTGCAGGAGGCCTTATGGCCTGGCTTCAACTCAAGGCGCACATCGCGCCGGAACACGCCGAACTGCTTGAAGAACTGCTCACCAACGAAGGCGCTCAGGCCATTACGCTTGAAGACGCCGTTGATGAGCCGGTATTTGAGCCCGAGCGTGGCACGACTCCCTTGTGGAACCAGACCGTACTGACCGGTCTTTATGACGACCTTGAAGGCGTCAGTGACATGATCGCTCGGGTGCGCGGGAACTGGGCGGCCGCCGTCGGTGACGAGCCCTGTCCCGACATCGAATACGAAGTGCTTGAGGATCGCGACTGGAGTCGCGAATGGATGGACGGCTTTGAGCCCATGAAAATGGGACAGCGTTTGTGGATCGTGCCGAGCTGGCTCGATGCGCCGGAACCTGATGCCGTCAATCTGCTGCTCGACCCGGGCCTTGCCTTTGGTACCGGCACCCATCCGACCACGGCGCTTTGCCTGCAGTGGCTCGATGAGCTGGCCGTGGCCGGCGAGCTTGCGCACAAGCGTCTGATCGACATCGGCTGCGGCTCGGGCATTCTGGCCATCGCGGCGCTCAAGCTCGGTGCGACTCATGCCGTCGGCACCGATATCGACCCGCAGGCCCTGCTGGCCAGCCGGGACAACGCCGGGCGCAACGAGATCGCCGAGCAGGACTTCGACCTCCATCTGCCTGAACAGGCCCCCGATGAGCGCTTTGATGTGGTCGTGGCCAATATCCTGGCCGGCCCGCTGGTTGAGCTTGCCCCCATGATTGCCGGCCATGTGGCCCCGAACGGGCGTCTGGCGCTTTCGGGCATTCTGTCGCACCAGGCACAGGATATTCTCGACGCCTATCGCGACCAGGGACTTTACATGAATGAGCCCCGCGAGCGTGAGGGCTGGGTCTGCATCGAGGGGTATCACCCCGGCAACGCCGGCTGAGCGCCGTCCTTTCGGCGAAGCAACGCGACCTGGCCCTTCAAGATCGGCGCTCAGGTCGCTATCATGTTCCTCCCTTTTCCGGATAAAGCTTTCAATGGTTAGCGGACTGCCCTGTATCGGCCCTCACCGGCTGGCCGGGCGCGTTATTCTTGCGCCCATGGCGGGAATTACCGATCGGCCCTTTCGCCAGCTTTGCAGAACGCTGGGCGCAGGTCTTGTGGTGTCTGAAATGGTGACCGCCGACAAGCGACTGTGGCACACGCCCAAATCACGCCTGCGACTCGATCATACCGGTGAGCCCGGGCCCCGCTCGGTGCAGATCGCCGGTGGCGATGCTGACATGCTGGCCGACGCTGCGCGGGTCAATGCCGACAACGGTGCCGAAATCATCGACATCAACATGGGCTGTCCGGCCAAAAAGGTCTGCAACAAGGCCGCAGGTTCAGCCCTGATGCGCGATGAAGCGCTGGTCGCCGAAATTCTGGAACGGGTGGTGGGCGCTGTCGATATCCCTGTCACGCTCAAGATTCGCACGGGCTGGTGTGAACACAGCCGCAACGCGCTTACCATCGCCCGCATGGCTGAAAACGCCGGTATCGCGGCGCTGAGCGTTCATGGTCGCACCCGTGAGCAGCGCTACCAGGGTCTGGCCGAGTACGACACCATTGCCCGGATCAAGTCCGAGCTTGCTATCCCGGTGTTTGCCAATGGCGATGTCGACGGCCCTGAAAAGGCGCGCCAGGTGCTGGACTATACCGGCGCTGACGCTGTGATGGTCGGACGCGCCGCTCAGGGGAACCCCTGGATCTTTCGCGAGATCGAGCATTATCTCGAAAACGCCAGCTTTCTGGCATCGCCGACGCCGGATGAGCGTGCCGAGGTCATGACCGGTCATCTAAAAGCCCTCTATGCCCTGTACGGCGAGCATATGGGGGTGCGTATCGCACGCAAGCACATTGGCTGGTATCTCGCCGGCGCCGAGCATGGCGAACGCTGGCGTCGCGAATTCAACACCCTTGAAGACTGCGAAGCACAGCAGCGCTACCTGACAGCGCTTTTCGCCGAAAATTCTCCGTTCGCCCCCATAGATGGAACGCGTGCCGCATGACTAGTCATCCATTGTCTGATCACCCGGGTGAAACTCCCATTCAGCTTCACCAGCATCAGTCGCAGTCGCGTACGCTGCGCGAAGCGGTGGATCAGGCCATGTCGCTTTATTTTTCCCATCTTGATGGCGAAAACGTAACCGACCTGTACAACATGGTCATGGCCGAGGTGGAAGCCCCGCTTTTGCGCTCGGTTATGGCCCATACCCGCGGAAACCAGACGCAGGCCTCACAGATGCTGGGCCTGAACCGCGGCACACTGCGCAAAAAGCTCAAACAGTACGATCTGATCTGAGCCTTGTGCTCTGATCGCGCATGACACGCTTACTGCCTGCCACGGAAATCTCATGACTCATCAAGACGAGACTGCAATGCCTCACGCCTGCCAGCCGATCCGACGTGCCCTGATCAGTGTCTCCAACAAGGACGGCATTGTAGACTTCGCCCGCCGCCTCGCCGATTTGGGCGTAGAGCTTCTATCCACTGGTGGTACATGGCGCCTTTTGAATGAACAGGGCATTGCCGTGACCGAGGTCTCCGAACATACGGGTTTCCCGGAAATCATGGACGGCCGGGTCAAGACCCTTCACCCGCGCATCCACGGCGGCATTCTGGGCCGTCGCGGTCAGGATGATGACGTCATGACAGAGCACGACATCGCCCCGATCGACATGGTGGTGGTCAATCTCTACCCCTTTGAAGAGACCGTGGCCGACCCGAACTGCTCGCTGGAGCGCGCCATCGAGAACATCGATATTGGTGGCCCTACCATGGTGCGTGCGTGCGCCAAGAATCACGCCTATACCACTATCGTGGTCGACCCCAGCGACTACGCCCGCGTGCTCGAAACGCTTGAAGGCGCAAGCAAGGGGACCGACCCTACCCTGCGCTTTGACCTGGCGGTCAAGGCCTTTGAGCACACGGCGGGCTACGATGCCGCCATTGCCAGCTATCTGGGCGGCATCGTCGAAGCCGATGACAGCGAGACATCGGCACTGCCCCGCACCTGGTCGACGCAGTTCCACAAGCGCCAGCAGATGCGCTACGGCGAAAACCCGCACCAACAGGCAGCGTTTTATACCGAGCGTGAGCCGGCACCGGGCAGCATTGCCAGTGCTATACAGCTGCAGGGCAAGGAACTGTCCTACAACAACGTCGCCGATACCGATGCCGCGCTTGAATGTGTCAAAACATTCAAGGCACCGGCCTGCGTGATCGTCAAACATGCCAATCCCTGTGGCGTGGGCATCAGTCGTGACGGCCAGCTTAAAAGCGCCTACGAACTGGCCTTTGCCACCGACAGCGAATCCGCCTTTGGCGGCATCATTGCCTTTAACCGTGAACTCGACGGTGACACGGCAGCCGCTATCGTCGAGCGCCAGTTTGTCGAAGTCATCATTGCCCCGAGCGTCAGCGACACCGCCCGTCAGGCCGTGGCCGACAAGAAGAACGTGCGCCTGCTGGAATGCGGCGCCTGGCCTGAAACCCCTGCTGAGAGCTTTGACTACAAGCGGGTCACCGGGGGCCTGCTGGTCCAGTCACGCGATGACGGCATGGTCACCGAAGACGAGCTTCGCACGGTTACACAGCGCAGTCCCTCTGCCGAAGAACTTGATGATCTGCTGTTTGCCTGGAAGGTGGCCAAATTTGTGAAGTCCAATGCCATCGTCTATGCCCGCAACGGACAGACCGTGGGCGTCGGCGCCGGTCAGATGAGCCGCGTCAATTCCGCCCGTATTGCAGCCATCAAGGCCGAGCAGGCAGGCCTTGAAGTGAAAGGCAGCGTCATGGCCTCGGACGCCTTTTTCCCCTTTCGTGACGGCATCGACAACGCCGCGGCTGCCGGTATTACGGGCGTCATTCAGCCCGGGGGCTCCATGCGTGATGAAGAGGTCATCAAGGCCGCCGACGAGGCCGGCATGACCATGGTCTTTACCGGCATGCGCCATTTCAGGCATTGAAATAGCGCCATCACTCATTAAAGGGGGCCGCCATCTCACGATGGCGGCCCCTTTTGTCTGCAACGATAAAGCATGGATCAGGGCGTTATATCAGTCCTTTTGAGGATCATTTTATCCCGACCGGGCCTTCTCGGCTGAGGTATGTCAGCCCATGTAAAATCATGCTTTTTTGAAGTCCTGCTTTCTCCAAACGGCACAGTGCCGGAACACTTTTGCAGGCAATAATGCGTTGCCCGATCAGCGTCGGCTGCGATGACCTGCACTGGCAAAAAAACTAAAAAAACCGTCCGGAGTAACCCCGCATGTGGAAGTCATTGACCATCAAGGGACTGACCATCAAGAAAATTACCGTTGCCGTTGCGATTACTGTCGTAACCACCGCCGGTACCTATGGCTACGCCAGTGAGCAGAGCTGGTGGTTCACACCGGCACATGCCAGCACGGGCGGCATGTGTTCCTGAGTCCCGAACAACAGCATTGATGGTGTCACCCACCGTCAGAAAGCTGAAAACCCCGCCATGGCGGGGTTTTTTAATGGCGTATTCAGCGTTTGACTACGTGGCCCGGAGTTACTGGATCGTCATGCACAGATATTTCGTTTCCATATACTCTTCCAGCCCGTAGCGTGACCCTTCACGACCCAGGCCCGACTCTTTCATACCGCCAAACGGCGCCGCCGCGTTGGACACCAACCCTTCATTGACGCCCACGATGCCATACTCGAGTGCCTCTCCCACGCGCCAGATACGCCCGGCATCGCGGGTGTAGAAATAGGCGGCCAGACCAAATTCGGTATCGTTGGCCATGCTGATCGCCTGCGCTTCGTCATCGAAGGGGAAAACGGCCGCCAATGGCCCGAAGGTCTCTTCCGAGGCGACCTTCATCGATGCATTGGCACCGCTTATGAGAGTGGGCTGATAAAAGCGCCCGCCGAGCGTGTGCTGATGGCCGCCGATCATGAGTTCAGCGCCCTTTTCGATGGCGTCCTGAACATGCTCGTGTACCTTGTTGATCGCCTCCTCATTGATCATGGGACCAATGTTGACGCCATCTTTCATGCCATCGCCCACGACCAGTTCGCCGTTCATCGCCGCTGCCAGCTTTTCACAAAAAGCGTTGATGACGCCCGACTGCACCAGAAAGCGGTTGGTGCAGATGCAGGTCTGGCCCGCATTGCGGAACTTGGACGCCATGGCACCGGCCACTGCGGCATCCAGGTCGGCATCGTCAAAGACAATAAAGGGCGCGTTGCCGCCAAGCTCCAGCGAAATCTTCTGGATATGGCTCGAAGCCTGAGACATCAGTTGACGCCCGACTTCGGTCGAGCCGGTGAAAGTAATCTTGCGCACCAGCGTCGAATCGGTCATGGCCCTGCCAATCTCGCTGGCACTGCCCGGCAACACGTTGAACACGCCACGCGGCACCCCGGCGCGCTCGGCCAGTACCGCCAGCGCCGTGGCAGACAGCGGCGTCTGGCCGGCCGGCTTGATCACGATCGGACAGCCTGCGGCAAGCGCGGCCGCCGCCTTGCGGGTGATCATGGAAGACGGGAAGTTCCAGGGCGTAATCGCGCCGACCACACCGACCGGCTGCTTGAGCACCATGATGCGCTGATCGGGCTTCGCCCCCGGGATGGTATCGCCATAGACGCGCCGTGCTTCCTCGGCGAACCAGCGCATGAAACTGGCGGCATAAACGATTTCGCCTTCGGCCTCGGCAACAGGTTTGCCCTGCTCCAGCGTCATGATGCGGCCAAGATCGCGCTTGTGCTCGATCATCAGCTCATACCAGCGATAGAGAATATCGGCACGTTCAATGGCGGTACGGCCTCGCCAGTCGGGGAAGGCAGCGTGCGCTGCTTCAATGGCGCGTTGCGCTTCACCGGCGCCCAGCCGCGGCACCCGGGCAATGATCTCGCCCGTGGCAGGATTGTCGATCTCGATCTGCTCGCCACTGTCAGCGGCCACCCAGCTGCCGTCAATATAGGCAAAGGGTCTGAAAAGGCTCTGGTCGTTCAACGTATCCATGTCGTTCTCCTGTCGACTTGAGGTCCCTGAAGCACTCGGGATATGTGCCAAGCATAGGACATGCCATCAAACAGGAGAACCGTTGCCCCGGATCGATGCCGACCCGGGACACCGTGCAGGGTGCTCAGTTATAGACGAGCGTCAAAAATTCCTGACGTGTAGACAGGTTTTCACGAAAATCGCCCAGCATGACCGAGGTTTTCATACTTGAGTTCTGCTTTTCCACGCCGCGCATCATCATGCACATGTGGCGCGCCTCGACGATCACGCCGACCCCGCGAGCGTCCGTGGCGTCCTGGACGGCGTTGGCAATCTGGCGGGTCAGCTCTTCCTGAATCTGCAGGCGGCGGGCATACATGTCCACGATACGCGCGAACTTGGAAAGTCCCAGCACCTTGCCGCGCGGGAGATAACCGATGTGACACTTGCCGATAAAGGGCAGCATGTGGTGCTCGCACATCGAATAAAGCTCGATGTCCTTGACGATTACCATCTCGTCGGTATCCGATGAGAACACGGCATCGTTGACGATATCGCCCAGACTTTGCTGATAACCATGCGTTAGAAACTGCATGGCCTTGGCTGCCCGTGCCGGCGTGTCCTGAAGCCCTTCGCGCTCCGGGTTTTCCCCCAGGGCCGCAAGGATCTCGCGATAGTGGTTTTCCATCTCCTGACTCATGTTTCTTTCCTGCGTTTCGGGTATATCCAGCACCTGTTCGGGCGCCGTGGCATGTTTCATTTCCGATCGGTCCGGAGACCGTGTCAGCGCGGCCTTACGCCAGCCAGCGAGGCGATGACAGCGCCACACGTTGCTGCTCAAGGGTTCTGATATGCTGGTCCCAGTAGTTCTCACTGGCAAGCCAGGGGAAGGCTCGAGGAAAGGCCGGGTCGCTCCAGCGCTCCACCAGCCAGGCACTATAGCGCACCAGACGAAGCGTTCGTAGCTGTTCGATCCATCCAAGCTGGCGCCTGTCAAAGGCGCAGTGCTCTTCATAGCCTTCTATCAGCTCCGCCAGCTGCGCCTGCCAGGAAGGCTCATCTTCTCCGGTCAGCAGCATCCAGAGATCCTGAACGGCCGGTGCCATGACACAGTCGTCAAAGTCCACCAGCGAAAAATGACTTTCCCGCCCCAGCATGTTGCCCAGATGACAGTCGCCATGAACGCGCTGAAAGGCATCATCCGGCCACGCCTTTTCGGGCAGCATATCCAGCAGTGCCTGACTGATCTGCTCGTGGGCACGACGCTGGCGCGCGCTGAGCCAGTGACTGGCGCGAATGCTTTCAAAACTTTCGTGCGCGATGGCGTGGGGTCGCAGCACGGCGCGATGCGTAAAGGCCCTGCGCCTGGCAACGGCATGCATTTGCCCGATCGCGCCGCCCAGCGCAAAGAGGTGCTCGGGATTGTCCAGCTCCGGTGCCTGGCCCGGTACATAATAAAAGATCGCCAGACGAAAGCCGTCATGAAAATGCAGCGTATCGCCCAGATCATTGCGCCAGAGCCGGTTAACGGGACAGCCTGCGCCATGAAGCTCATCGACGAAGGCATGTTCTTCGACAATGGCGGCATCCGTAAGACGGTCGGGTCGGTAAAACTTGACGATAAAGCGCTGATTGTCATCGTCACGCCATAGAAAAACCCGGTTTTCATAACTGTTAAGCGCAAAGGGTTCGCCTTCGGTACGAAAGCCCTGTGCTTCTATGGCCGCCACAATGCGCGCCGGGTCGAGCTGTTCAAAGGGGTGAGCCACTATTCACAACCTCCGCGTCTGGAGGCGCCATGCTATCAGATTGCGCGCCCCGCCGGGGTACGGGCAAGCGCACAGGCACTCACATGCTCGGCGCCCTGCTCACGGCAGGCACGTGAAAGCGCCTCGAGCGTGGCGCCGGTGGTCATGACGTCATCAAATAACAGCACGGAGGCGGGAAGCCTTGAGCTCACGCGATAGACGCGGCGAACGTTACGCTGGCGGGCCGAACGTGACAGCCCTCGCTGGGTCGGTGTCATTCGAAGTCGCTCAGCCCGGTGCAGGGGCAGATTCAACGCATGGGCCATCTCCCGGCCCAGCCACAGGGTCTGATCGAACCCGCGCGCGCGTGCCCGCTCGGAGTGAAGGTCGGCCGTCACGATGGCCTGTACCGGTCCGCGGTATTGTTCGAACGCGTGCAACATAAGCTGCAACAGGACATGGCCGGCACGACGATCGCCATTGAACTTGAAGCGCTGGATCAGCCGCGCGATCTCGCCTTCGTAGAGAAAGGGCACCCAGCTGTCATCAAAATTCGGCCGCTGCTTCAGGCAGTGGCCACAGGGCATGTCGGCAGGCACCGATACCGGCCGCGGCTCACTGCACAAGGGGCACGCGCTTTGATGCCATGCCAGTGCTCTGAAACAGAGATCGCACCAGGGCCTTCCGCCTGCAGTCCCTGCCAGACAAAAACTGCAGTAGCCGGGCATGGTCCAGGCAAGCGTGCGGTCCAGCGTCTCGACAAGACGCCTGCCCTTTACCCGCCATATATCTCCTGAACCGTTTTTCATGGCATGCCTTCTGACCGTATCAGAAGGCTATCGGCAGATTTTGTCGGTACTAAATGCTGCCACTTTCATCCGAACCATCAGAATCCGCCCCATCAGAGCATGACAGACAGCTTTTCCCTGCCCTGAGCTACCAGTCATCGAGCGTGGTGCCAGACAGTTGTCTTTAATGGTCGCACGCCCACTTTCGCCTGTGCTGCCAAATGACGACCAAAGTTAACACTCTGGACATGGCGTGGCGCTGGCGGCTCCCCTAGCCTCATTAAAGGCGCATCAATAAAACCGACCATCGGAGATCATCATGCCTTATACCTATCAATACGCCGCGGCAGGAGAGTTCACCTCCACGGGTGAGAACGATCATGTCGAGGGGTTCGTCGTTTTTCTGGAAGGGACCAGGATGGAAATCGCGACCTATACGACCGAGGACGCCGCGAAAGCTGCCTGCGAAGAGCTTAATAACAAGGATGATGTTTCCGGCAAGCGTTGAGGGCCCTTTTCACGTGCGGACAGGCTGATGCGCAATGAGTCATCAGCCTTGCTGCCTGCGACACTCAAATCAATCCGGCTACCCGTTATTTCTTTACAGGCACAGGGCAGCACAGGCACAGGGCAGCTATAGCCTGTTTAGTTACCTGTTTACCTGTTGAAGCATCCATTCAGCCCTTCCGTGATGTCTGGATCATTACCAATCATGATGCTACTCCGGGTTTCAGGACCTGTATCGCTTCTGTATTGATTCAACAAGGCATTCTTCCGCCGGTTATCACCGGCTCTGTAAACACCCTGAAATCACCGGTGTATTATTTCCTCTCGGCCCCCCGCCATCTTCATATTCCATCACCCGGACAGCCATCATTATCACCCTCGGTCTTCGATGGTTTACCAACGTCTAATGGTAATGCAGCACAGGCTTTACAACGCTGACTCATGGTTCGTGGCTTGAAACAGTAGTTCATGGCTTGACCCAACAGGTCGTATAGGCGTTTTAAAAACCAGCCGGGCAGCGACCACATCCATATGACCCTCACGCTCCGGCCACCAGCCGCGGCCTTCAAACCATTGCCCTTCCCTCTCATCAGGATGATGCATGACGACAAACAGGAATACCCTGGAAGGCCCACAGCCGGAAGCATCATCGGCCAGCGCTTCTATTCCGGAAGCCGAGAAAATTGGTCTTTTGGAGAAAATCGGCTATGGCTGTGGCGATCTGGCCAGCAACTTTATCTGGCAGGCAATGAGTATCTTCATTGTCTATTACTACACCGATGTTATCGGCATTGCCGCGGGCGTCATCGGCTCGATCATGCTCTTTTCACGCGTGTTCGATGGCGTCTCGGATGTTGCGATGGGCTACATCATCGACAAGACAACCTCCCGGCATGGCAAGGCCAGACCATGGTTGCTGTGGCTGGCAGTCCCCTTTGCCGTGTCGGCGGTATTGCTGTTCGCCGTTCCCGATATCGACCCCTTCTGGCAGGTGGTGTATATCGCCGTCACCTACAACGTTGTCTGCCTGGTCTACACCGGGCTCAATGTTCCCTATGGCACCATGAACTCGCTCATCACTCAGGATCAGTACCAGCGCTCTTTGCTGAATGTCTTTCGCATGAGCCTGGCACTCGTGGGCGTTCTGCTGGTCAGCAACCTGACGCTGCCGGTCGCGACATTACTGGGCGGAGGCCAGTTTGGCTGGGTCATGACCTTCATGATGTTTGGCGCGATAGGCACGGCGCTTTTCATCTTTACGTTCAAGACGACCAGAGAGCGCGTCCAGCCCGCAAGCCAGAACATGCGAGACACGAAGGTCTCGCTCAAGGAAAGCCTGAAGACGCTGGGCAGAAACCGATACTGGGTGCTTGCCACGGCGTTCATCCTGTTGACCTACATCTTTAACGGTCTCAACTCGGGCGCCGTGGTTTATTACGCAGAATACATTCTTGATAACACCTGGCTGGTAGGGGTCGTGACGACGGCCTATATCGCTTTCATTTTGCTGGGCATGGTTGTCGTCGCACCGATTACCAAACGATTCGGCAAGCGCAACGCCATTATTGTTGGCGAAGTCATTACCATCCTTGGCTATTTAGTCATGCTGATCGATCTCACCAATGTCGCCCTGATCATTGCCGGCACGATTATTCGCGGCATCGGCAAGGCACCGATCAACGGCAGTATGTTCGCCATGCTGGGCGATACCGTCGAATACGGTGAATGGAAGACCGGCATCCGTAATGAGGGCATGGTCTACAGCGGCGGCAGCATGGGCATCAAGGTCGGCAGCGGTCTCGGTACAGCGCTTATCGGCTGGATACTTGCCATGGGTGGCTATGTCGGCGGCGGCGACGCACAGACCGATGCAGCCCTGTTTTCCATCCAGGCGCTCTTTATTTATCTGCCGCTGGCCATTTGCGTACTCATCATTGTCCTGATGCTTTTTTACGACCTGGATAAGCGCTATCCGAAGATCATTCAGGATCTCAAGGCAAGAGCTTGATACCCCGCCTTAAAAAGGACGACATCAATGACGCTGATTACCAACCCTGTATTGCCCGGCTATCATCCTGACCCTTCGATCCTTCGGGTGGGCGACGATTATTACATCGCGGTATCGACCTTTGAATGGTTCCCCGGCGTACAGATCCATCATTCCAGGGATCTGGTGCACTGGCAGCTGCTGACATATCCGCTGACTCGAGTGTCACAGCTCGACATGATCGGCAACATCGACTCGGGAGGCGTCTGGGCGCCCTGCCTGAGCCATGCCGATGGCGTTTTCTACCTGATCTATACCGATGTCAAAAGTCGGGAGGGGGCCTTCAAGGATACACACAACTATCTCATTACCGCCGACAACATCGAAGGCCCCTGGTCAGACCCTGTCTATCTGAACAGCAGCGGCTTCGACCCCTCCCTGTTTCATGACGAGGATGGTTCGAAGTGGCTTCTCAACATGATCTGGGACTTTCGCAAGGGCAAACACCCCTTTGCCGGCATCGCGCTGCAACGCTACGACCCGGATAAACAATGCCTGACCGGGCCGATTCACAACATCTTCAGGGGCACCGAGCTCGGCCTGACAGAGGCCCCCCATATCTATCAACATGGTGGCTATTACTATCTGATCACCGCCGAGGGCGGCACCGAGTACAACCACGCGGTGACGGTCGCTCGCTCGAGTTCCCTGTCAGGGCCTTATGAGGTCGACCCTGAAAACCCGATACTGACCTCCGACCGGGAGGATCCGTCCCGGCTGCAAAAGGCCGGCCATGGCAGTCTGGTCACCACCCAAAACGGCGACTGGTACATGGCGCATCTATGCGCCCGCCCGGCCATTGATGACAAATGCATTCTCGGTCGTGAGACAGCGCTGCAGAAATGTTACTGGACCGAGGACGGGTGGCTGAGAATCGAAAATGGCCCCTATCCGGACTGGCAGGTCACCGCGCCGAATCTGGCGTCGCATCCGCTGCCTCAGGAGGATGGTCACGATGATTTCTCTGACTCACGCTTAAAACTGTATTGGAACTCGCTCAGGCGGCCCTTTACGCAGGACTGGATCTCCCTGCACGAACGTCCCGGGTTTCTAAGGCTCAAGGGCGGCGAATCGATGCAGTCGACGCATCGTCAGAGTCTGCTGGCAAGACGCCTGGAGCATTTCCATGTCGAGGTCGAGACCGAACTGGAGTTTTCACCCGAACACTTTCAGCAGATGGCCGGGCTGATCATCTATTACGACACGGCCGATTACGTTTATCTGCGCGTGACCCATCATGAAGAGCTGGGCAAGTGTCTTGGCATCATCGAGTCCCGGCATGGCGAATACGATGAACTATTAAATGAAGAGATTGCGCTGCCGGCGTCCTCCACCTTTTTAAAGGCAAAAATCGACAGGGAGCAGCTGCAGTTTTATTACTCGACAGAGCCTGAGCAGTGGCAATCGGTCGGCGATAAAATCGACATCGCTCATCTTTCTGACGATGACGCAAGATACATTCGCTTTACCGGAACGTTTACAGGCCTGTGTGTCCAGGACCTCAGCGGTCAGGCTCTGGCCGGAGATTTCGCCTATTTTGATTACCGTGCAGGGGAAGACAAGGATCACTGATGGCCAGCCTACACACAGGCATACATGGCATGTCGTGCTGGCAACATCTGGATATAGAAAATTACCTGGGGCGAGGCCCGTTCAGGGCTTGAGGGTATGTCAGAGGACGTACAAGTAAAGCAGATGGTGCGGAAGGAGAGACTCGAACTCTCACGCCTTACGGCACTAGAACCTAAATCTAGCGTGTCTACCAATTCCACCACTCCCGCGAGTGCGGCGTATTGTACGCAATACGCTACGCCAGTCAATCAGCAGAAGTCCATAAATAACGGGATTAACGGTTCCGGACAAAGAAAAGCCCCTCGTAAAAGAGGGGCAAAGAAACCCAGAAGGATGTCTTGCACTATCTCTGACTGCCGCGGTCGGAATTGGTTCCACGAATCACGAATAAATATTGAAAATCCTGCCCGACGTATCATGTGGCCACTTATGGTGGCCTTCTCCCCGGAACGGCCGGGATTTTAGTCCAGCCTTAAATTGCCCCCCCTTCTAGCCTATTTGCCTATACGGGCAGGTCTGTACGACGCACTACATTATGCTAGAGTCCGCGGCGCATTGACGGCAAGGAACGCCTTCGATGGCCGGCCTCAAGGATTACCCTTCATACCGACAAGGGAAATGTCATGAACTCAACCCGCTCTGGAAGTGGCCCACGTTGCCCCGAATGCAACGTCGCCCTCTCCTGGCCCGGTCGCACCCCGGACCACCACGAACTGCGCTGTCCCAACGGGCACTATATCTGCACCATGCAGGAGTTTCGCCAGGCCGCCTTTGATCTTGCCATGGCCGAGGAGTATCAACTCTTTTGCGCCGGCACGACACGAAAGGCAGGCTAGCATTGTTGTGGTACACCCCGTGTCCGACAACAGGAGTATCAGCATGCATTGTTATCGCATGGGTCTTCTTTCCCTGTTCGCCGCGGTGTTGCTGGCAGCGGGCACATCACAGGGCATTGCCGCCTCACAGGAGCGCGCCAATAGCGACGCGCAGCAACGCTTCGAGCGCGCTCAGCAGCACTCGCGCATTCAGTCCCGCGAAGCCGACGTCAATCGCCAGAAATCCAGCCTGCGCAGTCAGCAAACGACCTCTCATGGCGAGCGCGCTCTGCAACAGCAACAGCTGCGCCAATCGCAGCGTCATCTGCGCGAAGAAAAACGCAGCTACCAGCAGCGCAGCGCGACATCCACCACACGCTCTTCCGGTACAGCAGACAATAATCGTGACAGCGGCATTCGCTGAAACGCTATCACGGGATACACTGTCAAAACCTCTATCGTTTACAAGGGAGTGCCCGTGATGACCCACCCCTGCTATCCGGAACACCACACGCCCTGTCAGGCATGGGCATCACGCTGGATGGAATCCTTTCTGACGTGTCCCGACGAGGCGTGGAACACGTTTGAATCCGCACACCGTACCGCCTTTATCATTTTGCGCGTGACACGACCGGAGACAGGCGAGGAGGTATTGATCGACTCATTGATTCAGGCGCAGATGGTGTCCTGATGATGCAACAGGATAACAATGTGACCGACGACGAGAGCCCGGAAGAAACGCTGCCGATGGGATATCGCTCACTGCGTAACCCACTGGCCTCCAACCGCCGATACCGCAATGTGCTGTGGTATGAACGCTTCAACTGGCTGGTGCTGACCCTGTGCGCTTTGTTCAGCCCCATCGTGCTGGCGCTGGTGATTGGCTACATGCAAAACATCCCCATGCCCTTTCCGACGTTCGATCTCTCCTTTTTGCGCTGATGGCATCAACGACTGTCTGCCAGTGACAGCGGTGAAGGATGCTTGCCGCTTTCCCACCCCAGACTTCTGGCCGTTTGCGTGGCAAACCAGCCCAGCGTGTCATGCAGGGTTACAACGTCGCCCACGATAATCAGGGTCGGTGGTGCGGCCTTTAGATCACAAAGGCGGCCCGGCAGGTCTTCAAGTGTTCCGGTGTGAAGACGCTGTCTGGCCGTCGTGCCCTGCTCCACCAGTGCGATGGGCGTGGACGCCGACAGGCCGTGTTGAGTCAGCTGCCGGCAAAGGGTGTCAAGCGTGCCCAGCCCCATATAAAAGACCAGCGTCTGACCGGGGGCCGCCAGCGTCTGCCAGTCAAGATCGCAGCTGCCGTTTCGCAGATGACCGGTGACAAAACGCACCGACTGGGCATGATCGCGATGCGTCAGCGGAATGCCCGTGTAGGCGGAAATACCGGTCGCCGCCGTGATACCGGGCACCACCTCAAAGGAAAGTTTTGCCTCCGCCAGCGCCTGCAGTTCTTCTCCGCCACGACCAAAAATGAAGGGATCCCCTCCTTTCAGCCGCACAACGCGATACCCACCACGCGCCCAATCCACCAGCGACTGATTGATGCCTTCCTGCGGCACGCTGTGGGCCGAGCGGGCCTTGCCGACATACAAACGCCGCGCCTGCGGGTTGGCAAGCGCCAGAATCTCCGGACTTACCAGCCGGTCATGAATGACAACATCCGCCTCCTGCAATCGCTCCAGCGCGCGCAGAGTCAAAAGTCCCGGATCGCCCGGGCCTGCGCCCACCAGAGAGACATGGCCACGCCGCAAGGCGCTGGGCGTTTCGGGCGCCAGCGCCTGGGTGCGAGCCGGCAGGCGCACGGTGGAACGCTCCGGACAGGCCGGCACGTAGACGCCGATACCACGCTCTTGCGCCCTGTCTGCCCAGCGCGCATCCTCGGCCTCGCTGCCGGTAGCCACGATCCAGAGCTGACCGGTTTCCGGCATCTGCGCCACGCAGTGCCAGCCCTGTTCCTGTGCCAACGTCGTCAGAGCCGGCATCATCTCACCGTGCAGGGTCAGGGCCAGTTCAAGTCCGCAGAACTGACGCGCCATCGTCAGCGCAGCCTGACCGGCGCCGATGAGATGGGCATCCAGATGACGAGGATCAAACTGAAGAGAAAGCAGTTCCATAAGCGCTCTGAGAGTTGTCGTTATCGCTTGATGACAGGGCGCGTCGACATCAACTGCCGACGCGCGCACCGTTACGGCTGGTTGATACGCTCGGCGCCACCCATCCAGGGACGAAGCACTTCGGGCACCGTGATCGAACCATCAGCCTGCTGATGATTTTCCATCAGCGCCAGCAGACAGCGCCCGACCGCCAGTCCCGAGCCGTTGAGCGTGTGCACCAGAGTCGGCTTTTTCTGACCCGGCGCGCGAAAGCGGGCATGCATGCGCCGCGCCTGGAAATCTTCCGTATTGGAGACCGAAGAGATTTCGCGAAAGGTATTCTGACTGGGCAGCCACACTTCAATGTCATAGGTCTTGGTTGCACCAAAGCCCATATCGCCGGTGCACAGCGTTACCACTCGATACGGCAGCTCCAGCGCCTGCAAAATCGCCTCGGCGTGGCCGCGCATCTCCTCGAGCGCTTCATAGGAGTGCTCGGGGTCGACCACCTGTACCATCTCGACCTTGTCGAACTGGTGCTGGCGAATCATGCCGCGGGTGTCGCGACCATAGGCACCCGCCTCGCTGCGATAGCAGGGGGTATGCGCGGTCATGCGCAGCGGCAGCTGTGCGCTGTCGAGAATCTCGTCACGCACGATGTTGCTCAGCGGCACCTCGGCGGTCGGGATCAGGTAATACTCCTGCTCGCCTTCCAGTTTGAAAAGATCATCGCCGAACTTGGGCAGCTGCCCGGTCCCGAACAGCGAATCGCGATTGACGATGTAGGGCACGGCCACTTCTTCATAGCCGTGATCGAGCGTCTGCTTGTCGAGCATGAACTGCGCCAGCGCACGATGCAGCCGGGCGATGGGCCCGCGCATCACGGCAAAGCGCGAGCCGGTAATCTTGGTGGCCAGCTCAAAGTCGAGATAGCCGTGCAGACCGCCCAGGTCAGTGTGATCGCGCACGGTAAAATCGAACTCCCGGGGCGTGCCCCAGCGATGCAGTTCGACGTTGTCTTCCTCATCCTGCCCGTCAGGGACGCTGTCATGGGGCAGATTGGGAATGGCGGTGGCGATCTCTTCAAACTCGGCCTGCACGCCGGCGAGTTCACGGCTGGCGCTGTCGAGCTCATCACCCAGATTGCCAACACTTGCCAGCAACGGCTCGATATCCTCGCCGCGCGCCTTGGCCTGCCCGATCTCCTTGGAACGGGTATTGCGCTCGTTTTGAAGCTCTTCGGTGCGCGTTTGAAGCTCACGTCGACGTGACTCCAGCGCCCGGACCCGGTCAACATCAAGGGCATAGCCGCGGCGGGCAAGGCTTGCGGCAACGCCATCAGGGTCGCTGCGCAGCAGTTTGGGATCGAGCATGACTATCCTGTCGGTTCGTGACAATAATGTCCGCCGGTCGTCGGTCAACGAGGCGGAATCAAGATTCAAGGAACACATTGTAAAAAATAACGCTGCCCGACACTATTGGCCGGCAGCCGACCGAAACACTTTATCTGCCGCAGCTGTATAACGGCCAGTGCATTATGCGCATACCAGGCCACAATGGCGACCGCCCCCTGCCATGAAACAGCACCAGCACAACCGCCTGACGCCTGATGCGACGGCGCAGGACAATCGCACGCTTTTGACAGACCCTGGCCGCAAGACTTGACCATGACCGAACAGCTTCAGACTTCAACGCTCGAGCAGCGCTATCAGCACTTTCTTGACACCCTGAATGCCCGCGGCTTCAAGGGCGATATCGCCGCGGATGATGCCAGCCGCGTGGTACTGGCCACCGATAATTCAATCTATCAGCGCCTGCCCCGGGCCGTGATCTATCCGCGTGACGCCGATGACGTCACTCTGCTGGCCGGGCTGGCCGGTGAAACAACCTTTCATGAGATCGTGCTGGCCCCGCGCGGCGGCGGCACCGGCACCAACGGGCAGTCCCTGACCGATGGCCTGGTGGTGGATGTCACCCGCTACATGCATCACATCATCGATATCGACGCGGACAACCGCCGCGTGCGCGTTCAGGCCGGCGTGGTCAAGGACCAGCTCAATGCCGCGCTCAAACCTTTTGGGCTTTTCTTTGCGCCCGAGCTTTCAACCTCCAACCGCGCCACCATCGGCGGCATGATCAGCACCGACGCCTGCGGTCAGGGCTCGCGCGCCTATGGCAAGACCCGCCATCACGTGCTTGAGCTGGAGGTTGCCCTGCTCGGCGGCGAGCGCTTTACCAGCCGAGTGCTTGATGACGACGCACTCAAGGTGCAGTGCGAACGTCCGGACCGTATCGGCGAGGTGCACCGCTGCGCGCGTGAGATCATCGATACCCGCCAGGAGCAGATCGAGCGTGTTTTCCCGCCGCTTAACCGCAGCCTGACCGGCTATGACCTGGCGCACCTGCGCACCGAGGACGGGCGTTTCGATCTCAACAGCGTGCTGTGTGGCAGCGAAGGGTCGCTGAGCTTTCTGATCGAGGCCACCCTCAACGTGCTGCCGCTGCCGAAATATTCGGCGCTGATCAACGTGCGCTATCCGGGCTTCATGGACGCCCTGCGCGATGCCCGCGCCCTGATGGGCAACGATGACAGCCCGGATGCCCCCACCTCGATCGAAACCATCGACGACCGCGTTTTGATGCTCGCCATGGAAGACATCGTCTGGGATGGCGTGGCGGAATATTTCCCCGCCGGTGAGGAGAACGCCCCGCCGGTGCGCGGCATCAATCTGGTGGAGTTCAACGACAACGATGAAGCGTCGCTCAAGCGCCGCGTCGAGCGCTTCACACAGGCACTGGAAAACAACCGGGACGTTGAGCGCCTGGGCCATACCATCGCCTGGGGCCGCGAGCGCATTACAACGGTCTACGGCATGCGAAAACGTGCCGTCGGCCTTCTGGGCAACGTCAGTGGCGAGAAGCGCCCGATCCCGTTTATCGAGGACACCGCCGTCCCACCCGAGCAGCTGGCCGATTACATCAGCGAGTTTCGCGCCCTGCTCGATGGCTACGGTCTTGAATACGGCATGTTCGGTCATGTCGACGCGGGCGTGCTGCACGTTCGCCCTGCCATCGACATGAAAGACCCCGAGCAGGCGGCCCTGATTCGCCCGCTTTCTGACGAGGTCGTCGCGCTGACCCAGCGTTACGGCGGGCTGCTATGGGGTGAGCACGGCAAGGGCATCCGCTCGGAATACACACCGGCCTTTTTCGGCGAGCTCTACCCGGCACTGCAGCAGCTCAAGGGGGCCTTCGACCCGAAAAACCAGCTCAATCCCGGCAAGATCGCCACGCCGCCGGCAAGCGATGCCACCCTGCTCACCGTGGATGACGTGACCACGCGCGGCGAGCTGGATCGCACCATCGATGAGCGGGTCTGGCAGAGCTATCACAGTGCGGTCTACTGCAACGGCAACGGTGCCTGCTACAACTACGACCCCAACGACGCCATGTGTCCGTCGTGGAAGGCCACACGCGAGCGCATTCACTCGCCCAAGGGGCGCGCCAGCCTGATGCGTGAATGGCTGCGACGCGAGCAGGCAGCCGGCCATGACGTACTGGTCGAGGCGCAGGAGCTGCGCCAGGCCGGAACGTTTCAGCGACTTAAAACGCTGCCGGCACGACTGCGCCGTACGCTCAAGGGGGAGGATCGCTTCTCCGATGAAGTCCACGAGGCCATGGCCGGCTGTCTGGCGTGCAAGTCCTGCGCCGGGCAGTGTCCGGTACGGGTCAACGTGCCGGATTTTCGCAGCCGCTTTCTGGAGCTCTACCATGGCCGGCGTGTCCGGCCGCTGCGAGACCACCTGATTGGGCGCATGGAAACTCTCATGCCCCGGCTCAAACCGGTAGCGCCGCTGTACAATGCGCTGCTGCGTCAAAGGCCGGTTCAGCACGTCATGGCGCGCTGGATCGGCATGGTGGATGCCCCGAGCTTTTCGCACAGCGACTTCCACAAACAGCTTGATGCCTGGGGCATTGCCGAGGCGACCCCGGTGGCGCTCGGGCTTTTGAGCGAGGCGCAAAAGGCGCGCAGTGTTGTCCTGATTCAGGACGCCTTCACCTCCTGGTTTGATGCCCGCGTGGCTCGTGAGTTTGTCGAGTGTCTGAGCCTTTTAGGGATTCGCGTGTTTGTGGCGCCCTACCGGCCCAACGGCAAACCCATGCACGTACAGGGCTTCATGGGTGCCTTTAAAAAGGCCGCACAGCAACAGGCCGACCAGCTTCGAGCGCTGGCGCGTCTTGAGGTGCCGCTGGTGGGGCTCGACCCGGCCATGACCCTGACCTACCGTCAGGAATATGTCGACACGCTGGGCAAGGGCGCTGTACCCGAGGTGCTGCTGCCCCAAGAATGGCTTCTCTCCATGGCCGGGTCACTGGCGCCGGCACCCAACAATGCATCATTGGAGTCGAGCGTTCGCTATCGGCTTTTGAGCCACTGCACCGAAAAGACCAATGCCCCCGGCAGCGCGAAGGCCTGGCAGCAGATCTTTACCGCTTTCGGTCTGGAACTGGAACTGGTGCCCACCGGCTGCTGCGGCATGTCCGGCACCTACGGACATGAGACGCGCAATCTGGCAACGTCGCGTATCATTTACAGCCAGTCCTGGCAGCCGCTCGTGGAAGCCGGTGATGACATGACCCGGCTGCTGGCCACCGGCTACTCCTGTCGAAGCCAGGCTCGGCGCTTTTCCGACGTGGCGCTTGAGCACCCCCTGCAGGCCCTTTTGTCGCATCTTCGACATCAAAAAGCGTCACTCTGACGATCAATGGCCGCCACCTTAAGGCGGCCCCTTTCACCCCCCATTGCAACGGCCATCGCCTGCGTCTAGGCTGCGCCCCCTTATCGACCCCTATCGGAATCTTCCTGCATGGAACACGCTGCGCTCTATCTGGCCCTGATCGGCCTGCTGTCCCTGATGTGTCAATGGGCGGCGTGGCGGGTTCACCTGCCTGCCATTTTGCCCCTTTTGATTGTCGGTCTGATTGCCGGCCCCGTCACCGGCTGGCTGAACCCGGATGCCATTCTGGGCGATCTTTTGTTTCCGCTGGTCTCGCTGTCCGTGGCGGTGATCCTCTTTGAGGGCAGTCTCACGCTCAACTATGAGGATTTGCGCGGCCATGGCCGTACCGTGATTCGCCTGATCACCTGGGGGGTGGTCATTACGGGCCTGATCGGCACCGTGGCCGCCTGGTGGCTTTTGAACATGCCGCTCGAGATTGCCGCCGTTCTGGGCGGGCTGCTGGTCGTAACCGGCCCGACCGTGGTGATTCCGCTGCTGCAGACGCTGCGCGCCAAGGCCAATCTTTCCCAGATCCTGCGCTGGGAAGGCATCCTGGTTGATCCGGTCGGGGCCCTGCTGGCCGTTTTGATCTATGAGTTCGTGGCGCTGGGTCAGGAAAACGGCGCGGCATCACACACCGTGTTGCTGTTTGCCCAGACCGTCGGCCTTGGCTTCGGGCTGGGGGCGCTGGGGGGCTGGCTCTGGGGCCTTATCCTGCGTCATCACTGGCTGCCGCAGCGGTTGCACAACTTCGGCACCCTGATGATCATGCTGACCCTCTTTGCCGGCTCCAACGCGCTGTTTGAAGAGTCGGGGCTTTTGACCGTGACCGTCATGGGCATCTGGATGGCCAACATGCGCGGGATCCCGGTCCGCCCGATCATCGAATTCAAGGAAACGCTGACCGTTTTGCTGGTCTCGGGGCTGTTCATCCTGCTGGCCGCGCGCATCACCACCGAGCAGCTGATGACCCTGAACTGGCCGGCCTGGGTGTTTCTGGGCGTGCTCATGTTTGTGGCCCGTCCCATTACCGTCTGGATCTGCACCATCGGTACCGAGCTTCACTGGCGTGAAAAGGCCCTGCTGGCCTGGCTGTCGCCCCGCGGCATCGTGGCCGCAGCGGTGGCCTCGCTGTTTGCCATCAAGCTCGAACAGGCCGGTGTGGAAGGCGCCGAGATGCTGGTGCCCATCACCTTTCTGGTCATCATCGGCACCGTGGTCATTCAGAGTCTGTTTTCAAAGCCCATCGTCAAGGCGCTCAAGGTCAACGAGCCCGAGCCCACCGGCTTTCTCATTATCGGGGCCAACCCGGTCGCCCGCGCCATTGCCAGCGAGCTGATGACCATGGGCTGGACCGTGCGTCTGACCGACACCAGCTGGGACGCCGTTCAGGAAGCGCGCATGGCGGGCCTGCCGGTCTATTACGGCAATCCGCTGTCGGAACATGCCACCCAGCATCTGGAGCTGACCGGCATCGGTCGGTTGCTGCCGCTGTCGCCCTACCGCGAGCTCAACAACCTGGCGGCGCTGCACTTTGAGCATATGCTCGGTCACGGCAATGTCTTTCGACTGGCCGAAGAGTCGAGCAAGCATGCCAAGCGTCAGCAGGACCGGGCGCTGGGGCATCTACCGCGGCTTTTCAATGACGAGGCCACCTTTGCCAAGCTGGCCAGTCTGGTAGCAGGCGGTGCTGAAATCCGGGTGGCGAAAATGACCGACAGCTTCGGCCTTGAAGAGTATCGCCGCATTCACAACCACCGGCTGATGCCCTTGTTTTGCGTGGCGGCCAACGGCCGGCTGCGCGTGGTGCACACCGACGTGACGCTGGCACCCCGGGCAGGTGAGCGGGTGATCAGTCTGATCTACCCGGATTCCCCGGAAATGCAGCCCGGCGAGCGGGAAGAGCGCGCTCGCGAGGAGCAGCGCGTGGCGCCGGGACGCAGTGACAGCAGCAATCCCGGTCGCCTGCCCTCATGAACGTTGTCCTTCGATAACCCACTGGCCCTGCCATAAAAAAAGCCTCGCAATTGCGAGGCTTTTTTCATTGGTGCCCGAGGGCACGCGCATCATCCCTGCTTGTCGGCGGGGCGTTTTTCGGTCGCGATGCCCTGCTCACGGGCCATGGCATAGGCCGCTCTCGGCCCGGTCCACAGTAGCGGCAGCAGCAGCAGGGATACCGGCACGGCTGCAATGACGATGACGGACTGTAGCGCACTGATACCGCCCTCTCCCATCATCAGCAGCAGCGCCGCGACCACACCAAAGGAGATGGCCCAGAAGATACGGACAAACGCCGATGGCTGGGCATCGCCGGTGACCGACATGGCGATGGCATAGGCCATGGAGTCACCGGTCGTGGCCACAAAGATAGTGGTCAGCAGCAAAAAGGCCGGCACGATGATAAACGACAGCGGCAGCTGGCTGGTCACTGCCAAAAGCGCGGCAGGCAATCCACCGGCAGTCAGGGAGTCCGAAACACTGCCGGGATTTTGAAGCTCGTAGAAAATGCCCGAACCACCCAGAGTGGCAAACCAGATATTGGTGGCCACCGGGGCGGTAATGGCCAGCGCGATGACCAGCTCGCGCAGGGTACGGCCTTTCGAAATGCGGGCCACAAACATCGCCATGGAGGGCACGAAGCTGATGAACCAGCCCCAGAAGAAAAGCGTCCACTGCCCGAGCCACGCCTCATTGTCGCTGCCACGCACCAGCGACAGATCAATGAAGTGATTCAGATAGCTGGCAAAGCCTTCCATCATGGAGTGCACGATGAACGTACCCGGTCCCGCCACCATGATCAGCACAAACAGCGACAGCACGATCCAGACATTGCAGTTGGACAGCCACTGAATGCCGCGGGAGAGCCCGGTGGCCGCTGACAGCGTATAGATCACGACCAGTCCGCCAAGAATGGCCAGCTGCAGGCTATAGCTGTCGGCCCAGCCAAACAGCGTGTTGAAGGAGTAGGCAAGCTGGGTCGCCAGAAAGCCGATGGGCCCGATGGTACCGGCTGCCACGCCCAGAATGCAGATCACATCGGCCACGATACCCAGCCAGTGGGTTTCCACTTTCTGCCCCAGAAAGGGGTACAGCAGTGCCCGCGGGCGCAGACGAATGCCGCCGTGGTAGTGCGCATGGATCATGACCAGCGCCGAGAGCGTGCCCAGACAGGCCCACGCGCTGAAGCCCCAGTGGAAAAAGCCCTGTGCCAGCGCCGGGCCGACGGCCTCGACAGTGCCGCTTTCTACGCCGTCAAAGGCCGGCGGTGTCGACATGAAATGATAGATCGGCTCGGCCGTGGACCAGAACACCCCGCCGCCGCCCAGCAACGCGCAGAGAATCACGGCGTGCCAGTTAAAGGTCGACATGGTGACTTCACTGTCGTTGCCGCCCAGGCGCACATCGCCGTAGCGCGTCAGCGCCAGTGCCAGGGCAATCACGAGATTGAGCAGCATCCATAGCTGCCAGTAGGCACCAAACCAGTGGGTTGACCAGCCAAAAGCTGTATCGATCCAGCTGCTGACCGTATCGATATCGATCAGTGCTGCAGCCACAAACAGCACAAGCAGGCCGCCACTAAGCGCAAACACGATACGTTGACCGAGCACTCGAGCGGAGTCGGATGAGGACATGAAGTGGGATCACCGTTTGATAGCAAAGCTGACCACCCTACCAATCCATAACCTTCAGGTATATTCAAATTTCAAATCCGGCCATAATGACAGGCCATGCGGAGGGGCGGTCGCCCATGCCGGTCAGGGCCCGTGCGCTCAGGGCTCAATCTGGTAAGGTGTGCGCCATATCGCCCGGGCGATACAAGAGCGCGTTGTTGCCTGGAACAATCAACAATACATACCAGGAGTTGCTGATCATGCAAATTCTGATGGGACTGGTCGGCATCGTGTTCGTGCTGGCGGTCGCCTTTATCTTTTCCGAAAATCGCCGCGCCATTCGTCTACGCACCGTGTTCTGGGCCTTTGTGCTACAGGCCGGCTTTGCCCTGTTCGTTCTTTATGTCCCGGTGGGCCAGACCGTCCTGCTGGGCATGTCCGGCGGTGTTCAGGCGGTCATCGACAGTGCCGGCGACGGCATCGAGTTTCTTTTCGGCTCACTGGCCGGCGGTGACAATGGCTTTATCTTTGCCATCCAGGTGCTCTCGGTCATTGTCTTTTTCTCATCGTTAGTGTCGGTACTGTATTACCTGGGCATCATGCGCTGGATCATCAACATTCTGGGTGGCGGTATCCAGAAACTGATGGGCACCAGCCGACCGGAATCTTTGTCCGCGGCCGCCAACATCTTTGTCGGTCAGACAGAAGCGCCACTGGTCATCCGCCCCTTTATTGCCAACATGACCCGCTCGGAGCTTTTCGCCGTCATGGTCGGCGGTCTGGCAAGCGTCGCCGGCGGCGTGCTGGCCGGCTACGCCGCCATGGGCGTGGATCTTCAATATCTGATCGCGGCGTCATTCATGTCGGCCCCCGGCGGTCTTTTGATGGCCAAGATGATGCTGCCGGAAACCGAGACCCCCAAACACGACACCAATGTGTCAACGGCGGAAAACGAGGAGAAGCTGGCCAACGTCATCGATGCCGCGGCGACCGGCGCCAGCACCGGTGTACAGCTGGCGCTTAACGTAGGCGGCATGCTGCTGGCATTTGTCAGTCTGATTGCGCTGGCCAACGCCATTTTGACCGGCATCGGCGGACTGTTCGGGTTTGAAGATCTCACGTTGCAGCTGATTCTGGGCTACATCTTCTCTCCGGTGGCCTGGCTGATCGGCGTGCCCTGGTCAGAGGCCGTGGCCGCCGGCAACTTCATCGGTCAGAAAACGATTCTCAACGAGTTCGTCGCCTTTGCCTCCTTTACCGGCTTTGAGGGCAATCTCAGTGAACACACCCGCGCGATTATCACCTTTGCGCTGTGTGGCTTTGCCAATATCTCCTCGATTGCCATTTTGATGGGCGGGCTGGCCGTCATGGCCCCCTCGCGGCGCGGCGATGTGGCCCGACTGGGGCCGAAAGCGATTCTTGCCGGCACGCTGTCCAATCTGATGAGCGCCTCGCTTGCGGGCCTGTTTCTGTCAATGTAGGACCATGGCCCTCAACCATTCGTTTTCACCACAGGACACCCTGACATGAGCAATGACGACCAACGCCAGGCGCGCCATCAGCGCGCCATGGAAAAGCTGAAAAGCCACGTGGATGAGCGGGTGGCCGATGCCAGTGAAGAGCGCGGGCAGCTGCTGATTCTGACCGGCAACGGCAAGGGCAAGACCACCTCGGCCTGGGGCATGGTGACCCGCGCGCTGGGCTACGGCTACGGCGTGGGCGTGATCCAGTTCATCAAGGGCGAGTGGGAGTGCGGCGAGCGGGCACGACTGGAGGAGGATCCGAATCTGCAGGTGGCCACCATGGGCACCGGATTTACGTGGGACACACAAAACCGCGAGACCGACCGGCAGGCCTGTGAAGCGGTCTGGCAGGATGCCAGCCGGATGCTGGCCGACCCGGCGGTCTATCTGGTGGTACTCGATGAGATCACCTACATGCTGAAATTCGGCTATCTCGACATCGAGACGGTCAAACAGGCAATCAATGCACGCCCGGTCGAGCAGACCGTCATCGTGACCGGTCGCAACGCGCACCGCGAACTGCTGGCCATGGCGGACACCATTACCGAAATGCAGGAGACCCGTCATGCCTTCAACAACGGATTGAAGGCACGACGCGGCATCGATTACTGACGCCCTTCTCCATATGACAGGCTGCCCGCCAGCGGGCAGCGGTCTTATCCTTTCAGGTCAATCCAGAGCGTTCCGGTGAACGGGTCGCTGATGTAGTGTTCGTTGATCTCATCAAGGGTCTGGTGCGCATCGATGTCTTCGAATCGATCGGGATAGCTCCATTTGGCCATCTGCTCGAGCACTAAAATGTTGAGCGGCGTGTTGATCAGGTGATGATACAAACCGTGTACCCGGCCGTTTTCCACAGCGCTCAAATGGCCGATCAGCGGGCGCTCCAGAATATGTTTGAGGGACTGCTCGGCCTCGGCGTCATCGACATCCGGTCCCAGCACCAAACCGTTGACGCGCCTGAGATAGCCGCCACCGGTGGCAATATAGACATCCGGGTCGCGGGTCAGCACGTATTGAGGATCAAGACGGCCCATTCTGCCCTTGAGCACATCAGCGCCGATATTGTCCACGTTCAAACGCCTGGCGAAATGGTCAAAGCTGCCCTGTCCGGGTGAATTGCAGCACTCGTTCATGCCGGCATGGGCCTCGATCATGACCGTGGGTCTGTCGGCGTTCGAATCCTTTTCGATCCGATCCAGCACGGCCTCACGCTTTTGCTCGTAGAAGCTGATGAACTGCTCGGCCTGATCCTCGCGTCCCAGAAGCGTTCCCAGCGCGCGCAGACTGGGCACGGTGTCATCCAGCGGGTCAGTGGCAAAATCGATAAAAACGACCGGAATACCGGCTGCATCCAGCTGGTTCATGAGCTCCTGACCCTGAGACACCGGCACCTGAGAACGGCTTAATACGACCGCATCAGGATTCATCGAAATGATTCTTTCCACCGAAATGCTGCCGGGGCCCGGGCCATCGCCCACGATAGGCAGAGCATCAAGTTCCGGCGCACGCTTTCGATAGATGTCATAAAGCTCGGGCGAGCGCTTCATGTCGCTGCCCCATCCCAGCAGCCAGTGTGCCGGGTCCTTGTCCAGCAGCGACAACGCAATCAGCTGACGCCCTTCAGCCAGCACGATGTGCTCTGCCGGCTTGTCGAGCGCCACGTCGCGGCCTTCAATATCATGTACCGTAATATCTGCCTGCGCCGACACTGACAACGCGCCCAGCGCCAGACCGACAAACCATTGTTTACTCACATGCATTCTGATGTATCGTCCTGACCGATCAAAAACGAGGGTTTGGGGCAATGCCCATAACGTTCATCATGATCCTGCAGCTTCGATGAGGCAAACATGTCATCCCGTCAACGCGGCCTTTTAGCGAGCCTTTAAGCGTCATCACGCCGGGTCTGTCAAAGGGTATCGTGTAAAGAGCGTTGTACTTCATGCCACAGCCTCTTTACTATTTCACACGATATTGTCCCCTGAGGTTATTTCAGGTTCGTTCTGACACGATCACTCTTTCCCTGCGCCAAGCGCCCTGTATGGAGCCTCAACCCGATGTCCGTTTCACTGCGCCTTCAAACGTTTCTGACACTGGTTGCCATGAGCCTGCCCGTGATGCCCGCACTGGCATCACAGCCGCCTCCCGCCCGACAGGTCGAGGTTCAGGCCGAGGCCAGTATCGATGTACTGCCCGACCGTGCCACCCTGAACGCCGTGCTCGTCGAAGCGACCCCTTTTGTGGAAAGAAATGGTGAACGCGATAATGAGGCCGCCGCAGAGGCTCGCCGGCAGCTGGAAAAACGCAGCACCGATCTGATCGATGCGCTGCGCGAACTGGGGATCGATAACCAGCGTCTTCATGCCGGCAATCTGAGCGTGCACAGTGAACAGCAGCCACAGGAGCGCGATCAGGGCGCTGCCCCGCGTGAACGAGTGGTTATCGAGCGCAGTATCGATATCGACATCAATGACCTGACAACGCTGCCCGATATCATCGATGCGCTGTTTGCCAACGGTATCGACCGTCTGGCCGGCATTCGCTACGACGTCAGTGACCAGGAAGGCGTCGAGGACCAGGCCCTTCAAAAGGCGCTGGTACGCGCTCAGCACAAGGCAGAGCTGATGGCGAAGGCGCTGTCGGTATCACTGGGTGGCGTCGAGCGCATTCAGGAAACCCGGTCACCGGTATTTCGACCGATGATGATGGCCACGGCGCGCAGCGAACAGGCCGACAGCGCCAGCTACTCGCCGGGCACCATCAGCGTGGATGCCGGCGTACTGGTCAACTGGTCACTGGACACGTCATCCACAACGTCCAACTGATCAAGATGGCCTTTCGCCTGCCGGCACGCTCGGCCTGAGCATTTACAGACCTGATGCGACCGGCAGGCCCATAACAATTCATGCGTGCGCTTTTGCACGTTCATGCCGCCCGCGGTGTTGTCTGTTGCGACAGCGCCGCGATCGGCACATCCGGACTGTGCCCATGAGCACCTGCCCATGACATGCTCTATTCTATAGAGCTGTTGGATGGAACCATCATATAAGCGGCTTAGCAGGCGTTATGCTCGACTATAAACTTCTTGAGGCGCTTGGCGCCGTTGTGGACCAGGCAGGTTTTGAGCGCGGCGCTCAGGTACTGGGACTGACCCAGTCTGCTGTATCCCAGAGAATCAAGCTTCTGGAGGCACGCCTGGGCCAGCCGGTCCTGATTCGTGCCCCGCGCATTGCCCCCACGGACCTGGGGAAAAGGCTTCTCAACCACATTCAGCAGGTGCGCCTGCTCGAACACGATCTGCTCGATTATGTCCCCTCGCTGGGCGATCGCGAACAGCGTCTGCGCATTGCCCTTAATGCCGACAGTCTGGCCACCTGGTGGGCCGAGGCGGTCGAGGATTTCTTTCGGGAGCACGCCGTACTGTTCGACCTGGTCGTCGAGGATCAGGAAACGGCGCTCAAGCGCATGCGTGACGGCGAGGTGGCTGCCTGTCTGTGCATGACGCCACGCTCGATTCAGGGCGCGCGCGCTCGACCGCTGGGAGGCATGCGATATCGCCCGCTGGCCACGCCGGGCTTTGTGCAGCGCTATTTTCCCAACGGCCTGGATCGTATCTCACTGGCCGAAGCACCGGCCGTGGTGTTTGGCCCCGATGATCGACTGCAGCAGCGCTATATCGCCAACCACGGCGTCACCGTCCCCTTTCCCCATCATCTGTGCCCCTCTTCTGAAGGGTTCTATCAGATGATCCGCTCTGGCATCGGCTATGGACTGATTCCCGAGATTCAGGCACAGGCGGCCATCGACCGCGGAGAACTGGTCGATCTTGAAAGCAGCGCGGATGTTATCGTGCCGCTTTACTGGCATTACTGGCGTCAGGGGGGGAATATACTGGAAGCGCTGACACAGCATCTGACCCAGCATGCCAGACGCTGGCTGACCGATCTTGATGGCTTCGAAAATCCTGCAGGAGTGCCCTGATCATGCCCGCTCCCCTTGTCTTCAGATCCACGTTTGCCTGCCTTGGCATGGTGCTGTTGTCCTCACTGGTGTCGGGCTGCAGCACGACGCCGGCAGAGGGACAGTCTGAAGACACGCTGACCGTCAGTGCGGGCGCCATCGATGAACCCACGGCCAGAGCCGATGCCATGGAGACCGGCCAGCATCTTTGTCGAGCCCGCGGTGGCCGACAGGCCAGCATGCTGGACATGCAGGTCACCCCGCCTGAAATGGCCACCCTGGACGATGATGACGAGGCAAACTCCACCACGGACGCTCTCGAAGCCGCCACCTCGGAAGGCGATATCTGGCGCGCTACGCTGACCCTGCGCTGTCGCTGATTTCCCTGCCGCCGCGGCGAAGCGCCTGAACACTCTCGATCTTGTCCGACAGGCTCTGCTCGCGGTCCGTGCGCGTGCCGATGCGCATGGAGGTCGTAATCCTTGGCGCGCCCATGTCATGAACGACTTCATGGCAGCGTCTGACCACCTCAAACACACTCTCCCACTCCCCTTCGATATTGGTGCCATAGGCGTGCATCTGATGCACAAGCCCTGCCTGCTCGATCACTTCCTGACAGGCCGATACGTAGGCACCCACTGAAACACCCACGCCCAGCGGTACAACACATAGATCGATCATGACCTTCATCCCGAACCTCCTTCACGACACAGCTTGAATGTAAACACCTGTTATTGAAACAGGGCTGGAAAATCGTCAACCATCCCTCATGATTTAAGACTGAAGCAAGAAAAGCGACCTCTTTCGTTTTTATGCCAGCCAATGTGTCACCCGTTTACGGTACAGGGAGGCATCGTGGAGGTCATGAACCGTTACCAGGGGAGGATGGCATGACCAGCAATACCTTTGGCAATTCAACCACCACTAGCGATACACGCTCGCGTCGCCTGATCGAGTCATGGCTTCACTCCACGGGCGTGACGCTCAATGGCAGCAGGCCCTGGGATCTGCAGGTCCATCATCCCGACTTCTATGGTCGGATCGTCCGTCAGGGCTCACTCGGACTTGGCGAGTCCTATATGGACCACTGGTGGTCCTGTGAGCGCATCGATCAGTTCATCGAGCGCGTTCTGTTGGCCAATCTGGGGGAGCGGGCCCATACCCGGCGTGAGAAGCTGCTCTATCAGCTTCAGGCCGGCCTGACCAATCTCCAAAGTAAAACACGCGCTTTCATGGTGGGTGAGCAGCACTACGATTTCGGTAATGACCTGTTTCAAGCCATGCTGGATGAGACGATGTGCTACTCGTGCGGCTACTGGAAAGAGGCTGCCACCCTGCACGAGGCGCAAATTGCCAAGCTGGATCTGGCAGCACGCAAGCTTCAGCTTCGCCCCGGCATGCGAGTGCTCGATATTGGCTGCGGCTGGGGCAGTTTCGCCAGACATGCCGCCCGCCATTACGGTGTCCATGTGACGGGTATCACCATTTCCAGAGAGCAGGCGGAGCTTGCCAGAAAGCGCTGTGAAGGCCTGGATGTCGAAATCCTGCTCGAGGACTACCGCGATCTGCAGGGCAGATTCGACCGTATCGTTTCCATCGGCATGTTCGAGCATGTCGGTCACAAGAACTACCCGACCTATTTCGACACGGTAGAGCGACTGCTGGCACCGGATGGTCTTTTTGTACTGCATACTATCGGGTCCAACAACTCGACAATCGGTGCCGACCCCTTTATCAACAAGTACATCTTCCCCAACGGGGTGCTGCCCTCGATCGCCCGAATCGCAAGGCCCACCGAAAACAAAATGGTCATGGAAGACTGGCAGAACTTCGGCGCAGACTACGACCGTACCCTGATGGCCTGGCTTGACAACATCGAAAAGGCCTGGCCGTCGCTGCCCTACGATGAGCGTACCCAGCGCATGTTCCGCTACTATCTGGCCAGCTGCGCCGGTGCCTTCAGGGCGCGGGATCTTCAGCTCTGGCAGGTCGTCTTTTCCAAACTTCGACCCGGTCGCTACGATGCCCCTCGCTAGCCGTGGCGTGCCGGTCAGGACGGTCGTGTCATCGGCGGTGGCAGTAACGGTCCTGCAGTGGCATTATTTCTCGTGTGCCACCTACATGCCTATTCATTCATGACCGCCAACCCGACGAGGTAGTCATTCAAGATGTTCGAGCGTATCGAGCGAGTTCCCGGGGACGCCATCCTCGGCCTGATCGAAGCCTATCAACAGGACACCAACCCGCAAAAGGTCGATCTCGGGGTCGGTGTCTATCGTGACGACAAGGGCCGTACTCCGGTGCTTGCCACGGTCAAAAAGGCGGAAGAGCAGCTTTATCAGCAGGAAGCCACCAAAAGCTACATCGGCTCCCATGGCGATACGCGCTATACCGAGGCGGTCACCAGGATGGTAGTGGGTGAAGACTCTGCGGCGCTGAGCGCCGGGCGGATCAGCACCACCCAGACCCCGGGGGGCACCGGCGCCCTGCGCCTGGCGGCCGACTTTTTAAAGTCGCACCTGTCGAATCGAGCCATCTGGCTGAGCGACCCGACCTGGCCCAATCACCCGGCCATCTTTGAAGCCGCCGGCATCGAGGTCAAACGCTACCCTTACGTCAACGCCGACAATCGACTGGATTTCGACGCGATGCTGTCCGCCCTCGGGGAAGTGCCCGAAGGCGATATCGTGCTGCTGCACGCCTGCTGCCATAACCCGACCGGCTTTGACCTGTCGCAAGACCAGTGGCGCGAGATTCTGGAAGTGGTCAAATCGCGCGGACTGCTGCCGCTGATCGATTTTGCCTACCAGGGCTTTGGTGATGGCCTGGATCAGGACGCCTTTGGTGTACGCCTGTTCGTCGAGGCGCTCGATGAAATGCTGATCACGACGTCGTGCTCGAAAAACTTCGGCCTCTACCGGGAGCGCACCGGCTCGCTGATGGTGCTGGCCGCTGATCATGAGCAGATGCAAAACGTGCGCACCCAGATCGCCATTGCCGCTCGGGAAAACTACTCCACGCCGCCGTCTCACGGCGCTGCGGTCGTTGCCGAGATTCTGGGCTCGCAGACACTGACCGATCAGTGGCAGCAGGAGCTTGCCGAGATGCGCGGGCGCATCAACGATCTGCGCAGCGATTTTGTGGCGGCTTTCCGAGCGCACGGGCTTGAAGAGCGTTTCGCCTTCATTGCCGAGCAGCGCGGCATGTTCTCCTACACCGGCCTGACTCAGGCACAGGTCAAGCGACTGCGTGACGAGTTCAGCATCTATATGGTCGGCTCGGGCCGTGCCAATATTGCCGGGCTCTCCGGCGATTCGCTGGCGTACGTGGCCCGCGCCATTGCCACGGTCGTTGAATAACGCCCAAATGTGAGCATCAAAAAGCGAGCCTGAAGGCTCGCTTTTTTTATGCGCCGTGTCATCACTGCACGCTCAGGGCGTCGTTATGGTCTCTTCGCGACGCGGGTCGGTGGCTTCCGGTTCGTCCGGAGCCGGCGAGACACCCCAGGCCGCCGCCGAAGGCGTGCTCAATGTTGCAGGCGCCGCAGCCTCTTGCGAGCGCCATTGCCGGGAGGCCGGCTCCGGTGGCAGTCGCCAGGAGGAAGACACCGTCTGCTCAGGGTCTGTCACTTCTGCTGTCTGCGCCTTCATCTGCAGCTGACGCGCGATGGCGGGGTCGTCAAAACGCCGGCGAAACTCCTGACGTGAAATCCGCCCGTCACCGTCTTGATCCAGCGCGTTCCATTGGTTGCCAAGCCCCATGCGCTCCAGATCCAGCGCGCCGAGACCGGTGTTCGGGTCGGTATTGCCCTGATCAAAGACCACATCGGCATTTGGCATACCGCCCGATGAGGTACCCGCCCCTGCCACGTCATTGTCCTGTGGCGAGTGCGAGGCACAGCCTGCCAGCATGACCAGAATGGTCAGGCCCGACAGCTCTTTTCGATATCGCGTTGGCATACGGCGCATCTCCATCACTACCACCCATCATGAAAGCGTTCTAATACTATAAACACAATACCGGCGCGCTTCACGATAGAGTCTCATATCACGCCTCTGCGGCCATGTCCTTATCGATGCGCCCCTTATCACCCAGTATGCGGCGATAGCTCCACCAAGCCAGCACGCCGGCCAACACATTGCCCACGGCGGCGCCGATACCCAGACCCACAAAACCTCCGAGCCAGACCCCCACTCCCAGACAGGGCAGATAGCAGACAAAAAGGCGCATGAAGGAGACAGTAACGGCGCGGCGCGGCCAGCCCAGCGCGTTGCAGGCCGATACCACCAGCATGCAGATCCCTAAAAAGGCGTAGCTGGGCAGCATGAAATACAAAAGCGTTGCCAGCATGCCTCGCACCTCGTCGTTGCCGGCCAAAAGCCCGGCCAGCGGCAGGGCAAGCGCACTCAACAAAAGTCCCAGCAGCAGCTGCCAGATCAGCACCACGCGTGCCGCCAGATTCATCAGCGCCCGAATTTCCTGCCAGCGCCCGGCCCCGAAGCTGCGTCCCAGCCAAGGTGGCAGGGACATGGTCAACCCCAGCACCACCAGAATGACAAAGGTTTCCAGGCGCGCAGCCAGCCCCCAGGCCGCCACAGCGGCCTCACCGAGTCGCGCCACAATGCCGGTGGCCGCCAGTGCCGACACCGCCGGCAACAGCTGGGAGGCCATGGCCGGCAGGGCAATACCCATAAAGCGCCCGATCGAGGTGCCGGCTTCTTCACGAAGGCCCGACCCGGCCAGCCAGTCACGTCGGGCAAGGCTTCTGGCCAGCACCAGCAGGCCGATGACAAAGGCAATCAGCGTCGCCCAGGCTGCCCCTGCCAGCCCCCAGCCCTCAAAGGGCCCTACGCCAAAGATCAGCACGGGGTCGAGCACCAGATTGATCAGGCTGGTCAGCACCATCATGCGACCGGGAAGACGCGTCTCCCCGTGAGCGCGGAAAAGGCTGTAGCCCAGATACAAAAGCGCGCCGATCCAGCTTGCCAGCAGCCAGGGGCCCCAGTACTGATTGATCAGTACCAGCGTCTCCTCGTTGGCACCCAGAAGACGAAAGATGATCGGCTCCAGTAGCCAGAGCGCCAGCAAAAGCAACAGCATCGCCACGCTGCCACCGACCAGTACCAGGCTGCCCAGCCGCCGGGCACGGGCCTGTTCCCCCGCCCCCAGCGCGCGCGAAATCAAGGCCGCAATGGCAATACCAAAGCCGACCTGCACGCCGATGATGACGGTGGCGACCGGAAAGGTGAACGACTGCGCTGCCAGCGGTTGCGTACCCAGTCGGGCGATGAAGATACTATCGATCAGATTGAAGCCCAGCAGCGCCATGACGCCCATGGCCATGGGCAGCGTCTGACGCCAGAGGGTTTTACCCATTTCTCGGGTTTGAGGCGATGCCACAGCAGCTCCAGAGTTGATGGGACACAGTGTTATGCGGCGCGCAGTCTAACCTTATGCACAAAAAAAAGCAGGCGGCGCCTGCTTTTTTGAACCTTCGACCGCCGGAAAACGACAGTCATCCAATATTTTCGGGTTACAGCGAGGTGAGAATCTCGTAGCTGTTGTCCGAACTGGCGCGGCTCTGGGTGGTACGGCCATCGACGACCAGCGTGTACTGACCGGCGGAGAGCGCACTGTCGATATTAAAGTTGCCCTGAATATCACTGGCGCTGCTGGCAACGACCTGGCCCTGCTGGTCAAGCACCATGGCATTGAGACGATAGGCGGCGTTGTGAGTACCTGCCAGCTGCCGACTCGCAAGCTGTACCTGACCGTCGTTTTCTACATTGAAGGCAAAGCGGTGCGGCGCCCCCTGGGCGGCGTAATGGGTACCGGTCACCCCATTGGCGGTGGCCACCGCCGAGCGGGAGAGCATGCTGCTACCGGTATTGAGGGCCGCGCCATTATTGGCCTTCATGAACTCGCCCTCGGCGGTGGAGGCCATGCTCTGCTGGGCCATCAGCGTGGTCAGTGAAAGCGCGGCAATCAGAAGTGTGCGTGTCATGTCATGTCCCTTTTCAGTGTGCTATATCTCGGGGCTGCTTTCGGCAGCGCCGTTTCGATAGATATATTCTCTGCCTGAAAAGGTTTTTGATCGATGCACGCTATAACAACTTTGTGTTGCACAAAGCGCAACAGTCACGTCGGGAGGCCATAAGCCGCCATGGACCTGTCCAGCCGTCTTTTGCTCCTTGCCGAGGTGGTCGATGCCGGAAGCTTTACGCGCGCCGCCGACCTTCGTCATGTTGACCGCTCGGTCATTTCACGCCAGATCCGCCATCTCGAAAAGGAACTGGAGGTGCGCCTTTTCAACCGTTCGACCCGTGTGGTGCATTTGACCGATGCCGGTCGCGAGATCTATCAGCGCGCTCTGCGACTGCGCACGGCCCTTGAGGATGCCCGCCACGTGGCAGAGGCCTACCAGAGCGAGCCTCGAGGCGTATTGCGCATCAATGCGCCGACGGATTTCGGCAGACGTTACGTGGCGCCGGCGGCCGGCCTTTTCATGAGACGTTTCAAGGACATCCGCGTTGAGCTCCAGCTCGATAATGCCTATGTCGATGTCATTGCCGGCGGCTATGATCTGGTGATTCGCATCAGCGAACCGCAGGACTCCTCACTGATTGCCCGACCGCTGGCACGCAACCATCAGGTCATTTGCGCCAGCCCGGAATTCATTCAACGACACGGCATGCCCGAAAGCGTCGAGGCGCTGCTGTTGCTGCCGGCCACCACCTACTCGCGCGACGACCTGTCGGTGGACTATCTCCATTACTACAACGAGGACAACCGCATTGTCCGCGGCGCCCTCAATCCACGCTTTCGCACCAATGACCCCGAGGTCATGATCCGGGCCATGCTGGTGGGTCTGTGCTATGGCGTCATGTCCGCCTTCATGCTTGAAGACGCCTTCCGGGAAGGCAGGCTGTTTCCCATCCTGCCCGAATTGCAGCTGGCGCCGAGCCCCGACATCCACATGGTCTATCCCCACCGGGAGTTCATGACGCTCAAGACACGACGCTTTATCGAGTGTCTGCAGGAGATTGTCGGTGACCCGCCCATCTGGGAGCGCAACATGCCGAAAATCGGCATGCTGCAGGGGTACAACCCTCTGGCCTGAATCCGGGGGCCGTCAGAACCTGCAACATTTCACAGGTTCTGACGGTGTCGTGGCCGGCTTACAGGGCATCGAGACCGCGTGACAGATCCCTTTTGATGTCCTCGAGATGCTCAAGACCCACCGCGATACGGATCAAGCCTTCCGTGATGCCAGCGCTGGCGCGCTGCTCATCGCTTAAGCGCCCGTGTGTGGTAGTAGCCGGGTGGGTAATGGTGGTCTTGAGATCGCCCAGATTGCCGGTAATCGACAAAAGCTGCGTGGCATCGATCACCGACCAGGCACCGTCACGCTCGCCCTTGACTTCCACACCCAGCACCGCGCCGAAACCGCTTTGCTGGCGTGCGGCCAGCTCATGCTGCGGATGAGAGCTCAAACCGCTGTAGTACACCCTTTCCACCCCGGGGTGCGCCTCGAGCCACTGCGCCAGCGCCAGCGCATTGTCACAGTGGGCGCGCATGCGAAGCCCCAGCGTTTCCAGCCCCTTGGTGAAAATCCACGCATTGAAGGGGCTCATGCTCGGGCCACAGGTGCGCACCACACCATGCACTTCCTTCACCAGGTCGGCGCGGCCGGCCACGGCGCCGCCGATGGCACGCCCCTGCCCGTCCAGATACTTGGTCGCCGAATGAATGATCAGATCCGCGCCATGCTCCATCGGGCGTAGCAATGCCGGGGTGCAAAAGCAGTTGTCGATGGCAAGCCAGGCCCCATGCTCATGCGCGATATCGGCCAGCGCGCGAATATCGGCAATCTCGGAGAGCGGATTGGAGGGCGTCTCGGCAAAGAGCAGTTTCGTGCGCGGCGTCATGGCCGCCTTCCAGGCCTCCAGATCGGAAAGCTCCACAAAATGGGTGACCACGCCGAACTTGCCAAAGTATTTGGCAAACAGGCTGACCGTGGAACCAAACAGCGCCCGCGAGGCCACAATCTCGTCACCGGCCTCCAGCAGCCCGAGTACGGTCGACATGATGGCCGCCATGCCCGACGACGTGGCCACACAGGCCTCGGCCCCTTCCATTGCCGCCAGCCGTGCTTCAAAGGTCTGCACGCTCGGGTTGGTAAAGCGCGAGTAGACGTTGCCCGGCGCTTTGCCGGAAAACTTGGCGGCCGCTTCGGCTGCGCTTTCGTAGACAAAGCTTGAGGTGGGGAAGATCGGTTCGCTGTGCTCCTGCTCATGGGTACGCTGATGGCCGGCCCGGATGGCCAGCGTATCCGGATGCAGGGGCTCGCCCTGGTCGTCTTTCTCGAACATGGTGATTTCCTTGATGGTCGAAGGCCGCAGCATCCCTTGAAAATGCCCGGGGCAGCGTCGACCGTGATCGTCATGAACAAAATGACCGGGCGCATGGCCCGGTCATTCAATGAATACCCTTCAGCGATGTTTTACCCTGCCGCGGGCGCGGGAATCAGTCAACTTCCTCAACGTCGTTGTGCAGATCCACCTGGGCGTGGCCGCCGCTGGATTGCTGCTTGGCGGCGTCGCTGCGGGCAATTTCAAGCCGGGCCAGATAGTCCGGATCGATATCTCCGGTCACATAACGACCGTCAAAGACCGAGCAGTCAAACGCTTCAAGTGTCGGGTTGATCTCCCTGACGGCTTCCTTGAGATCGTCGAGATCCTGATAGACCAGTCGGTCGGCACCGATCAGTTCGGCGACGTCTTCAGTGGTGCGATCAAAGGCAATCAGCTCCATGGCCACCGGCATGTCGATACCGTAGACATTGGGATAGCGCACGGCCGGCGCGGCGGAAGCAAAGTAGACGTTTTTAGCGCCGGCTTCGCGCGCCATCTGAATGATTTCGTTGCAGGTGGTGCCGCGCACGATGGAATCATCCACCAGCAACACGTTCTTGCCGGCAAACTCGATATCGATGGCATTGAGCTTTTGACGCACCGACTTCTGACGCTGGGTCTGCCCCGGCATGATAAAGGTCCGCCCGATGTAGCGGTTTTTCATAAAGCCTTCGCGATACGCCACGTTCAGATGCAGCGCCAGCTCCAGCGCCGCCGTGCGGCTGGTATCGGGAATGGGGATAACGACATCAATATCGTTGTCGGGCCAGTCACGCTTGATCTTCTCGGCAAGCTTTTGCCCCATGCGCATGCGGGTGGCATAGACGTTGGCACCATCGATGATCGAATCCGGGCGCGCCAGATAGACGTATTCGAAGATGCAGGGCGTCAGCCGGACATTTTCAACGCACTGCTGGGTATGCAGGTTGCGCGCCATGTCGATATAAAGCGCCTCACCCGGGGCCAGGTCGCGAATCAGCTCAAAGCCTGCCACATCCAGCGCCACGGATTCGGACGCAATCATGTACTCTGGGCCTTCCGGCGTATCGCGTCGACCGAACACGACCGGGCGAATGCCGTGCGGGTCACGAAAGGCGACCAGCCCCTTGCCATTGATGATCGACACCGCCGCATAACCGCCCTTGCAGCGGCGATGGACCCGGCGAATGGCATCAAAGATGTCTTCGGCTTCCAAGTGATGCCCCTGTTTGCCCAGCTCATGGGCAAAGACATTAAGCAGCACTTCGGAATCCGAGCTGGTATTGATGTGGCGAAGGTCGGCGTTGAACAGCTCGGCCACCAGCTGTTCGGAATTGGTCAGGTTACCGTTGTGAACCAGCGCAATGCCATAGGGAGAGTTGACATAAAAGGGCTGGGATTCCGATTCACTGGCAGAGCCGGCCGTTGGATAGCGTACATGGCCGATGCCGATGTTGCCCTTGAGCCGCTGCATGTGGCGCGTATGAAAGACATCACGCACCAGACCATTGCTCTTGCGCAGCAAAAAGCGACCGTTGTTCCAGGTCATCATGCCGGCAGCATCCTGGCCTCGGTGCTGCTGCACCGTCAACGCATCATAGACTGCCTGGTTTACCATCGAGTTGGCCATCAGGCCCACGATACCGCACATGCGTTACATCCTCGCTGTCGGTGATTGCCGGCGCGTTGCCGGCCGTACTGATCGCTTGATCATTGCGACATCTGCCGGGGCAGGTGTCCTTGCAGTTCACGAGCGCGCTGCGATGCTTCATCCATGAGAGACTGATCCGTGTCGAGCTGTTGATACTGGCGAATGGCCATATCACGCCCCTGCTCGACCCAGGGTAAAAATGTCGACTGGCGCCAGTCATCGGACTGGCTCAGCGGTGTCAGACCCACCACGGCCACGATCACGATGAGCACGAAACCGCCCCGCAGCAGGCCAAACGCGGCGCCCAGAAGACGGTTGAAAAACCCCATCCCGACCCATTCGATCATGGCGTGCAGAAGTCTGATCACCATATTGGCCAGCAACAGCACGACAAATACCACCAGCACAAAGCCGATCACCAAACGAATCTGTGGGCTATCGATATAGTCGGTAAAAAGATCCGCGGCCGGCTGCCCCAGAGCGCGGGCAGCAAGCAGGGCCGCAATCCATGCGGCCAGCCCCAGCCCCTCGCGGATAAAGCCGCGCGCAAACCCCGACAGGACCGAAAATCCCAGAATGATGAGAAAGGCCCAGTCAATCCAGGTCCAGCTCACTGACCACCTTCACGACGAACGATCAGCCCCTTGATGTTGGCCCTGGACTGAAGCTCGGCGCGTGCCCGTTCGCTCTCTTCGGTGGAGCCATAAGGGCCGACATAGACCGTGTTGAGCTCACCACGCGGCTGCTTGTAAGCGGCAAAGCCCTGCGACTTGAGCTGCTCGATCAGACGGTCGGCATTTTCGGGCTGGCCGAAGCTGCCGGCCTGTACGGCCCAGCCGCCGCTGCCGGAGGGCTGAGAGGCACTGGCGCTGTTGCGATTGGCCGCGGCCATGATCGGATCACCCGAAGAGTCATCGCTGCGTGCCGGCGTTTGGCGCTGGGCACTACTGCTGCTTTCCCGGGTCGTTGTGGCCGGTCGGCTGCTGCTCGAGGAAGCCGCGCTGCTGCCCGAATTTGAAGCGCTACCGGTGCTTGAAGTGCTACCGGCGGAGGAAGCAGCAGTACTGCCACTCGAGGAGGCAGTATTGCCCCCGGTGCGCGCGGTATCGGCATCGCGTGATCCGGTCTGCGGCGATGACGGCTCGGCGCGAGCAGGTGCCTGCTCGGTTTCACGCTGGCGATCCGGGAACAGCTGATTGCTTTGACTGGACTGACCCGACCGGGCGCTGTCATCAACGCGATCTTCATTCTCGGGCAGCGGTGACTGCGGAGCGGCCACATCACGCTGTGACATGTTGATGGGCTGCTCGATGATCATCGATGAGTCGTCGGCACTTTCCTCGTCATCACTTGAGCCCCCAAACATAATGGGGAGCAGAATAAGGGCCAGGGCCACGATAATGACGATACCGCTGATGCGCTCACGCATGCCGTATTTCATGCGACTCTCTCCTTGTTACGCGGTTCCCTCGCCCCTTTCAAGCCGGGCCAGTGCTTCTGCCACGGTGAAAAAGGAGCCGCAAACCAGTACGTCATCATGTTGTGAATGTTGTTCAAGCCAGGCAATGCCCGCCGCCGGGCTGTCCGCCAGGGCCACCACCTCGCCGCCGCGGGCACGAATGATATCTGCCAGAGTAGCCGCCTGTCGCGCTCGCGCCCCGGAAAGGGTTACCGGCAGCCAGTCGTCTACCACCGGCCAGAGCGCCTCGATGACACCCTCGGCGTCCTTGTCACCCAACATGCCCAGAAGCGCCACGCGTCGTGTCACGGGCCGCAGCATTAATTGATCAGCCACATACCCTGCCGCATGCGGATTGTGCGCCACATCCAGACAGTAGCGACCGATACGCTGCATGCGTCCGACCAGACGAATACCGGACAGCGCCTGTATCAGACGCTCGGGTTCAAGCGGTATGCCCAGCGCCTCAAGCGCTGTCAGCGCACTGGCCGCATTGTCCAGCGGCAGCCCCGGGTCGGGAAGCGACAGCTCATCGAAAGCGCCATCGGGCCGCTGCCACTGCCAGCCGTCGTGGCCATCGCGACGCCAGTCAAAGTCTGCACCGAGCACGAGACAGCGAGACACCGGCAATGAGGCGGCATGTGCCGCCACGCTTGCGACCATGTTACGGCTGCCCAGTACGGCCGGATGCCCGGCGCGCAGAATGCCCGCCTTTTCGGTACCGATTTTTTCGATGTCGGTGCCCAGAAAATCGGCGTGATCGAGCGCCACGCTGGTCACGATGCCGACATCGGCATCGATGATATTGGTGGCGTCCAGCTGACCGCCCAGCCCGACCTCCAGAATGGCCAGATCCGGAGCGCGGTCACGAATGATGACAAGCGCTGCCAGCGTGCCCATTTCGAAATAGGTCAGTCCGGTCTCAAGACGCACGGCGTCGATGCGCTCAAAGGCATCGATCAACGCCTCGTCACTGACCTCGTTACCATCAAGCGTCAGGCGCTCGTTGTAGCGCAGCAGATGCGGCGAGGTGTAGCAGGCCGTGCTCAGGCCATGCGCCCGGGCCACGGCCTCGACCATGGCCACGGTCGACCCCTTGCCGTTGGTGCCGGCCACGGTAACGACCCGGCGTGCAATGGGGCCGGACAATAGTCCCAGCCGCTCGGCCACGATGCGAATACGCTCAAGCCCCAGATCGATGGCAACCGGGTGCAGCTTCTCCAGATGGGCCAGCCACTGTGTCAGTGTGAAAGACATGACAATCAGCGTGCGGCGTCAGCGCTGTACGGCTTGCCATCGTCACCTTCCACGTCTTCAAGCATCGTGACGGCAGGCTCGGAGGGGCGGTCGGTCAGCGTGCGCAGGATACGCCCCAGTCGGGTACGCATCTCGCTGCGATGGATGATCATGTCGACCGTGCCGTGCTCCAGCAAAAACTCGCTGCGCTGGAAACCCTCGGGGAGTTTTTCGCGCACGGTCTGCTCGATAACACGCGGGCCGGCAAAACCGATCAGGGCATTGGGCTCGGCCACGTTGAGATCGCCCAGCATGGCCAGTGACGCCGACACGCCGCCAAAGACCGGATCCGTGAGTACCGAAATATAGGGCGTCCCGGCTTCACGCAGGCGCTCTAGCGCCGCCGAGGTCTTGGCCATCTGCATCAGTGAGAAAAGGGCTTCCTGCATGCGCGCACCACCGGAGGCGGCAAAGCAGACCAGCGGGCGCTTCTCTTCCCGGGCAATCGTTGCCGCGCGGACGAACTTCTCGCCCACCACGCTGCCCATGGAGCCGCCCATGAACTCAAACTCGAACGCCACGGCCACGACCGGCAGACCATCCAGCGTGCCCTTCATGACAATCAGGGCATCCTTTTCTTCGGTGGCCTTCTGCGCGCCGGCCAGGCGGTCCTTGTACTTCTTGGAATCGCGAAACTTGAGCCGGTCCACCGGCTCGAGCTGGGCTGCAATCTCTTCGCGACCGTCGCTGTCCAGAAACCAGGAGAGGCGACGGCGCGCGTTCAAACGCAGGTGGTGATCACACTTGGGGCAGACATTGTGATGCCGCTCAAGCTCGGGCCGATAAAGGACAGCCTCACAATTGGGACATTTACGCCACAGGCCGTCGGGAATGTTGTTGCGACGATCGGTACGGGCAGTACGCCCCATTGAAGGAACAATCTTGTCGAGCCAGCTCATCGAGAAAGGGCTTCCATATCGTTGATGGTCAGTCTTTTAAAATGGGCGCGCCGCAAAAGCGTATGGCGCATTTGCCCATTATCAATCATCGGCGGTAGCGAGGGCCAGTCCGGCGTGCATCAACACCGCACAACCCCTGCCTCGCCTGTCGGCATCAAAGGGTACGCGACGCGCCGTCAGCGTTTTGCACCCGATCAATGAAGGCCCTGATCAGGTCAGGGTCCTTGATGCCGGCACCGGCCTCCACGCCACCGGAAACATCCACACCAAAGGGCGCCACCTGATCGACGGCCCGGGCTATGTTGTCCGGCGTCAGACCACCGGCGAGTATCATCGGCAGTGCCGGATCGCGCGGCACTCGTGACCAGTCAAAGGTTTCACCGGTGCCGCCGGGTACGCCGGGGCGATAGGCATCCAGCAGCAGACCGCGGGCGCGGTGATAGCGCTCGGCCTCATGGGCGAGATCGATATCATCGCGCATGCGCAGCGCCTTGAGCCAGCTCATGCCGTAAAGGTCACAGGCTTCGGGCGCCTCGTTGCCGTGAAACTGAAGCATGTCAAGCCAGGGCGCGCAGCGCATGACGACATCGGCCTCCTGATCCACAAAAAGCCCCACCCGGGTCACAAAGGGCGGCACCCGGGCGGCCAGACGCTCGAGTCGCTCTACCGTCAGCGCCCGCTTGCTGCCGGGCCACATGACAAATCCCAGCGCATCGGCGCCGGCCTCTACTGCAGCATCGACATCCGCTTCACGGGTCAGGCCACAAATCTTGATTCGGGTTCGCATGTACAGAGGTCCTGGCGATTACAAATGTCTTGGCGGTTCACCGCGATAGACCGGTCGCTGATAGTTCGAAGCAGGCAGTGTCCGCTCACCGGTCCACTCGCCGCTGAAGTAAAACTCAGCCGGGCCCAGCGGCTCCGAGGGCAGCTCAAAGCGTGGATCATAGTATACATCCACGAAGTGCAAACCCTGTGCCGGCGCCGTTGCCTCGGAGAGGGTGCGGTCCCGGCCTTCCAGAATGTCACGCGCCCGGGAAATATCGCGTCGCTTGTCGCCGATGGTCAGCAACACGCCGGCGATATTGCGCACCATGTGATGCAAAAAGGCATTGGCCTGAATATCGATCATGACCAGCGGCCCGGCACGCGTGACTTCAACGAAATGCACATGGCGCCAGGGCGTACTGGATTGGCAGCCCGCGGCGCGATAGGCGGAAAAGTCGTTTTCGCCGACCAGCGCCTGCGCCGCTTCGTGCATGCGCGTTTCATCCAGCGGAGTGCGATGCCAGGTCATGTGCTCGGCGTCGAGTGCCGGCGGCATGGGCTGATTGATGATCACGTAGCGGTAGCGGCGCGCCAGGCTTGAAAAGCGGGCGTGAAAGTCAAAAGGCATGACGCGCGCCCAGCGAACCGACATGTCACGCGGCAGCTTCACGTTGGTGCCCATGACCCAGGCTTTCAGCGTGCGTGCACTCGTGGTATCAAAATGCACGATCTGGCGGGTGGCATGCACGCCGCTGTCGGTGCGTCCGCTGCACATGACCTCGATGGGCGATTGCGCAATGCGGGAAAGCGCCTTCTCAAGGGCGGCCTGAAGGGAGGGACCGTGACTCAGGCGCTGCCAGCCCTGATAGGCCGTACCACGGTACTCAAGTCCCAGCGCAATACGGCCGCTGACGCGTTCGGTTTCATCCAGTCGTGTAAAAAGAGACATGTGACTCGGTAATGCAGGGGCTTGCGACCACGAAAATCCTGACTGTCGCGCGGTCGCAAGCCCTCATGTGATTTGAGGGATCGACATCGAACCACCCCCGTCAGGCGTGGCGACGTAAACGATCTGCATCGGGGCGCTCATTATCCGCATCGCCGCCCTCGAAAGCCACCTCTTCCAGTGCCCAGTCGTGAGGGAAATCGGCCGTCGGCGCCGTGACAGGCTCCGTCCTTCTGTCAGTGACACCGAAAGCGCTGCCCTGCCCTGATTCGACCTCATCGTGCTGCGCAAATGACTCAAGTGACCACGACGGCGCAAACGCCGGCGTCTCATCAGAAATGGGGTCCGATGCTGTCTTATGGCGCTGTTCGTCCTTTTTGTCGTCACCGGGCTCATCATTTGGCGCAGTGGCCTCCAGTGCGGCCAGCGCCCGTATCAGCTGAAAATCGTTCGGGTACTGCTCAAGTCCCTTTTCGAGCATGGTGACGGCATGATCCCGCCGGCCGTGGCGACGAAAGACCTCGGCTTCACTGCAGATCGCCTCGACCTGGGCGCGATGGGCGCTCCATGCCGCATCCTGTTCGGCGTGGATGACGTTGTCACCCTGATCCTCACCGCTTGCCTCAAGGGAAGAGGCCGTTTCACCGTCAGTCCTGGAGGGGTTGCTCATCGGCGACAGCTCTGTGGCGCTGACCAATCGATAGCGCTTTTGTTGCCAGCGGCGCAGCAGAGCCCATCCTCCGGCCAACAGCAACAGAAGCGATGCCAGTGCCCAGGTCCAGACAAATCCACTGTCGCGTCCATCAATGGTGGGCTCGGATACTGGCGCGACTGATGCCTCCTGGGGGGAGGTGTCCTGCAGTGGTGCCGCTTCTTGTACAACGGGGTCGGCAGTGGCCGCGGGCGTAAGCCCGTTCTGGTCCAGTTGATCCAGACGGCTTTCCAGCGCCTGCTGACGCGATACCAGCGCTGTTATCCCGGCGGTATCGAACGAATCCTGACCGGCGAGCGACTGCGCCCTGACGGATTCCAGCGCCGACATCAGATTGGTCTGCGCCTCTCGACTGGCGCTCAGCTGCTGCTCCAGACGATCAAGCCTCTCTTCGAGCGCGGCAAGACGTCGGGTGTCCTGCGCCGGCGCTTCCCGCGTCTGACGCTCGCCGCCCTGATTACGGCTGGTCTGGCTTGTTGCGGCGAAGCGCTCACCCGCCGCCGGCCTGTCGGCAGTTGCGCCAGCAGCGGTGCTTGCCTGATGATCGGTGACACCACCGGTCGATGGCAGTAGCGTCAGCTGTGGCGTCAGCTCGCCCTGGGGCCAGTTCAGGGTAAGCACCACATCAAGCCAGGGCGTGGCGAGTGGCCGGCTGCCCTGCACCTCCAGATAAAGATGACCGGGGCGGCCGTTGACGGCCAGTCGCAGCGTATCGGTATCGGCACTTCGCACCACATCCATGGCCTGCCAGCGCTCGCTGTCTGCCAGAGCCACGCGAACGTCATCGGCGCGCAGTGCGCCGGTATCGAGCAGCGCCACGCGCGCCCTCAGGGGCTCGTTAAAGCCCGACATGACCTGCGGTGTGGCAAGACCCACGGCCTGTGACGTCATGGACGCCGACATCAAAAGCGTGGCCATCACAACGCTTCGTACACGCAAATGCCAGGGCCGTTCGGCCATCGATACTCTCCACAGCGGTGAAACAAAAAGGGCACCTCGATGAGGCGCCCTGATGAGCATAACGATGGCAGACGGCGTCAGTGGCGCTCGACCAGCAGCGCCAGCATGCGCCGCAGCGGCTCGGCGGCGCCCCACAGCAGCTGATCCCCGACCGTAAAGGCAGAGAGATACTCTCCGCCCATAGCCATCTTGCGCAGACGACCCACGGGCACATCCAGCGTGCCGGTCACGGCCGCCGGCGTCAGGCGCGCAAGGGTGGCGTCCTTGTCATTGGGCACCACGCTGACCCAATCGTTATGACGTGCAATTCGATCCTCGATCTCGTCTATCGGCACATCACGTGTCAACTTGATCGTAAAGGCCTGCGCGTGAGAGCGCATCGAGCCGATCCGCACGCACAGACCGTCGACCGGCACCGTGTTGGGCGCCATGCCGAGAATCTTGTTGCTTTCAACGCCGCCCTTCCACTCTTCCTTGCTCTGACCGTTGTCCATCTTCTTGTCGATCCACGGCAGCAGGCTGCCGCCCAGCGGTGCGCCAAACTGCTCGATGGGAAAGTCACTGCCACGCATGGCCTCGCTGACCTTGCGATCGATATCCAGAATTGCGGAGGCCGGGTCGTCCAGCTCGGCGCGCGCTGCGTTGCCCACCATCGACATCTGGTTGAGCAGCTCACGCATGTTCTGCGCGCCAGCCCCGGAGGCCGCCTGATAGCTCATGGAGCTCATCCATTCGACAAGGCCTGCCTCATACAGACCGCCCAGCCCCATCAGCATCAGACTGACCGTGCAGTTGCCGCCGGCAAACGTTTTAAAACCCTCGTCCAGACGCTGATCGATCACCTGCCGGTTGACCGGGTCCAGCACGATGACCGTCTCATCTGCCATGCGCAGGGTGCTGGCCGCATCGATCCAGTAACCTTTCCAGCCGGCGTCGCGCAGCTTCTGGTAAACCTCGCTGGTGTAATCGCCGCCCTGACAGGTCACGATCACATCCAGCTCGGCCAGCGCCTGAATATCGAACGCGTCCTTGAGCGCAGGTACGTCGACACCCACGTCAGGCCCGGGCCTGCCCGCCTGAGAGGTGGTAAAAAAGACCGGCTCGATCTGCTTGAAGCCGTCCTCTTCCAGCATGCGCTGCAACAGTACGGAGCCCACCATCCCGCGCCAGCCGACAAATCCGGTTCTCAACATCTCGTGTTCCCCTTTTGTGATAAATGATTGGAGGGCGTCGCATCACACTCGCCCTGTGCCTCGAGTTCCCGCACAAGCCGCGGATGCAGACGCGCCATTTCAAGGCTGTCCAGATAGCGGCCATGACCAAAGGCCACTCCACGGCTCAAACCTTCGCGCACAAAGCCGTGACGTTCATAAAGCGCGATGGCCCGCTGATTATGGCTGTAGACGCCAAGGCTCAGGCGGGTGACGTTCAGCCAGTTGTCTGCCATGTCGATGGCGGCCCTTAAAAGCTGTCCGCCCATGCCCTGACCGGCGTAGTCGGGATGAACAGAAAGCCCGAGTGTTCGCACATGGGCCACGCGTGGCGTGTCGCTGACCGGATGCAGCCCGATCAATCCCAGCAGCGTCTCGGGCTTGTCGGGATCACACGCGGCCAATATATGATAGCCGCTACCTGCATTCTCCAGACGCTGCTGCCAGCGTGACAGCGAGCTGAAAGGCAATTGCATCGTATTGGGATAGACCGCGTCATGATTGAATATCTCGGCGACAGCTTCAGCGTCGCGGGGCTCGGCGCGGCGGATGCGCCAGCGACCTTCCGGTGACGGCATGTTCTCTCCTGTGGGCCCGGGGCAATGTCCTGTCAGTCTACCCGGGCGATCCTCGACAACGCCACTTAACGGCCCTTGCCGCCGCCATGAAAAAAAACGGCAGCGAGCACCCCGGCTCGCTGCCGTCTGCAGGCGGGCGTGCCCCGCCATGGTTGAGCGATGTCGAGGATCTCAGGTCGCGTTGAAGGCGGCGAGCACGGCGTCACCCATCTCCTCGGTCGTAACCTGCCGAGTGCCTTCGTAGGCGATGTCCGCGGTGCGCAGGTTCTGATCCAGCACCGAGCCTACCGCCTGCTCGATGCGCGCGGCCAGCTCAGGCGCGCCCAGGGAGTAGCGCAGCATCATGGCCACCGACAAAATGGTTGCCAACGGATTGGCCAGCCCCTGCCCGGCGATATCCGGCGCGCTGCCATGACACGGCTCGAACATGCCCTGGCCGCTCTCGTTGAGCGAGGCCGAGGGCAGCATGCCGATCGAGCCGGTCAGCATGGCGGCGGCATCGGAAAGGATATCGCCGAACATGTTGCCGGTCACGATCACGTCAAACTGCTTGGGCGCGCGCACCAGCTGCATGGCCGCGTTGTCCACATACATGTGGGAGAGCTCGACGTCCGGATACTCGGGTGCCAGCTCGTTCATGATGTCGCGCCACAAAATGGTGACTTCCAGCACGTTGGCCTTGTCGACGCTGCAGAGCTTCTTGCCGCGCTTTTGCGCCATCTCGAACGCCACCCGGCCGATGCGGCGAATCTCATGCTCGTCATAGACGTAGGTGTTGTAGCCGTAGCGCGTGCCGTCTTCGCGCGTCTCGCGCCCGCGCGGCTGGCCGAAATAGATCCCGCCGGTCAGTTCACGCACGATCATGATATCAAGGCCTGAGACGACCTCCGGCTTGAGACTCGAGGCCTCGACCAGCTGCGGATACAACAGCGCCGGGCGCAGATTGCCAAAGAGATTGAGCTCCTTGCGCAGTGCCAGAAGGCCCTTTTCCGGACGATTGCTGATATCGGGCATGGTGTCCCACTTCGGCCCGCCCACGGCGCCCAGCAGGATGGCATCCGCCGCTTTGGCCTTTTCCAGCGTCTCGGGGGCCAGCGGCACGCCGGAGCGATCGATTTCTGCGCCGCCGACCGGGGCTTCCTCGATGTCGATATCAAGCCCCGCATCGCGACAGGCGTCCAGTACGCGGCGCGCCTGGCGAGTAATTTCGGGGCCGATGCCGTCACCCGGCAGTACAAGGATACGTTGTGTCATGACAATTCCGTTGACGCCATCCCCGTTCGGGCATGGTGCGTTTCTGACATAAAGAAGATACCGGATGTCGGGGCGCTACGGCCCGCCGACACCCGTAAATCTGCAAGGACCATTGCTTCAGGCCTGATTGGCCGCTTCCCCGCGAAACAGCCACGGCTGCGAGGCGCGATGGCGCGTTTCGAACTCGCGAATCGCATCACTGTTGTCGGTCAGCGTCAGGCCGATATCGTCCAGGCCGTTTTCAAGGCAGTACTTGCGAAACGGGTCGACCTCGAACTCGATCGCCTCCCCCTCGGGGGTCATGATCTTTTGCTCGATCAGATCGACATCCAGACGATAGCCGGGCGTTTTTTCAACGGCGTCAAACAGGCGATCCACCGTGGCCTCATCGAGCTGAATCAGCAGCAGCCCGTTTTTAAAGGCGTTGTTGAAAAAGATATCGGCAAAGCTTGGCGCGATGATGACGCGAAAGCCGAAGTCTTCCAGCGCCCAGGGCGCATGCTCGCGCGAGCTGCCGCAGCCGAAGTTCTTGCGCGCCAGCAACACGCTGGCGCCCTCATAGCGCGGCTGATTGAGCACGAACTCCGGATTGATCGGTCGGTTCGAGCAGTCCTGACCCGGGTAGCCTTCGTCGAGATAGCGCAGCTCATCGAAGAGATTGGGGCCAAAGCCGGTGCGCTTGATCGACTTGAGAAACTGCTTCGGGATAATCAGGTCGGTATCGACGTTGGCACGATCCAGCGGCGCAACCAGACCCTTTTGGCGGACAAAGGCTTTCATGGCGGTTTCCTTGAAAATGGCGTGGTCGAGCGCTTAAAGCCCGGCGGCGCGTTTGGTCGGCACGGGCGTGTCCACGAACTCGCGAACATCAACAAAGTGACCGGTCACGGCGGCCGCAGCGGCCATGGCCGGACTAACCAGATGCGTGCGCCCGCCGTAGCCCTGACGCCCCTCGAAGTTGCGATTCGAGGTCGAGGCGCAGTGCTCGCCGGCGCCCAGCTTGTCGGCGTTCATGGCCAGACACATCGAGCAGCCCGCCTCGCGCCACTCGAAACCGGCGTCAATAAACACCTGATCCAGCCCTTCCTGCTCGGCCTGACGCTTCACCAGCCCGGAGCCGGGAACCACCATCGCCTGCTTGATGCTGCCGGCCACCTCGCGGCCCTTGACCACGGCCGCCGCGGCACGCAGATCCTCGATGCGCGCGTTGGTGCACGACCCGATAAACACCCGGTCCAGCCGGATATCGGTGATTTTCTGGCCGGCATGCAGCCCCATGTACTCCAGGGCGCGGTCGAGGCCGCGACGCGTGGTCTCATCCTCGGCTGCTGCCGGGTCGGGCACGCTGCCGTGGATGCCCACGACCATTTCAGGACTGGTGCCCCAGCTGACCTGCGGCTCGATGGCGGTGGCGTCGAGTGTGACCACTTTGTCAAAGGCGGCGTCGTCATCGGAGACCAGCGACTGCCAGCTCTCGACCGCGGCGTCCCACTGCTCGGGCGTCGGGGCGAATGGACGGCCCTTGACGTAATTGATGGTGGTGTCATCCACCGCCACCAGCCCCACACGGGCGCCTGCTTCGATCGCCATGTTGCAGATCGTCATGCGACCTTCCATGGAGAGATCCCGAATGGCGCTGCCGGCAAACTCGATGGCGTAGCCGGTGCCGCCGGCCGTGCCGATCTCACCGATAATAGCCAGCACAATGTCCTTGGCGGTCACGTGAAGCCCGAGCTGACCTTCAACGCGCACCTGCATGTTCTTCATCTTGCGCTGGATCAGACACTGGGTGGCCAGCACATGCTCGACCTCGGAGGTGCCGATGCCATGCGCCAGCGCGCCGAAGGCGCCGTGCGTGGCGGTATGCGAATCGCCGCAGACCACGGTCATGCCCGGCAGCGTCGCGCCCTGCTCGGGGCCGATGATGTGCACGATGCCCTGACGCACATCGTTGATGCCAAAGGTCTCGATGCCAAAGCTGGTGGTGTTGTCATCCAGCGTCTGGACCTGGATGCGCGAGACGTTGTCCTCGATACCCGCAATACCGGCGCTACGCTCTTTCAGAGAGGTCGGCACGTTGTGATCGGCAGTGGCAATGTTGGCATCGATGCGCCAAGGGCGACGATCGGCCAGACGCAGCCCTTCAAAGGCCTGCGGCGAGGTCACCTCATGAAGCAGATGACGGTCGATATAGATCAATGAGGTACCGTCATCCCGGCTGGACACCAGATGCGATGCCCAGAGCTTGTCATAAAGCGTCTGTCCTGCCATGTCGTCTCTCCTTGCGCTCGGGGCGCGTTCACGATCCATGATGCTCTGGAGCTCTTGTTGTCGACGGGCTCATCAGCACCTGTATGGCGCCCAGCCTACGCCGCGATATACCATGAAAGCAATTCATCCTATTCATGCCATGCATTCCGGAGAGGAATAGATGGAAACCGAAAGCCTGCGGGCCTTTGTCGCCGTGGCCGAGTGCGGCTCCTTTTCGCTGGCCGCCGAACAGATTCATCTGACGCAGTCCGCGGTGAGCAAACGCATTGCCACGCTGGAATCGCAAACGGATGCCCGGCTCTTTGATCGCATCGGCCGGCGCATCGCGCTGACCGAGGCCGGTCATACGCTGCTGCCGCGCGCCAGGGAGATTCTGGGTCTGTTCGAGGATACCCAACGGGCACTGACTCGCCTGAGCGGGACGGTGCGCGGCCGGTTGAGCCTGGCCACCAGCCACCACATCGGACTGCATCGTCTGCCGCCGGTGCTGCGCGACTACACCCGGCGCTGGCCGGACGTGCGCCTGGATATGCGCTTCATGGACTCCGAGCAGGCCTATCAGGGGGTCCTTGATGGCTCGCTGGAGCTGGCGCTGGCAACGCTTGCCCCTCAAACGGCGCCACCGCTGGTCGCCACCGGGCTATGGGTCGATCAGCTTCACTTTGTCTGCGCCCCGGACCATGCGCTGGCACATGAACCATCGCTGAGTCTGGCCCGGCTCAGTCGGGTGGACGCCGTGCTGCCCGGCGAGCAGACCTTTACCCGCGCCATGGTCATGAGCGCCTTTGCCCGCGAGGGACTTGAGGTGAGTGTGTCGATGTCTACCAACTATCTGGAGACACTCAAGATGATGGTCAGCACCGGGCTGGGATGGAGCGTGTTGCCCGAGACCCTGATTGACGACAGCGTGCATCGCCTTGATGTGGATCGCCCCCCGATCGAGCGCCCGCTGGGCTATCTCTTTCATGAAAACCGCACGCTTTCCAACGCCGCCCGCGCCATGATCGATCTGCTGGAGTCGTCCCGACAGGCTACAGGTGATGTTTAAACCATCGCCGACCCTGCAGTAGTTGCATCATTATCCCCGGCATGGTGCCATTTCAGCCGGTAGAGCCAACCTGCCAAACACAACGATAACCTGATCAATAACAACACAACGTCTTGCAAGGAATGATCATGTCCAACCCTCTACGCATGCCCATCACATGCCGGGCGAGCCTGCGTGCGTCGCATGGCATGCCCCGTGTTCTGATCGCGACCGTCCTGCTGCTGCCGCTATCGGTACAGGCCGACCCGCAGACGCCCGATGGCTCGGCGGCCTCGGGTGAAACCGCCAGCTACGAAACCACCGATGATTCGCCGCGCAGCGCCTACCTGTCGGACTGGTACAACCAGAACGTCACCGTCATCGGCAGCAAGGACATCCGCTTCGGGCCACAGCGCATCGATGATGTCTATCTGGAATACGAGTTCTTTGGTCGCAAGGGGCCGCTGGATCTCTACGGCTACATCGACATGCCCAAGTTTTTCGGCATCGGCAATGCCGCCGACAGCGGGATCTTTGACAACGGCTCACCGATCTTTGCCGAGATCAAGCCACGGCTGTCGCTTAACGAGCTCAGCGGGCGCGATCTGAGCCTGGGGCCTGTGAGCGAATGGTATCTGGCGGCCAACTGGATCTATGACTGGGGGCACAACAGCGACAATCGCCAGAACACGCTCTATACCGGTCTGGGCAGCGATATCGACACCGGCACGCCGCTGGATGTCTCGTTCAACTTCTACGGCAGGTATCAGTGGGAGAACTACGGAGCGGATAACGAAAACAGCTGGGACGGCTATCGCGCCCAGCTCGAGTACAGCTACCCGCTGGCGAGCTTTGATAACGGAGCCAGCCTCTTCTATGCCGGCTTCACCAACTATGATTTCGGCTCGGATCTGGGCGACGACGACCCGACGCGCACCAACGAATCGGTGGTGGCCACCAACGCTTTTGTCTACTCCTTTACGCACCTTCGCTTCATGGCCGTGGCACGCTATTTCCATAATGGCGGCCAGTGGAACGACGCCAGCGAGCTGAACTTCGGCGACGGCGATTTCCGCGTGCGCAGCACCGGCTGGGGCTACTACTTCGGCGTGGGCTGGCAGTTCTGATCCAGCGTATGTCGCACAAAACGTGTCGTACAAAAAGGGGCCGGTCATGTGACCGGCCCCTTGTGTATCGCGTGCGCTCAGAACGTCTCAGCTGCCCTGCTGGTACCACTGGGGGCTGGCCACGTGCTGAAAACTGCCGTGCTCCATGGTGACCGACGGGCTCGGGCAGCGCGGCCGACCGGCCTGACGTGCGGGAATGCCCACCACCGTGGTGTGCTCGAGCACACGAGCCAGCACCACGCTCCCGGCCCCGATCTGGGCGCCATGGCCGATCTCGATATTGCCCAGCACGGTGGCGCCGGCACCGATCAACACACCGCTGCGCACCTTGGGGTGGCGATCGCCGCTCTCCTTGCCGGTGCCGCCAAGCGTCACGCCCTGCATGATCGAGACGTTATCGCCGATCTCGGCGGTCTCGCCGATGACAATGCCCGTCCCGTGATCGAGCATGACCCCGCGCCCCACGCGACAGGCCGGATGAATGTCGATGCCAAAAACCTGGGTGGCACGATGGTGCAGTGCACGCGCCAGAATGCGTCGGCCATCACCCCACAGGGCATGCGCCAGACGATGTGACTGCAGCGCCTGAAAACCCTTGAGATAAAGCATGATGGGCAGGTAATCGCTGCTGGCGGCGTCACGTTCGAGAACCGCCGTCATGTCACATGCCGCGCTCTCGACCAGAGACGGGTGCGCCTGATAAAGGCCCTGAAAACAACACGTCAACGCCTCGACCGACAGTGTCCTGTCGGCAAGCGTTGATGCCATGACAGAGGTCAGACATCCTTCCAGACGGGATTGCGATACCACATGGGCGTCGAGCATTGCCGCCAGCAGGGGCTCATCCCGAGTGGCAGCAAGGGCTTCCTGATGCAGCAGGCCGAAGACGTCGGCCTGAGTGCTGATTTCATGCAGCATATTGCTTCTCATCGAAGATATTGTGTCTGTCGAAGACATACCACCCCTACCCCATCCTGGGCCCTGTCGACGCGAAATAGAGTAACTCAGCGTAACTTTTTGTGCTCCAAGCGTTTGTATCGGCGCGCGTTTCAACACAATAGCGTGATGAAAGTCACTTTCTGCACCAGACTCTGGCATCGGCGTTGATGCCGAACGCTTGCCCTTCAAAAACATTGCAGATCACATGCCACCCGATACAAGTAGCCAGGCCGCATCCCGCTTGCAGGATTCATCAGAGACAAGTGATCGTCACACGGCTTCCACGCTGACGGTGGGCCTGATACCGGCGCCCGAATTTCCCGAGCAGCTGGTGTCGCTGATCATTGACGAGCTGGCCGATCATCTCTGCCGCGAGGTCGACGACACCTGCCAGTGGCAGCTGGACCGCGTCACCGACCCGCTGATCGGTGCCGAGGACAGCACCCGCGACATCCTCTCCAAGGCGCATGAGCTTAGCCGGTCGCGCCAGTGGGACTATATTATCTGCATTACCGATCTACCCGTTTTTCGCGACCGCCAGGTGGTCGTGGCAGAAGTCTGCGAGGCCCGGAGCGTGGCCATCATTTCACAGCCGGCGCTGGGCGCCTCTCCCTTGCGTCGCCGGCTGGCCGAATCCATCGTACAGCTGGTCAGCGAGCTGCATCACGGCAGCTCCGAGGCCGAGCGCGACCGCCAGCAGACGCGTCACTTCAGCAAGCGACGCAGCTTTCTGGACTGGTGGCGTCGACACAACGCCCGGGGTCTGATGCGCCAGCGTCTTTCCGAGCGCATCGCGCCGATCAAGCGGGTCAACGTAGAGGACGATGAGCAGGACATCGATGTCCGCTTTGTCGCCGCCCGGCGCGTGCCCGGTCTGTGCAAGCTGCTGGGCGGCATGGTTCGGGCCAATCGCCCGTGGACCATATTCCCCACCTTTCGAAAGATCATTGCCGTCGCCTTTGGCACTGGCGCCTACGGACTGATTTTCCCGACCCTGTGGCGTTTGAGCGATGCCTATGAGCCGTGGCGGTTTGCCGCCCTCATGGTGGCCGCCATGACAGCCATGATTGGCTGGATCATCCTTGATCACGGCCTGTGGGAGCCGCAGCGCCATCCTCGGGCCTTCCCCATGGCGCGGCTTTATAACCTTACCACCCTGATCACTCTGGGCATGGGCGTGGTGTTTTACTACGTTTCGCTTCTGGGGCTGTTTTTGGGTGCCGTGGCGCTGTTTGTGCCCTCGAGTCTTTTACAGACCGCACTGGGGCACGAGATCGCCATCGTGGATTACCTGTCGCTGGCCTGGCTTGCCACTTCGGTGGCCACCGTCGCCGGTGCGCTGGGCGCCGGCCTTGAAAGTGACGAAACGGTGCGCGCCACCACCTATGGCTATCGGCAAAAGGCCCGCCAGAAGCGGGCCCGTGAACTTGCCGAAGAGGCAGAGAAACACCAAAAGCGTCAGTAACCGTCAAACGCCTCTAGCGCTGTTTGAGCCGGGGCGTCTCGACGCTGACCTCACCGTTTTGCCCACGCTGGCGCAGCAGATGATCCATCAGGGTCAGCGCCATCATGGCCTCCGCGATCGGCGTGGCACGAATGCCCACGCAGGGGTCATGACGTCCTTTTGTGATGACCTCGACCGCCTCGCCGTGCACGTCGATCGAGCGACCGGGCGTGGTAATGCTGGAGGTCGGTTTGAGCGCCAGATGCGCCACTACCGGCTGGCCGGTAGAGATGCCGCCCAGCACGCCGCCGGCATGATTGGAGAGAAAGCCTTCAGGCGTCATCTCGTCACGGTGCTCGCTGCCGCGCTGAGCGATACTGTCAAAACCGGCACCGATCTCGACGCCCTTGACCGCATTAATGCTCATCAAACCGTGCGCCAGTTCGGCATCCAGACGATCAAAAACCGGTTCGCCCAGTCCGACCGGCACGCCTTCGGCCACTACCGTGATGCGGGCGCCGACGCTGTCCTGATCCCTTCTGAGCTGATCCATGTAGGCCTCAAGCTCCGGCACCCGATCCGGATCAGGGCAGAAAAAGGGGTTGTCATCGACCCCGTCCCAGCTTTTGAAGTCGATGGTGATCGGGCCGAGCTGGCTCATGTAGCCGCGCACGCTGATCCCCCGGCCTGCCAGATACTTTTTGGCAATGGCACCGGCGGCTACCCTCATGGCGGTCTCGCGCGCACTGGAACGACCGCCGCCGCGATAGTCGCGAATGCCGTACTTGTGATGATAGGTATAGTCGGCATGTGCCGGGCGGAACTGGTCCTTGATCTTCGAGTAGTCCTTCGAGCGCTGATCGGTATTTTCGATCATCAGACCGATCGGCGTGCCGGTGGTGACGCCCTCGAACACGCCCGACAGAATACGCACCTCGTCGGCTTCGCGGCGCTGCGTGGTATGACGCGAACTGCCGGGGCGACGACGATCCAGATCCCGCTGCAGATCCGCCTCGCAAAGCGCCACGCCCGGCGGGCAGCCATCCACGATGGCGCCCAGCGCCTGGCCGTGGCTTTCACCAAAGGTGGTCAGCGTAAAGAGTTTGCCGAAGGTATTACCGGACATGTTGTGTTCCTGAAAGTGCGCCGTACAGACCGATGGGCCGGTCGCACGACAGATCAAAATTCAAACCGGCGCCTGTCCCGATCCGGTGGATCAATGCGACAGCGTCGACGCCCATTCGTCCAGCTGCGCCGCTGTCAGCGCAAACACGCCGTGCCCGCCGCGCTCGAACTCGAGCCACAAAAACGGCACCTCCGGCCAGGTCTCGATCACGTGGCGCTCGGAGTTGCCCACTTCCACGAGCAGCACGCCATCATCGGTCAGATACTCGCGCGCCTCGCGCAGGATGCGTCGAACGATATCCAGCCCGTCATCGCCGGCGCCGAGCGCCAGTGTCGGCTCGTGTCCAAACTCGGCAGGCATGCCGCCCAGATCCCCGGCATCCACATAGGGCGGGTTGCTGACGATCAGATCAAAGCGCTGCCCGGCCACCGGCGCGAAAAGGTCCCCGGCCACTGCCTTCACGCGTGCCCCGACGTCGTGACGGGTGATGTTGGCACGCGCCACGTCGATGGCGTCTTCGCTGATATCGGCCAGCATAACGTGGGTCGTGGGCATCATCAGCGCCGCGGCGATCCCGATACAGCCCGACCCGGTACACAGATCGAGCATATGCGCCGGGTCGCGCGTTTCAAACCACAGATCAAAACCCGACTCGATCAGCTCGGCAACCGGCGAGCGCGGGATCAGGACGCGCTCATCGACATTGAACGCAAAGCCGGCATGGAAGGCTTCTCCCAACAAATAGGGCAACGGGCGACGCTCGACGGCGCGTGCACGCAACAGGGTAATAATACGAGCACGTTCGATACGCAGTACCCGGGCATCAATGATGGCCGGGTCGATGTCATGAGGCAGGCGCAGCGCGCCCAGCACCAGCGCCACGGCTTCATCCCAGGCGCTTGCCGTGCCGTGACCGTAATGAAGGTCATGGGCGTTAAAGACGCTGACCGACAGGCGCAGATAATCGCGCACGGTGATCAGCTCATCGATCAGGGTGTCATCATCAAGAGACAGTGGCGCGGCGGCGGGTACAGGCATGCGGGCAGAAACGTCGCTCATGAATGCGGCGGCCTTGTCGAGTGGTATTCAAAAGAGGAAAGAGCGAAAGTGTACCCGTTATGCCGCACCGGTGCATCGGTACAGGCCTGCACATCGCCACTTCATTCCCTATAATTACCGGCTGAATTCATGACCCCGATGCCACCGTCGGCATGAGGGTCAACACCACCCAGCGGAGAATAAGGCATGACCGGTAACCGCCAACCTGACGATGACGACCGGACAGCCTTTCGCGAGGCCATGCAGGGCAGCGATATTCGCCCCGTTCATCATGACCGTGCCGACACCGGTCGCATGCCGCACCGCAGTGAGCTGCGCCGTCGACGCGAAGCTGCGGCCAGCAGCGCCAACACGGTATCGGCTACCTCCTCTCGCACCTCCGATGGGCGGGTTGACCCGGTTCGCCCGTCAGAAACGCTCATGTTCGCCCTGAGCGATCTACCGCATCGAACGCTTTCCCAGCTCAAGCGCGGGGCCATCGCCTGGCAGACGGGGCTGGATCTTCACGGCTACGATCTCGAGCAGGCCAGAACCGAGCTCGAAGCCTTTCTTCACGAAGCACGTGCCAACCGGGCGCGCTGTGTGCTGATCGTTCATGGCAAGGCATGGTCGGGCGCGGCGCGCTATCCCGTCATCAAAAGCCACGTTAACGCCTGGCTGCGGGAACTCCCCGAAGTGCTGGCCTTTTGTTCGGCGCAGGACCGCGACGGCGGCACCGGCGCCGTCTATGTGTTGCTGCGCCGCACGCGTGAGGATTACGCCACGCCATAGGCCCCGAGAATCGCATGGGCCACGCCTTCCACGCTGTGCGGCTCAAGGTGAAGGTGATGACCGCCCGGCACGCGATGGGTGGTCAGGGTTGTCATCTCATGGCGCACGCCTTCCCGGTCCAGATGGTCGCCCACGATGCCGTTGTCGGCCTGGATCAGATCGAGCGGTGCCTGAATCGATAGCAGCATGTCGCGCGACTGTTCAGGCGTCAGCTTGACCTGCGAGGGGCGCAGCAGTCGCGGGTCGGTGCGATAGCGCATGCGCGTGTCGTCCTGCATCAGGCTGCGCGCGATGAGCGGCTCGGCCGTGTCGTGATCCAGCGGTGTTACAGCCCCCGCCACACGTGCCTCGAGCGCGGCTTCAAGGGTTGCGTAGGACGGCGGCGGTGACAGCGGTCGACGCACGCCCAGTACGCCGTTGCGCAGCTGACGTGTCGACTGATTGACCGGCGTTGTCAAGGCACCGATGCCATCAATGAGCCACAGCCGCTCAACGCGTTCGGGCAGTGCCGCAGCCAGCAGACAGGAGACGCAGGCGCCCAGCGAATGCGCCAGCAGCGTGGCCTGCTTGATCCCCAGATCATCAAGGGCATCCAGCACGTCGTGGATATAGTCCCACAGCGCGTAATCGGTGCCCCGGCTCAGCCACTGTGACTTGCCGTGGCCGGCAAAATCGATGGCCACGATACGAACATCGAGCTTTTCCACCAGCATTGGCGCCAGCCGGGTAAAGGTGGCGGCGTTGTCCAGCCAGCCATGCAGGGCCACCCAGGTCGGCGCCTGCATCGACAGCCCTTCCCGCTCCCATACCAGACCGGCCAGACGATTATCGGCCAAACGGCACTCTCGCGGTCTTGCGCTCATCCTGCTCGCTCCATCGTTATCAAATGAGAAACAATACGACGGCTAACGATATGATGCACTCCCTGCGCCTGCGAAACGTGTTGAACATTGTCCGGGCGAGGCACACGACATGATGCCAGCGCGTCGCGACCGAGTGTCACAGGGCTTTGGGCTCGCCGAGTTCGTGACCGGCGCGTATCATGGCGCTCCTTTCACCCCATCTGTTCCGGAGTCGTGAATGTCTGCTTCCTCCCGCCGTCTGCGCAATCGTCTCTTTTTTGCCGTGGTGCTGGCCGGTCTGGTCACCGGGTTCGCAACGCTCTAGCCCCGCCCCGATACGACTTTCCAACCGGTCTCCTTCATGATCGCCTCTGCCGGGGCGGCATCATGAAAGACCACAATGTCATGGCCCCTGTTGCCATACGGTAGAGTGCATGAACCCCTCGGCCCTGTTTGCTGAAACCCTCAACGTCACGTTTCCCGTCTTTGCCATGGTGCTTTTGGGGATTGCCCTCAAACGGCTGAAATGGATCGATAGCGCCTTTATCAATACCAGCTCGGCGCTGGTGTTTCGCGGCGCCATGCCCACGCTGCTTTTTTTGTCCCTGGTTGATGCAGACATGTCACAGGCCTTGCTACCGGATCTGATGGCCTATCTGGCGCTGGCCACGGTGGCGAGCTTTCTGCTCATCTGGTGGTGGGCCACACGGCGGGTCGCGTTCGAAGACCGCGGTGTCTATGTTCAGGCGGCCTTTCGCGGCAATGGCGGCATCGTGGGTCTGGCACTGGCAGGCAGCATGTACGGGCAGTTCGGCCTGTCGGCGGGCAGCGTGCTGGTGGCAACCATTATTCCGCTTTACAACGTTCTGGCCGTTATCGTGCTGGCCTGGTATCAGCCGCAGGCAAGAACCAGCTGGCGAAGCATTGCGCTCAAGATCGCCAAAAACCCGCTGATTCTTTCCGTTGTTGCAGGACTTGCCTTTGCCGCCAGCGGCCTTGCCCTGCCGGCCTGGCTGCATACCTCGGGAGAGTATTTTGCCAACCTGGCCCTGCCGCTGGCACTGATCAGCATTGGCGGCACCATGTCGATGACCGCCATTCGCGAGGCCAGCGGCGTGGCGCTGGGCGCCAGTGTGATCAAGATGGTATCGATGCCGGTCGCCACGGTGCTGATCGCCTGGCTGGCAGGCTTTGAAGGACGGGAACTGGTACTGCTGTTTCTGTTTCTGGGCAGCCCGTCGGCGGCCGCCAGCTTTGTCATGGCCAGAGCCATGGGTGGCAACGCCAGGCTTGCTGCCAACACGGTGGCCATCACGACACTTGCCAGCAGCGTCACCATCACACTGGGCATCTTTATTTTGCAGGTAAGCGGCATGGCGGGCTGACATGCCCGCCATCATGTCAGCGCCAGGGCGCTACTCAAGCGTCGCGTTGGCCGGTGTAACGTGGCGTGAAAGCGTTGCACAGCCGGCCGCCCAGACCTGAGCCTCCAGCTCGACCACATCCGCGGTGCCCATGGGCAGCCGGGCATTGGGGCTGCCATCCACCAGCTGGCCGACCAGCTCGGCGACCAGGGGCATGTGGCTGACAAACAGCCAGGGCGCATCGTCCTCACGGGGATCGACGTTTTCAGTGAGCCATTCGATCAGCGTTTCCGGCGGGGCATCAGGGGTCATGATGGGCAGCGTCATGATGTCATCCACGCGCAGCGCCTGGCCGATAATGCGCGCGCTTTGCTGAGCGCGGTCGTAGGGGCTGGCCACGATTTTCAGCTGATGCCCCTGCTCACCCAGCGTCGAGACGAACCAGTCAGCGATACGAGCGACTTCCTGCTGTCCGGTCACGTCCAGTGGCCGGTGCGCATCGGGCGTTCCGGAAGCGGCTTCACCGTGACGCATTACGTAGATTTTCATGTTGGGATATCCCTGGCTGCGGTTTGCTGCTGAGCCCGCCGCGTGTCCTCTCGCGGCAGCGTGAATTCGACGTCACTGCTCTGTTCACTGCGCATGAGCGCCGTGGCCATCTCTCGCGGTGCAACGCCTTCAAACATGACCCGATATAGTCCGGTGGCCAGCGGCATGTAGATGTTCTCCTCGCCGGCGCGCTTGACCACCAGAGACACCGTATTGACCCCTTCGGCCACCTGCCCGAGGGCGGCGGTGGCCTCTTCAAGCGTGCGCCCCTCACCCATCGCGTAGCCCACCCGGTAATTGCGCGACAGGTTGGAAGAACAGGTCACAATCAGATCGCCCACCCCTGCCAGCCCCAAAAAGGTCATGGGGCTGGCGCCCTGCGCCACCGCAAAGCGGCTCATTTCGGCCAGCGCCCGGGTAATGAGCATACTGCGCGTGTTTTCGCCCATGCCGAGTGCGGCCGCCATGCCCACGGCAATGGCATAGATGTTCTTGAGCGCCCCGCCCATCTCAACACCATAGCGGTCATTGCTGGCATAGACACGAAAATGATCACACGACAGTGCTGCCTGTACCCGGGCCCGGGTCGGTTCATCGTTGCTGGCAATGACGCTGGCGCTGAGATGGCCCTGGGCGATTTCGGCGGCCAGATTGGGGCCGGAGAGCACGCCGATGTGCGCACTCTGCGTCTCCTGCTCCAGAATCTGGCTCATCAGGAGAAAGCTGTCGGCCTCGATCCCCTTGGTGGTGCTGACCAAGATGGCATCAGGGGCAAAATGGGGCGCGGCCTGTCGTACCACCTGACGAAATCCGCCGGAAGGAATGGCGATCAGTACCAGCCGCGCCTCTTCCAGAACCCAGGCCAGATCGGTCGAGGCCACGACATCCGGATGCATGCTGAAGTCGGGCAGATAGCGATGATTGACGTGGTGGGTATTCACGTGATCGACAAGTGCTGCATCACGCATCCACTGCCGGACTCTGGCACCACCGCTGGAGGCAATGCTGGCCAGCGCCGTACCAAAACTGCCGCCTCCCAGCACGGCCACCGGGGGCACGATGATATCGTCTGTACTGACCTGAGGCTGATGCTCGACTGCCATGGAGTATCCTTGTTGATCGACGATGGACAGGGTTTAGTGTAACGCCTGACAGCCCGCGCGGGTAACGCACGACCCTGTCCGCTCGACAAGCCTGCCGACAGGTGCGGCATCCACCATCGGCCAAAAGAAATTGAGTGGTGCCGACACGGGCATTAATGAATACTTCTGGTGTCAGAAAGGCGAATCAATGACTTGCACCGATACATGGAACGAGGATCATGAGAGCATTGAACCAACATTCATCACTGCATTCGGATGTCGCAGAACCGTCCATGCAACGTTCTGACCAGGAACCCAACAACATGAAGGTATTGTTTGTCGAAGATGATGTATTGCTGGGCGATGGCGTGGAGACCGCTCTTCGTCGTGAGGGCCATCAGGTCACCTGGCTGACCGAGGGCGAAAGCGTGCTCGAGCATGTCGAGCAGGGCCAGATCGATGCCGTCATTCTCGATCTGGGACTGCCCGGTATCGATGGCATGGAAGTGCTGCGCCGAATTCGTGCCGCCCACGATACACCGGTGCTGATTCTGACTGCGCGCGACAGTCTGGAAGACCGTATCCAGGGGCTGGATGCCGGGGCCGATGACTACGTGCTCAAGCCCTTTGACGTTGACGAACTTCAGGCCAGACTGCGCGCGATCAGCCGCCGCAAGGGCGGTCGCACGCAGCCAAGCATTCGGATCGGCCCGCTGCACATCGATCATGCACGCCACGAGGTCAGCTGGAAGGATCAGCTGGTCAAACTCAGCCGGCGCGAATACACCCTGCTGCACGAGCTGGCCCAGCACCCCGGGCAGGTTTTTACCCGCCCCCATCTGGAAAAGCTGCTGTATGGCTGCTGTGACGAGATCGAGTCCAACGCCCTGGAAGTTCACATTCATCATCTGCGCAAAAAGCTCGACAGCAATCTGATCGTGACCCTGCGCGGCATCGGCTACCGTCTGGACGATACGATCGAATGATCTCGATTCGCCGCTACCTGACTCGTGCCGTCATGGGGCTGGTGCTGCTGGGCGCCATTCTCTCGGGTCTGGCGGCATGGCTGATCACAAAGCACGAGCTCGAGGAGATGTTTGACGCGCAGCTCTCTCAGTTCGGGCGCATCGTGACCGGCATGATCGATATCAACATGGATTCGCAGGACTATCAGGCCCTGGCGGATCGCCTGACCCAGCCCGGCCATGCGGCGCGCTTTTACAGCATGGAAGACAGCGATGACGCAGGGCTGATCATGGACACGCACTCCGTGAACACGCCCCGGCGCTTTCGAGAAGAAGAGCGGCTTTTGTCACTGGGCTTCTGGAACAGCGACCGCTCGCCGCGCATGCTCAGCGCCGAGTGGAATGACAACGGCCCCTTCCCGCCACCCAGTGAGACCGGCTATCGCTGGGTTACCTATGACGGCGAGGAGTGGCGCGTTTTCAGTATCTACGACCGACAGCACGGCGTCTGGGTCTCCACCGGACTGCGTGATGATTTTCAGCAGGAGCTTGTCAACAAGATCCTGCTGGGCAACAGCATTCCCTTTTTGCTGATTCTCCCCCTTCTGGGCCTCGCGCTGTGGTGGGTCATTCGTCGCGGCCTGCGCCCCATCGACAATCTCTCGGCGGAAGTTGCCCGGCGCTATCACCAGGACCTCACCCCCATCGAACAACACCCGCCGCGTGAGCTGACAGGGCTTCGCGACTCCCTCAATGCCTTCATTGAAAGGCTTCGCATGGCGCTCGATCGGGAAAGACGCTTCACGGCGGATGCCGCCCATGAGCTGCGCACGCCGCTGGCAGGTCTCAAGATTCATCTGGACAATGCCCGCGCCAGCGAACAGGACTATCAAAGCTCGCTGGACAAGGCACGTCTGGGCATCGAGCGGCTGCAGCGCGTGGTGGATCAGCTGTTGACCCTGGCGCGCGTTGAACGAACGCCGCAGCGTCAGCTGGAAGTGGTGGATCTTTACCCCATCGCTTCCCAGCTGGCCGGCGAAATGTGGCCGCTGGCCGGGCGTCGACAGCAGCAGCTGGAGATGAGCGGCTTGTCTGCGCTCGAGGTGCGCGCCGACCCGACAGAGCTTGGCGTACTGCTGCGCAATCTGCTGGACAATGCGCTGCGCTACACCCCCGATGGCGGCACCGTCACGCTGCATCTGGGCAGGACCGATGGCCAGCCCATGATTCAGGTCATCGATGACGGCCCCGGCGTGCCGGCAGAGTCGCTTGAAAAGATTACCGAGCGCTTTCATCGCGCCAATCAACGCATGACCGGCAGCGGACTGGGGCTGTCGATCGTCAAGCAGCTGACCCAGCGCCAAAAGGCGACGCTTGCCATCGACAATCGACAGCCGCACGGGCTGGCAGTAACCGTCATCTGGCCGCTGCCGCAGGCCCACTGACTCGCCGCTCTGCATCCGACAATAAAAAAGTCGCCCGAGGGCGACTTTTTCATGGGCGGTGATGGCCTCGACTACGCGGGGTCGTCACTGTCCTGGACGCGCATCTCTTCGATCAACGGCGCGTTGGTATTCAAAAGCGACTGTAGGGCCGCCAGATAGGCATCGCCACGAATGGAATAGTTCTGTAGCGAGGGAATCAATGCCAGTGCATTGACGTTTTTGCCCTTGTCGCGCAGCGCCGAGCGGCGGTCGCGCAGCCCTTCATAGGCGCGATGGGTATTGAGATTGCGCATATAGGCTTCGATGCCGTCATAGACGGTGGCAAAGCTCTGGTAGCCGCTGCCGGTGCCGGTCTGCTCAAGACCGCAGCTGTCACCGAAGCAGCGCATGCCAAAGAGATTGTTGCCCTCGCGAGCGAAACGCGACGTTCCCCAGCCGGACTCTTCCACGGCCTGAATCAGCACCAGCTGAATCGGCACGGTATCCACGCGGGCAAACAGCGTCGACCAGTCGGCGTCCTTCTCGTTTTTGCAGCTCAGGCCATACGACTTGCAGATGGCGGCCAGGCGCTTGCGAGAGTCAACGGTCCAGTCGGTCTGATCGTGCATGTGCGAGAGCCATTCACGATCGTTTTGAATCTCATCGTTGGCTTTTTCGATGAGCGGAATCATGAGGTTGAAAAAGGCAATCTTGCGGTCACTGCCGGCCGGATGTTCTCGCAGATCCGGCATGTGGAAACTGGGCTTGCTGGTATCGGCGTGTGACGGTGTGAACACGCTGAAAACTGAGAGTGCAAGCACGAGCGTCAACGTCGTTAACGGGCGATGCGTTCGTGTCATGTTACGGGACTCGGTATCAGGACAAGGCGGCAGGCTAACATGTTTTGCCTACCGTGTCGTCATAATCGACGACATGAGGCGAAAATCCGTAATCTTGCATAATCATGCAAAAGACGTATTTGCAGGCAGGAGATAATACGAGAAATGGCGGCCACGGGACCGCCATTGTTTCGAGCTGACAGTCGTTAATGGGTCAGCATGGCATTGAGGCGACGCACATAGGCGGCCGGGTCATCCAGCTGGCCGCCCTCGGCGATCACGGCCTGATCAAAAAGCACATGGGCCAGGTCCGTAAAGGCATCTCCGTCGCTGCTTTCAAGCCTTGCGACCAGCGCGTGCTCGGGGTTGAACTCGAGAATCGGCTTGACCTCGGGCACCGGCTGGCCGGCGGCTTCCATCAGACGACGCATCTGATAGCCCATCTCGTTTTCAGGCAGCACCACACAGGCCGGCGATTCGGTCAGACGATGCGTCACGCGCACTTCCTGCACCTGATCGCCCAGCGCTTCGCGAAAGCGGCCGGCCAGTCCTTCCTTGGCCTTCGCGCTTTCCTGCTGCGCCTGCTTCTCTTCTTCACTGTCGATCTCGCCCAGATCCAGATCACCGCGGGTAATATCAACCATCGACTTGCCGTCGAACTCGGTGAGATGGGTCATCAGCCACTCATCGATACGATCGGAGAGCAGCAGCACCTCGATGCCCTTTTTGCGAAAGATCTCGAGGTGCGGGCTGTGCCGTGCGGCATTGAAGCTGTCGGCAACGATGTAGTAGATGCCCTGCTGGCCTTCCTGCATGCGGGAGATGTAGTCCGCCAGCGACTGATCCTGCGTCGAGCTGTCCGTGTGGGTGCTGGCAAAACGCAGCAGACCGCCGATCTTTTCACGGTTGCTGTGATCTTCTGCCGGGCCTTCCTTGAGCACGCTACCGAACTGATTCCAGAAGCTCTGATAGGTGTCGCTGTCTTTCGAGAGCTTGCCAAGCATGTCGAGCGCGCGCTTGGTCAGCGCCCCTTTCATCTTCTCGACCTGAGGGTCCTGCTGCAGGATTTCACGAGAGACGTTAAGCGACAGATCGTTGGAATCCACCACGCCTTTCACAAAGCGCAGGTACAGCGGCAAAAACTGCTCGGCATCATCGATGATGAACACGCGCTGCACGTAGAGCTTGAGCCCACGGGCGCCTTCGCGCTGATAGAGGTCAAACGGCGCGCGCGAGGGCACATACAAAAGGCTGGTGTACTCGAGCTTGCCCTCGACCTTGTTGTGGCTCCAGGTCAGCGGGTCGCTGAAATCGTGCGCCACATGCTTGTAAAACGCCTTGTACTCGTCATCGCTGACCTCGGTACGCGGACGCACCCACAGCGCCTGCGCCTCGTTGACCGTCTCCCAGGTGACGGTCACATCGGTGTCGTCATCGCTTTCCTGAACGGTCGGCATGCGTACCGGCACTTCGATATGATCGGAGTACTTGCGTACCAGCCCCTTGAGGCGATGCTCGTCGGCAAACTCGAGCGCATCTTCCTTGAGATGCAGCACGATTTCCGTGCCATGAGCGGCGCGTTCAATATCGACGATGGTGAACTCGCCTTCGCCCTTCGAGCGCCACTCCACGCCCTGATCCTGCGATGTACCGGCCAGACGCGTACGCACGACCACTTCATCGGCCACGATAAAGCCCGAATAGAAACCGACGCCGAACTGGCCGATCAGACGGGCGTCCTTTTGCTGCTCGCCGGACATCTGCTTGAGAAACTCGGCTGTCCCGGAACGGGCAATCGTGCCGAGATTGGCAATCACGTCTTCGCGATTCATGCCGATGCCGTTGTCACGAACGGTGACGGTCTTGGCGTCCTGATCAAATTCGATCTCGACGCGAAGCTCGGGGTCGCCTTCATACAGGGCATCGCTTTCCAGCGCCCGATAGCGCAGCTTGTCGCAGGCATCGGCGCTGTTGGAAATCAGCTCACGCAGAAAGATTTCCCGGTTGGAATACAGGGAATTGATCATCAGGTGAAGAAGCTGTTTGACTTCGGTCTGGAAACCGAGCGTCTGCTCTTGCGCACTCGTCATGGCAACATTTCTCTTCTGACAATAATCGACTGGGTGAAACACGCCACGCGGTCTGCCTTTTGATCAGACCGCGTCGTGCTGTGTGTTACCCGTTATGGGGGAAGTTGTCGATTTTTCAAGAGAAACGGCCTACATCCACCAGGCAGGGGGCGCCACTTCAGTGGGATCGGCCATTACGTGACGGGTTCGCCGGTGCTTTCACGCCAGCGCCGGTAGTCATCCAGCTGCTCATCGATCTTGGCCAGCAGCCAGCCGCTGATAATGACGTCATCGATCAGTCCCCAGAAGGGAATGAAGTCCGGAATCAGGTCAAAGGGACTGACCACATAAACGATCGCCAGCGCCATCAGCCCCACTGCCTTTTTGGGCAGCGGCCGATAACGCCCCTTGCGCCAGTCGTTGAGCATGGGGAAGAAGGTGCGAAACGCCTTGAAGATGCGCCAGTAGATACGACCACGGCCACGAATCAGACCGATGGGGTTGAGTCGACCTTTTGCCATGGATGGATACTCCGAATAAAAATGCTGTTTCAAAAAGGTCGTTGACCGCTTGCGTTCATTCAACGCCGCAGGCGCTGAAGATCTCCCTGACGGGATCGTTAAATTCAGCCACCTGGATTAGTCTAGGCCCCCAGGAAGCAGTATGCCTGTCCCGGGCAGGTTCGGATCGATGGCTGACAGGAGTTTTTCGGGTGAGGTTTACGCACAGATTATCCAGATACTGGCTGGGCGCCATGCTGGCAGCCGGCCTTGCTGCACCGTCACTGGCCAATGATGAGAGCTTTAACCGGTCCTTTGAGGCCGCTCGCGCCCAGCAGTGGGACCGGATCAACCATGACGCTATCCGGGGCCACGAGCTGGAAGGCTACGTCGAATACCACGAGCTCAAGTCACGCCTGCCCGGCGTGTCGTCGGCAATCATCAACGACTACCTGCACCGCTATCGCAACTCGGTGCTGTCACAGTGGATGCGCGGTGTGGCACAGGACACCTGGGGGGCGCGCCAGCAGTTCGATGATTTTCTGGCCATCAGCGATGGCGTCCCGCAGGGAACCACACGTCAGTGCTGGTACTATCGAGCGCTTCTGGATCAACAGCCCGAACGCGCCTTTCTGGGCGGACGCGAACTGTGGCTGGTCGGCCACTCGCAGCCCTCGGCCTGTGACCCCCTCTTCGATCGCCTGCGCGCCGAGGGCACCATTACCGGCGCCGACGTCTGGGCGCGGCTGATGCTCGCCTGGCGCTCGGGTGAGGACGCCATGCTGCGCTACCTGCCCGGCGAGCTGCCATCGGACTGGCAAGCCCAGCGCAGCGCATTTGAACGCCTGCAGAGCGACCCCGGCCGCATTACCGAGCTGCCCTCTTTTGTCAGCCACGATGCCCCGGGGGTATCGTCTCTTTACAGCACGGCGATGGCACGGCTTGTTCGTCAGGATACGGCCCGGGCGCTGGCGGTCTGGGGCGAGATCAAGTCCCGGGCGCCGCTGACCGATGAGCAGCGTCACGACATCGAGCACGATCTGGCTTTCTACTCGCTGGTACGCGATATCGGTGCGAACGCGCAGTGGGCCGATACCGCCGCGGCGCAGCTGGGGGATCAGGATCTGCTGGAGCTGAGAACCCGCAAGGCACTCGAACATCGCCGATGGCAGGAGGTCGCCGCATGGATCGAGCGCATGGAAGAGGACAACCGCCGAGACGCGCACTGGCAGTACTGGCTGGGTCGCGCCCGGCAGCAACTCGGCGATGAGGCCGGCGCGCGTCAGGCCTGGCAGATCGCCGCCGGTCAGCGCAGCTTTTTCGGATTTGCCGCCGCCGATCGCATCAATCAGCCCTACGCGCTTGAAAACGAGCCGGTGGTCATCGCCGAACGTGATCTGAAGGATGCCGACGCTCTGCCCTCGATGCGCCGCGTGGCCGCGCTGTATCGCATCAACGAGCCGGGGCTGGCGCGCGCCGAGTGGTACTACCTGATGCGTCATCTCCCCGAGGCACAGCGCCCGACCCTGACGCAGTACGCTCTCACCCGGCAGTGGTATGACCTGGCCATCTACGCCGCCATTCGTGGCGATCACTGGAATGCGCTCGACTGGCGCTTCCCGCAGGGCTACGCCGATCTGTTTCAAAAGTGGGGAAAGACGCGCGGTGTTGACCCGTGGCTTCTCATGGCGCTGGCACGGCGTGAGAGCTCCTTCAATCCGCAGGCCCAGTCACCGGTTGGGGCGCGCGGTTTGATGCAGCTGATGCCCGGCACCGGGCAGCATGTCAGCCAGCAGCTGGGCGTGGCGTGGCAGGGGGTGACAAGCCTTGAGGACCCGGAGACCAACGTCATGCTGGGCAGCGCCTACATCCGCGACATGGCGGCGCGCTACAGCGGCAATCGCGTCGCCGCCGCCGCGGCCTACAATGCCGGCCCCGGCCGGGTGGACCGCTGGCTGGCCGACAGCGACGAGCCCTTTGATCTTTTCATCGAGGAGATTCCCTTCCGCGAAACCCGTGAATACGTTCAGGCAGTGCTGATCTATCGCGCCATCTTCGAAGGGCTGGCAAAGGGAACGACCCAGGGCGTTCACATGATGACAGAGCATGAGCGCACCACGCGCTATAGCGGTGCCCTTCAGCGCTGAGGGGCTGTCGCTGAAAGGAGCCCGACAGGGCCCCTTTCAGTAAACAGCGAGCCGACGTCTTATAGCCAGAGAAACAAGGCGGCCAGCCCCGTGATGGCAACGACCAGACCGATCAGCATGGCCAGGCCATCGCGCATCAGCATGCCCAGCGCGATCAGCAGCAGCATGGCACTGGGCAACGCCGGCGCCATCGGTATCGGCTCGACAAAGGGGATGGAAAGGCTGATCAGCACGATAAACAGCGCAATAACACGATGGGTCGCGTCATTGTTCATGAAATCAAGACGCGGTCTGAACAGTCGTTCCAGCCGTTTCACCCACGGATTGACCTTTTCGACCGTGCGATGAAAGCGCTGTCCGTCGATCGAAAGGTGGCGCAGCCGTTTGGGCAACCAGGGATTGTTACGGCCCATGACCTGCTGAATGGCGACCAGCGCCGTTACGACACCGCAGACGGTGGGCAGACCAAAGATGGGCAAAGCCAGCGCGATCAGCGGTGGAATGACCAGAAGCGGGCCAAAACTGCGTGAATGGAAGGTTTCCAGCACATCGTTGAGGCTGACCTCGTTGCCCTCGTGCTTCTCATCCAGCGACGTCATCAAATCGCTAAGCCTGGTGGTTTCAGCCATGAATATCCGTAGTGCGTTCGTGAATAGTCCAGTGGTATCAGGGCGTCACCGGAGACGACCCGCCATTGGGCTCAAGGCTTGACTCGGCCTCGATAAAGACCCGCTTGATCTCCTTGTGCTGCTGTTTGAGATCCCGGTCGAGTTCGGCAATGACCCGCTCGAGCCTGTCAGCCGGCATGTCCTGATTAAAGCGTACGCTAATGTTGACCAGGATGAAATCCGGCCCCATGTGCATGGTCAATACTTCATTGACCGCTTCAACCTGAGCGTGGCCGCCCACCGTATCGCGGATGTCTTCCACCACCCGGCGGTTGGCACTCTCGCCGATCAAAAGCCCCTTGGTTTCAACGGCCAGCCATATGGCGGTGCCTGCCAGTATCATGCCGATGACGATGGACGCCACACCATCAAATACCGGATTACCGGTAACCTGACTCAGCCAGACCCCGCCCAGCGCCACCACAAGCCCCAGCATGGCAGCCGAATCCTCGAACAGCACCATGAAAAGCGAAGGGTCCTTGCCGCGCTGCACCGCTTCAACATAGCCCCATTTGCCCTTGGCCTTGCGAAAGCCATGCAGGGCAAAAAGCCATGAAGCGCCCTCAAAGACAATGGCAAGCCCCAGCACAATATAGTTGATCAGCGGCGAGGACATGGGTTCGGGCGATATGACGTGTACCACCCCTTCATAGAATGAGACGCCTGCGCCGATCGCAAAGATCAGGATGGCGACCACGAAACTCCAGAAGTAGACCTCCTTGCCATAGCCAAACGGAAAATCCCGATCCGGCGGCTTTTTGGCACGGTGCATCCCCAGAAGCAGCAGCACCTGGTTGCCGGTATCCACGACCGAATGAATGCCTTCGGAAAGCATGGCCGAGCTGCCGGTAATGGCCGCCGCCACGAATTTGGTCACGGCAACGGCCAAATTGCCGGCCATTGCCGCATAGATAACGGCTTTTGATTCAGAAGCCATGACAGGATTTTTGCATCAGAAGCTAGCGCTCGCGTTCGTGTCGGGTCGACAGCTGATCATTGAGGGTCCAGAAATCATAGAGCACGCCCAGCAGGAAGAGACCGCCGGTTAACAGATAAATGACGCCTGTAATCCACTTGCCCATGTACATGCGATGGATGCCCAGCGCACCAAGGAAGGTGAGTAGAATCCAGGTGATGGTATAGCTTCTGCTGCCGCGCTGAAAACGAAGATCGGCCTGGCGGTCCATGAGCGGGATCAGAAACAGATCCACAATCCAGCCGATCAGAAAAAGGCCGAAAGTGAAAAACCAGATCGTGCCCGTTATGGGCTTGCCGTAATAGAAACGATGCGCGCCGGTAAAGCCGAAAAGCCACAGCAGATAGCCCATGAGCATGTTGTGGGTGCCCTGTGTGGCAGAAGTCGTGCGCGCGGGAGAGTGTTCGGGTGCAGACATGGCATTGCCTTTCATGATGAGGGTAGTGCACCCGATATGGTGGCAGGCGATGGCACAGTCAATGTCAAAACGCACCGTTGTGATATATCACGTGCGCCGCTCCATGTTCAAAAGCCCGGAGATGTCTCCTGCGTTCGACATGGGCTGAAACCCCATGCGCTCGTAGAGCCGGCGCGCCGGGTTTTCAGCAAAGACCTTGAGACGCATCTTTCGGGCGCCCAGCGACTCCTGCCGGGCGATCCAGTTCGCCAGCACCCCCGCGCCAATGCCCTGCCCACGCCACGGGGCCGTCAGATGCAGCTCGCGAAGATAGTGGATATTGTCTACCACATCCCAGGCAATCAGCCCTGCCCTTTGCTCGTTGCGCAGGATAATGGCCGTCTCCAGCCGCACCCACTGATCCTTGAAAAGCTGACGACTAAAGACCATGCGCCGCTTTTGCCAGTAGGGAGACATGGTCTCCTCTACCAGCTGCTGGGCAAAGCGCAGATCATCGGTATGATTACCGGGTCGCCAGTCCTGCGGCCACTGCGGCTGCGAGGTGACGGCATTCATGAGACGCCCAGCTCCTTGAGCCTTTCCTGGAGATACCCATCGGCACTGTAGCGCTCGGAGAGCGTCACTTCCGGTCTGGGATGCAAAAACAGTGGCAGGGACAGACGGGCCCGCTGACGCGATGCCCCTTCGGGATTGACCACCCGATGCGTGGTGGACGGGAAATACCCGTTTGAGGCTTCCTGAAGCATGTCCCCCACGTTGATGATCAGCTGTCCCGGATCACAGGGCACGGGCAACCACTGCCCATCACGCCCTTTCACTTCAAGGCCGGCTTCATTGGAGGCAGGCAATACGGTGATCAGGTTAATGTCTTCATGCGCCCCGGCACGGACGGCGCCGCCGGTCTCGCTGTCTTCAACCGGCGGATAGTACAGCACCCGTAAAAGCGTCTGATGGCTGTCGCGAATCATGCTGGAAAGCGATTCGCTGAAATGCCCTGACACCTCCTGCGGGGTATTGGCATCGATCCAGCCCAGAAGCGTTGTGGCCACTTCCTGAGCGATACGATAGTACTCGTCAATGTCGGCCTGCAGGCTTTCGGGCACTTTTGTCCCCGGATAGATATGAAAGTATTCCTTGAGATCCTTTTGCGTCTGCCCCTTGGCTGTCTCGGAGATACTTGCCGGGAAAAAACCGGCGTGAGTCGCGGGGTCAAACCGCCACTGCTGCTTGCCCTCATCCTCAAAAAAGGCAGCCCACCCCACATAGATCCGTTCCACCAGTGCCTGAGGCACCGGATGGTTGCGAACCACGCCAAAACCGGTCTCGCGCAGCGACTGCGTGAACTGCTGTGCTGCCTGAGCATTTTGATAATCGACGTTCTGGACGTTCATCAATCCTGCCTCCAATGCTGATCGTTCCATTGCATAATGGCATGCACCTGAAGATTGGCAAATTGCACTTGACCTTTCTCAGGATCCTGAATCATGCTTCCAGAGGTGGCTTGGCAGGAAAATGTTCGACCGATTTTTCGATCGGCAGTTTCCGAAAGCCCAACGCATAAACGGGCTGCGGCTCGGTATCACTGCAAATAGAGCAAGGACATCAAAGATGGCAACCGGTACTGTCAAATGGTTTAACGACACCAAGGGATACGGCTTTATCTCTCCCGATGACGGTGGCGACGATCTCTTCGCACACTTTTCCGAGATTCAGGCTGAAGGCTTCAAGTCGCTTCAGGATGGCCAGAAGGTCTCCTTTGAAGTGACTCAGGGCAAGAAAGGCCTTCAGGCCGCCAACATCAAGGCAACCGACTGATCACTGCATCAGCATTTGTCTTGCAAAAAGCCCGCGCCATGGCGCGGGCTTTTTTATGTCCGACGGTCGACGATCTGCAAAACATCGTCGCTGTCGATCAAACCGGCAGGCCGAATAAACGACCTGCCCTGTTGTTTACTGCGTGTTGCTCGAGGAGTTGTTGATCTGCTCGGCTTCCTCTGCCTGGCTCATGGTGCCCGAAGAGCCTGCGTTGGTGGCCGAATGGCCCGTGCCGCCTTCGCGTGCACCGGTGCTCTCATGTGTGCTGTCCTGAGCCTCGTTCATGCCCTGCATGGTGCCTGAATCCGCGTCGGCGTCAGTATCTTCCGGCATGGTGCTGGTGCCGCCGCTTTCGGGATCCATGGCGCCATTATCGGTGCCGGCCTGGGCAGCAGCATCATCAGAAGTCGCATTGGCACCCGGATTATCCATGTCCTGACCGGTCTGATTGGCTTCCTGAGCCTGCTCTGCTGCTTCATCAGCCGGATCGTCCTGACCACAGGCACTCAGCCCGAGCGCCATGACAAAGGCAAGGCTGGCCGCCGCAATTGTTTTCCCTTTCATGAATACCTCCCTGATAACTTTAAATAGATGCCACGTCGATCACTGCAGCGCCGTAACGATAGTGAATATCGCTTTGAAACGGGGCAATTCGCCGTGCATGACCTGTAAAGTGTAGACCGGTTCATGCGAGTCGCTGCATCAATACACGGACCCTGCATGACCGGAACTACTACTTATAGTCGTGCGTCATCTGTCATGCAGTCGTCATTTTGTAACGTTCAGATTGATGCCAGACGTTTTCAAACCCGCCCGGACCGGACTAGCTGCTGCGACCATGGCGACTTCGAGGCTTGCCTTCATACATCAGCCGGCACTCATCCGGCAAAACAATGGACAGGGCCCCCGGGCACACCTCGATTTTTGCCTGTGTAAATTCGTGGAACTCGCCGTCCAGATTGATGGGCAGTGGGGTTTCACTCTGGAAATCCATCGACGTCAGCTGATGGTAGCGCACCAGTTTACCATCAGTGGGGAGCTCTCTGAGCTCATGGATGGCACTGCCTATTCGGCTCAGCGAGAAGGCTTCAACGGTCAGTACATCCAGCAGGCCATCGTTGAGCAAGGCTCGCGGCGTCAGCTCCTGCCCGCCGCCGGCCTGACGACCGTTGCCGATGGCCAGTACGATGAGGTCGCGCTCGTAGTTGCCGTCGCTGGTCTGAAGATGGCAGCGAAACGGTTCGAAGCGCCAGGCCTGCATGACCCCCACCAGCGAATAGGCGCCCCCACCCAGCAGTTTTTTCAGGGCAGGCGGCGTATCGCTGGTGACCTTGGCACCAAACCCCCCGGACGCCATGTTGAGACAGTAAAGATCATTGATACGAGCCACATCGATGGCACGAGGTGTGCCGTGAACCGCCAGCGAGAGTGCATCAAGGGGCGGGCCCGGAATACCCGTGGCCGTGGCAAAATCGTTGGCCGTGCCCATGGGAATGATGCCAAGCGCGGGGCGACTTGAGGCATCGATGGCCATCAGCGCATTGGTGGCCTCGTGAAGCGTGCCGTCACCGCCGGCCACAATAATGCGGTCGAGCTGCTGATCCACCGCCTCTTCCAGAAAGCGTGCAATATCGCCGCTTTCCCAGGTCACCCGAACCGAAAGGTTCACACCCTCATTGCGAATGCGATCCACTGCATCGCGCAGCTCAGGATTCCCGACTCCCTTGCCGTTCACAATCAGCCAGAAATTCAATATCGCACTCCTGTTTTATCGAGTTGAGAGATGCCGGTGCAGTGACGGGATAAACGCTATCGTGTCGGGCACTCGTCGAAGTGATGTATACCTCACAACAAGGCCCTGTCGCCATTGCTGGCTGGCAGGTGTTACAACCCGGCAGATATCGGCGCGTCAGGCAAAAGCCGGAGGAAACTATCATGTCATCCAGCGCACTTCATCTGCCTCATGATAATGATGACCACGTGCCGTTCGGGTATTGTCCGAAAGCCTTGTGACCCCTGATGCCTCCTACGGTTCGTGTCTTGCCTCGATACGGGTATACTCCCCCGCTTTTCGGTATTTAAATAAATCCTGGTCATTTTCGATCGCAACGGCCTGATATCGAATACCACAGGCATGCTACATTCACCGCCGCTTTATATGGCGCGTAATGAAAACCATGCCGAATTGCTTTCACGCGACATATCGACGTTGAAGAAAAAAGCCCTGTATTCACGGACATCACCGGGCCTTTCAGGCATCAGCGCCGCCATCGTGGTGCAACAGCGCAGCAAAATGATCATGATGGCAGTCCTGGCCTGCCTTTAATTCCTTTAAATTATAAAAGCATTATAATTTATACCTTTTAATTTATTGGGGAGGTCGCTAGCATTCGCCTTCCTCCCCCGGGGACAGATGAGGATATCCACGATGTCACAAGGCCCCCTGCTCGATACCAACAGTCCTCTGAATGGCGATCAGGCCCAGCGTCTCAATGACGTACTAGGCGGCATGGATCGCGATCAGATGACCTGGCTGAGTGGGTATCTCGCCGGACTCAATGCGTCCGGCGGCCAGCTGAGCGCTGCGTCACCTGCAGGTGCAACACAGACCGCCTCCGCACTACCCGAAATTACCGTATTGTATGGCAGCCAGACCGGCAACGCCGAAGGCGTGGCCGAGCAGGCGCGCGATCGCGCCAAGGCACATGGCTTCAACGTTCGTCTGCTCGATATGGCAGACGTCACCAAAAAGGATCTCAAGGATCCCGCCAATCTGATCGTTGTGGTCAGCACCCAGGGCGAAGGCGACCCGCCGGATACGGCCATCGGCTTTTATGAGCTGATCAATGGCCGCAAGGCGCCCAAACTCGACGGTCACCGCTTTGCCGTGCTGGGACTGGGCGACTCGAGCTATGACCAGTTCTGTCAGATGGGCAAGGAGTTCGATGCCCGCCTGACAGAGCTCGGCGCCGAGCGCATCAGCGACCGCATCGACTGTGACGTCGACTATGAAGAGCCGGCGGAGGCATGGATCGAAACCGTGCTGGCACGCTACGCCGAACTTTCAGGCGCCACCACGGCATCAGCCGAGCAGGGCTCGCCCGCGGCATCGGCCGGTGAAAGCCAGTGGTCGAAGAAAAACCCCTTCTACGCCGAAATTCTCGACACGGTGATTCTCAATGATGATGGTTCCAGCAAGGAAACCCGTCACATCGAGCTGTCGCTGGAAGACTCCGGTCTGGTCTACGAACCCGGCGACGCACTGGGGGTCGTACCGCAAAACGATCCGGCCTATGTCGATGAGCTGCTGGAAAAGCTCAGAATCAGCCATGACACCGAGCTGGACACCGGCAGCAAGGTGCGCGATGCCCTGCTGGCCGAGTTTGAAGTCACCACGCTGACGCGGCCGTTTCTCGAAAAATGGGCCGAGCTCAGCAGGGATGCCGAACTGCAGCGCATCCTGAGTGACGAGGCGCGTGACGAGTTCAAGGAGTGGGTCTATGGCCGTCACATTATCGATGTGATCGAACAGTTCCCGGTCGACAACCTTGACGCTGCCACCTTTACTCAGGCGCTGCGCAAACTGCCGCCGCGGCTTTACTCCATCGCCTCAAGCTATAACGCCGACCCTGACGAAGTTCATCTGACCGTCGGTGTGGTGCGCTATGAAGCACATGGGAGGGCACGCAACGGCGTCACGACCGGTTATCTGTCCGATCATGTACAGCCCGGTGACACGATTCCGATCTATGTTGATCGCAACAAGAATTTCAAGCTGCCGCACGACAACAGCACACCGATCATCATGGTAGGCCCGGGCACGGGTGTGGCACCCTTTCGCGCCTTCATGCAGGAACGTGACGATGCCGGCGCCGACGGTGACAACTGGCTGTTCTTTGGCGATCAGCACTTTCACAGCGACTTCCTCTATCAGGCCGAATGGCTGAACTGGCGAGAGAAGGGGCTGCTGAGCCGGCTGGACGTTGCCTTTTCGCGCGATCAGGCAGAAAAGATCTACGTACAGGATCGCATGCGGGAAAGAGGGGCGGACATCTACGCCTGGCTTGAGCGTGGCGCCCATTTTTATGTGTGTGGTGACGGCGAGCGCATGGCAGCCGACGTACACCAGGCACTGCTGGATATTGCCCGGGAACACGGCGGTCTTGATGAGGACGCCGCAGCCCAGTACATCCGCGATCTTCAGCAGTCCAAACGCTACCAGCGGGACGTATACTGAAAATGACCGATATTATTGCCAAACTCCGTGACGAATCGCTTGACGACTACGCCGCCAACGAAAGCCTCAAGGTCAACAGTGACTTTTTGCGCGGCCGGTTGATGGAAGACATGGCGGACAACGCCACCGGCGCCGTCAGCCCTGACGATACCCAGCTGACCAAGTTCCACGGCTTCTATATGCAGGATGATCGTGACGTTCGCGATCAGCGCCGCAAGAAAAAGCTGGAACCGCTCTACTCCTTCATGGTGCGTCTGCGCATTGCGGGCGGGCGCATGAGCAGCCAGCAGTGGCTGACGCTGGATGACGTGGCCCGCAACTACGCCAATGGCACGCTGCGTATCACCACGCGTCAGACCTTTCAGTACCACGGCGTGTTCAAAAGCAATCTGCGCGCGCACCTGAAAACGGTCAACGACGCCATGATTGACACCATCGCTGCCTGCGGCGACGTCAATCGTAATGTGACCTCCACGGCCAACCCGCATCGCTCGACAGTCCACCGCGAGGTGTATGACCTGGCCGCCGAGATCAGTAACCATCTGCTGCCGCGCACCCGTGCCTATCACGAGATCTTTCTGGGCGAGGAGCGCGTGGCCGGTGGCCCCGAGCAGGATGAACCGCTCTATACCAAGCACTACCTGCCGCGAAAGTTCAAGATCGGCCTGGCCGTGCCGCCGGACAACGAAACCGACGTTTTGACCAACGATTTGGCCTTTATCGCCATCGTTGAAAACGGTGCGCTCAAGGGCTTCAACGTGGCCGTTGGCGGCGGCATGGGTTCGACCCATGGCGAGCCGGATACCTATCCGCGTCGCGGCTCCGTGATCGGTTACTGCGACGTCGACCAGACCGTCGATGTGGCCGAAAAGATCATGCTGGTTCAGCGTGACAACGGCGATCGCAAAAACCGCAAGCACGCGCGTCTCAAGTACACCGTCGACACCATGGGCGCTGAAGGCTTCAGAGCCGAGCTTGAAAAGTACCTGGGTTACGCACTCGAAGAGGCCCGCGACTTCGAGTTCACCACGACCGGCGACATTCTCGGCTGGTATCAGGGTGATGATGGCCAGTGGCACTACGGATTGTTCGTCGAAAACGGTCGTATCCGTGACTACGAAGATGACAACCCGATCCATGCCGGCATGCAGATCATGACCGGGATGCGTGAAATCGCCAGTATTCATGACGGCGATATCGTGCTGAGCTGCAACCAGAACCTGATTATCACCAATGTGAAGCCCGAGCTTCGCGAGCAGATCGACGGCATTATCGACCGCTATCGCATGCTCAAGGATGTCACCCCCCTGCGTCAGCATTCGATCGCCTGTGTGGCCTTCCCCACCTGTGGTCTGGCCATGGCGGAGAGCGAACGCTATCTGCCCACGCTGCTGGACAGGTTCGATGCCATCATGAAGGACGCCGGGCTCGAAAACGACCCGATCATTGTACGCATGACCGGCTGCCCCAACGGATGCGGGCGGCCCTTCATGGCGGAAATCGGCTTTGTCGGCAAGGCGCTTGGCCGCTACAATCTCTATCTGGGCGGCGATTTCACCGGCACCCGGCTCAACAAGATGTATCGCGAGAACATCGACGAGAAAACCATTCTCGAAGAGCTGACGCCGATGATCCATCGCTACGCCAAAGAGCGTGAGGCAGGCGAATACTTCGGCGACTTCGTCGTGCGCGCTGGTATCATCAAGGCCACCGAAAACGGCCTGGATTTCCACACGGCCTGATAAATGGTGCGCAACATCCAAAGGGTCCGGCAATCGCCGGGCCCTTTTTTATGGCGCCTTCCGTCGGGCCGTTCGCATGACGGCACGAACATAAAAAAGGCCCTGCCATTGGCAGGGCCTTTTCGCGTCAGACCACCTGTCTAGATAAAGCGCGGTGGCGGGTCATCGGCATAGGCTTCGTCAATCCAGGCAGGATACTGATGGCTGCGATCCCAGACCTGATAGTGCAGCCGGGACAGCATGACCGGATCATCCAGCACCAGCAGCTTTTCCTTGTTGGGCATCTTGTCGGGACCACCCACCAGCGCCTGACGCACCATCGCCTGACGCTGCGACTCGATCGCCTCGGACTTGTTGTGGCGTGCCACACCCATGGCGCAGCCCAGCGCGTTGTCGATAGGATCCACCACGGTCTGCACGAAGGTCGGCGCCGGCGGCTGATGGCGCGCGTTGCGCACAAATCGCCAGGTGGCCCGCAGCTCCCTCGGCGGATTGGACTCCTCGGGAATCAGGAACATGCGCTTTCTGAAGGCAGCACGTCCCAGCCCGACCTTGCTGGTAATGACCGAGACCGGGATCGACAGCATCAGCGCCCCGACGATGGGCCAGAGCCACAGCAAAAACAGCGGGTCCAGCCAGAGAACAAACAGCGTCCAGATAATACCAAACACAGTCTGCCCACCGTGACGCATGAAGGCATCCTTCCAGGTCGTCTCGCTGAAATCACGCTGCGGCGACTTCCACTTGACCTCGATGCCCATCAGGGCTGCCAGCACAAAGCGGGTATGGAAGAGCATGCGCACCGGCGCCAGAAGCATCGAGATCAGCGACTCGATGATCATCGAAAGCCCCAGTCGCATGGCGCCACCGTAGTAGCGTGGCCCCTTGGCCCAGATCACGATCACACTCAGAATCTTGGGCAAGAACAAAAGGGTCAGCGTGGTGGAAAAGAGCGCCACCGCCCTGCCCGGATGCCACTCGGGCCAGCGTGGGAACAGCTGCATCGGCTCGGTGAAATACTCGGGTGTCGTCAGCGTATGCACGGCCAGCAGCGCCGTGGACAGCATCAAAAACAAAAACCACAGCGGCGCCGACAGATAGGACATCACACCGGTCAGAAACACCGCCCGGTGTACCGGGTGCATGCCGCGCACCAGAAACAGCCGGAAGTTCATGATGTTGCCCTGACACCAGCGCCGATCGCGCTGCAGCTCATCGATCAGGTTGGGCGGCATCTCTTCATAGCTGCCCGGCATGTCATAGGCAATCCACACGCCCCAGCCGGCACGACGCATCAGTGCGGCTTCGACAAAATCATGTGACAGGATCTCACCCGACAGAGCCCCCTTGCCCGGCAGCGGTGCCAGCGAGCAGTAATACATGAAGGGTTCAACGCGGATAATGGCGTTATGTCCCCAGTAGTGGGATTCTCCCAGCTGCCAGAAGTGCAGGCCCGCCGTGAAAAGCGGTCCATATACTCTGGTGGCGAACTGCTGCAGTCGGGCATAGAGATTGTTACTGCCGGCCGCCAGCGGCGCCGACTGGATAATACCCGCGTCCGGATTGGCTTCCATCAGCTGAACCAGCCGGGTCAGACAGCGACCGCTCATGACACTGTCGGCATCCATGACCAGCATGTAGCGGTACTTGGCGCCAAAGCGACGGCAGAAATCATCGATGTTGCCGCTCTTTTTCTTCACCCGCCGTGAACGACGCCGATAGAAGATCCGACCGAACCCGCCGACTTCGCGGCACAGTCGCAGCCAGGCATGATTTTCTTCCACGCAGGTGTCGGGGTCATAGCTGTCACTGAGCACGTAGAAGTCAAAGTGCTCGATGTTGCCACTGCGCTGTACGGACTCGTAGGTCGCCTTGAGACCGGCGAACACGCGGTTGACGTCCTCATTACAGATCGGCATGACAATGGCCGTTCTGGCTGAGGGGTCGATCGGCTCATCGCCGCCGCTGCTCGCTGAGATACTGTATTTATCCCGCCCCTTGAGCAGCTGGAAAAAGCCCATCAGCGCCGTCCAGAAACCGGCCGAAACCCAGCAAAAAAGCAGCGCAAAGAGGATAAGCTCCAGCACTTCGAGAAACTGCGCGCCCTGATAAGGCAACACGGTGCTCATGTACCAGACCGCCACGGCACTTTGCACCATGACCAGTGCCAATAGCGTCCAGCGCCGCATCGACCCCACCATTTTCCAGCGCGCCGCCGAGGGTGCCTCGGGCGCGCGGGTCTTGCGCTCGCGGGGCTTTAGATTGCCACGGCGCAGATGGTAGCCCTTTTTCAGGCGCTTGATCGGGCTGGTGGTCCAGGGATGAGGCGCAATCGAGGTCCGCTCGATGGGCGGCATGGTCTTGAGACAGACACGCCCTGCCTTGTCCGTGCCAAGCACCTCGGGCGGTGCCAGCGGCGCCGTCCCGTAGGCGAGTTCCAGGCGCCTGAGCACCGAAGCGCTGGAAGGGTCATCCTGCAGAAGGCTCTGCTTTCCGATCGTGTCATGGATCTGGAACAAGGGCGTATCCTGAGACGCCAGCTCCAGCAGCTCTCGTCGGTTACCCAGCTCCCGGGTCCCGAGCGCCAGGCGCTCGAGATAGGCCCGGGCCGGGCTTGAGTAGGCATCATCACTCATTGGCAGGCAGCACGTAGTTCCAGGTTTCCGTCAGGCGCGAATCACCGTTTTTCAAAAAAGCCTTCATGTTGATCGGCTTTGAGGTGTCGTTGGCCTTGACGCTCAGATTCAGGCGATACCCGCCCATGGCAGGGTTGCGAACCACTTCACTGCGTACGACCTGACCGTTGTCACCCAGATCGACATCGGCCTGGATATTGGCATTGCTGCCCGGCGACTTGAGGTTCGGCCCCACGAAATCGACCACATACAGCGTGCTGTCGTCGTTTTTGCGAACCATATTGTCCTGAATTACCTCACCGCGTGCGCGACGGGTCTGTGCCACCCAGCCCAGATCAGGCGTGTGATAGCGCGACTCGTTGAGCGTCCAGTTGATGGTGTAGTTGTAATCCAGCGGCTGATTGGTCGGCAGTTCCTGCGTCGGGCGCCAGAAACTGACAATGTTGTCATTGGTTTCGTCCGGCGTCGGGATCTGTACCAGCTCGACCTGACCGTCACCCCAGCTGTTTTGCGGCTCGACCCAGGCGCTCGGACGCAGATCGTAGCGATTCTGGATATCCTGATAGTTGTCGAACTGGTGATCGCGCTGCAAAAGCCCGATACCGCGCGGATTGTTGGCCGGGAAGGTATCGACCGAAAGCCGCTTGGGATTGGCCAGCGGACGCCACAGCCACTGCCCGTCACTGGTGGCCAGCTGCAGACCGTTGGAGTCATGAATGGCGGGACGATAGTTGCTGCCCGAAACCGGCTGCTCGGGGCCGAACAGATACATGCTGGTCAGCGGCGCGATGCCCAGCTTGGTGACCTGACGACGCAGGAAAAGGCGCGACTGAACATCGACCACGCTGTCCTGACCCGGGCGCAGGATAAAACGATAGGCGCCGGTCGCACTCGGCGAATCCAGCAGCGCATAGATGGTCAGATACCGATCATCGCCCTGCGGTTTGACGACCCAGAATTCCTTGAATCGGGGGAACTCTTCTCCCGAGTTGAGCCCGGTATCGACGGCCAGTCCGCGGCTTGAAAGACCGTAGCGCTGGTCCTTGCCGGCAACCCGAAAGTAGCTGGCCCCCAGAAAGACCATCGACTCGTTCTTTTTATCAGGGCTGTCGCCGTAGTTGATCTTGAAGCCGGCAAAACCGAGATCCTTGAACTTCGACTTGTCGAGATCAAGGTTGCCGTAGTTGAAGTTATCCGGCGAAAACTTCAGCTCACGGACGTCATCACCGTTGACTTCATTGATGGTGACAGGCGTGTTGTAGTGCATGCCTTCATGGAAAAATCCCAGATCAAAGCGCAGGTTATCGCTGCGCCAGTGCGACTGGGCGGGCTTGTACTGAATCTGCTGATACTGCTGAAAATTCAGTCCGGAAAGCGAGCCCGGGAGATTGCTCTGAGGCGCGCTATAGCCACGCTGTGCAAGCTCCTGAGCCTCCTGGCTGACATCATTGAAGTCAAATGCGAGCACAGCCTGGGCGGAAAACAGCGAAGCCATCCCGAAAGCCAGCATGGCACTTTTTTTCAGGGTAGTGTAAACCGCGGTACTACCGGAGGTTTTCAGATAAGACGTCACAGCAACATTTTTCATAAGCATCCTTGAAGCGCCCTGATATATAAAAAGGTATGGTTCATACGGGTGCCGCCATGCAGGAAAAAAGCTCAGGGCAGCCATGCATGACAGCGTATGTTTTATCGAATTGAGCAGGCCTGTTTACCACGACACTGCACCTTCATACCAGCAGTACAGGAGCCGCATTTTACGTCACTTTCCGGTGCACAACAGGGTCCATGATGACGCAGTGATACACAATATGTTCATGCTTTAAAGCACGGGTATGCGCCATTCTAGCGCCAGCACGCCTTTTTCTCAGTAGTCATAATGAAACGCTGTCTTTTTTTACCTCTCGGTGACATGCCGACAATAGAGGTAACCCGTCATGGCCTCGGGCGATGTCGATGAAAGACCAGAAACGCCGCCAGTAACAGCCCTCCTGCACCCACAATCCCTGTCAGAGCCAGCAACCATTGAGGTGGTAGCGGCAAAAGTGTGAGAACAGAAGCCAGCAGTGCCCCGCCGCCCATCTGACAGCATCCGGCAAGCGATGACGCAAGCCCTGCCCGATCGGCATAGGGTTCAAGCGCCAGACTCAATGCCGCCCCCAGCGTCAATGAAAAACCGGTCACCATCACGGCGTTGGGCAGCATGAAGGTGGCCACACCCGGCCCGACAACACTGTAGAAAAGGCCGTGAAACACCCCGCCGGCCACCATGATGACAAGCCCTGCATGGATGGTTCGGTGCTGACCCAGACGGGCGATCAGGCGGGGGGCAAGAAAATAAGAGACCACATTGATCGCGGCCACGGCACCAAACCAGCCGCCGAAGGCGAGCTCGCTCAATCCTGCCTGATCGATCAACAATATCGGCGCAGTGGTGACATAAATGAGGATGACGGTCATCCCTGTCATGGCAATCAGAGCGTGAAAGACAAAATGACCGTCGCGCAAAATGGCCAGGGCGTCACGGCCATAGTGGGAAAGCCCGTTTTGGCGCTCGCTCACCGGCCTGGTCTCTTCAAGCCCGCGGAGGCAAAACAGGGCAACACCCAGCGCAAATACCACCATGAACACAAAACTGGCGCGCCAGTGCCACAATGCTGCCAGCACGCTGCCCAGAAGCGGTGCAAGTGCCGGCACGACACATACCGCAGCGTTTAAAAAACTGTAAATACCCGCTCGGCGATCGCCCTCAAAGCGATCACGCACGCAGGAAAAGGCCACCACGGTTGCCAGAGAGGCCCCAAAGCCCTGCAGCAGGCGGCCGATATAAAAAAGCGTGATCTGATCGGCGATCAGACACAGCGCCGCTGCCAGCCCATAAATGAAAGCGCCGGCAATGGCCATGGGCCGCCGACCAAGCGCATCCACCAGCGGACCGGCGATCAGCTGCCCGCCGCCCATGCTGATCAGATACAGCGTGATGGACCACTTCATGCTCGCCGTATCCAGCGCAAAATCCTGCGCCAGCATGGGCAGTGAGGGAAGAAAGATATCGACCCCCATGGGCGTTAACACGATCAATGCCATCATCATGGCAATCAGGCTGCGGTTGCCGAGGGAAGTACCCATTATCAGACTCTTTTAATATGCGAGCCGGCACTGTACAGACTGCGCCCTGCCCGGCCAACACACCCTGTCGGTTTAACGGGGGCGTAACTACGCTAAGCTCACCGATTACCGCGACGACAAACAGGCACACGACATGAGCCAGGATCAACAAAAACACGCAGAAGACGATTTTGAAGGCGGCGATGCCGACCCTTCGGAACAAAAACAGCAGGATTCGACATCAGGAAAGGACAACGAACAACACAGCGAGCGTGAGGAAGAGCAGTCCCGTGAGCTGCCCTCTCAGGCAGCGGCCGTACATCAGCACCTTCGCAAGGACGGTCAGAAGGAACTGGCACGCGACTCCATGGCGCTTTTGTGGTCTGCCATCGCCGCCGGCATCTCGATGAGCCTTTCCATGGTGGCGCGCGGACTCATGCACGCCAACCTCCCGGACAGCGGCGCCGGCTTCATGATCGAGTGCTTGGGCTACACGGTCGGCTTTATCGTCGTGATTCTGGCCCGACAGCAGCTGTTTACCGAAAACACGGTAACAGCCGTACTGCCGGTCATGAGCCACCCGACGCTTGGCAATTTTGGCGCGCTGGGCCGGCTGTGGGGCGTGGTTCTGGCCGGCAACATGATTGGTGCCGCCATAGCGGCCTGGACCTTTTTGCACATGCCCATCTTTGACACGCCAACCCAGGAAGCCTTTACCACCCTGGGCAAGCATGTGATGGAAAACACCACCGGTGAAATGTTCGCCAAGGGCGTGGTTGCCGGCTGGATGATTGCCACACTGGTGTGGCTGATCCCGGCGGCCGATCAGGCCAAGGTCTGGATCATTTTGATCATTACCTACGTCATGGCCATCGGCGAGCTGACCCACATCATCGTGGGCGCCAGTGAGGTGCTGTATCTGGTCTTCTCGGGTGAGGCCAGCTGGGGAGAGTTCCTTTTCCACTTCGGCTTTCCAACGCTTGCCGGCAACGTGGTGGGCGGCACCTTTATCTTTGCCCTGATCAGCCACGCCCAGATCCGCGGTGACCTGGAGGCTCAGCGTGAGCGCAAGCAGGGGTTGATTCAGCGCCGACACAAGAAAAACCGCCAGAAGAAGGCACCGGATCGATCGATCAACGACTGAACCGGTGGCGCAGACCCATCGACCGGGCGGGCCCTGCAGGGCCCGCCCGGCTGTTACCCGCCACAACAGCGCGAGCTATCGACGCCATTCAAGCACTCATGAGCATGATTGCGTACCATGGCGCCTTTTCAGAAATATCAGAGTCGTGTCAGGTAGCCCATGAAATACATCGGAGCACATGTCAGTGCCGCAGGCGGCGTTGACCAGGCCGTCAAGCGCGCCGTCGACATCGGGGCCAATGCCTTTGCCCTGTTTACCAAAAATCAGCGTCAGTGGAAGGCCAAACCGCTGGACGAAAACGTGATTGCCGCTTTCAAGACAGCGTGTCATGACCACGGATTCAAGCCCGAACAGATCCTGCCCCACGACAGCTATCTCATCAATCTGGGCCATCCGGACGCCGAGGGACTGGCCAAATCACGCGCGGCCTTTCTTGACGAAATGCAGCGCTGTGAACAGCTGGGCCTGACGCTGCTCAATTTCCACCCCGGCAGCCATCTGCGCAAGATCAGTGAAAGCGAGTGTTTGAAGATCATTGCCGAATCGCTCAACGAGGCACTGTCACAGACCCACGGCGTCACCGCCGTCATCGAAAACACGGCCGGTCAGGGCAGCAACCTGGGCTATCGTTTCGAGCAGCTCGCCGAGATCATCGAGCAGGTGGATGACAAATCGCGCGTGGGCGTGTGCATCGATACCTGTCACGCCTTTGCCGGCGGCTATGATCTGCGTACTGAAGACTCCACCCGAGCCGTACTGGATGAATTCGAGGCCGTGGTGGGTTTTGACTACCTGCGCGGCATGCACCTTAACGACGCCAAAAGCACCCTGAACAGTCGCGTGGATCGCCACCACAGCCTGGGCCAGGGCAACATCGGCAGTGAAGGGTTTATCACTCTCATGCAGGATGCGCGTACCGATGGTATTCCCATGATTCTGGAGACCGTCGAGCCGGCCATCTGGGATCAGGAGATTGCCTGGCTACGCGCCCGGGCCGGTAACACAAGCACCTGATGCTCTTTTATCTTTAGCGGAAATTTCACCATGCAGTCAGACGGTTTCTTCAGCTGGGTCGGCGAAACGCTGGGCAATATCATTCGCGCCATCGTTGAATTTCTGGCCTCCATTTTCGCCAATCTGTTTGGCGCCATGGACGGCTTCATCGACGGGCTGACCAGCTCGCTGGGCATCAGCTCTTCCATGTTCAGCCTGGCCATTTTAGTGATCGGCCTGCTGCTGTTGATCAACGGGGTTCGCGCCATACTGCGAGGCGGCGTCATCGGCGGGTTGATCTGGCTGGTGCTGGGGCTTCTGGTGCTGTCCTGGCTGATTCCCTGAGACGACGGGTGCCGCGGCAATCGTCGGCGCTTTCACCGGTTGCGCCATCCTGACGCGGCCACCAATGAGACACCCGACTCAAGCCGGCCCCGATATCGCCGATAAGACCTTTCTGATCAATCATGGCGCACGCCGACAGGGCCTGCGCCAACGGGGGAAGGGTAGCGATGTCGTTAAGGATCTGGGGAGTCATCTGCCTTGCGGCCACGCTGAGTGGCTGTCTCAAAGTCAATACATCCCAGGCGCCCATGGCCAGTACCTGGGAAATCAGCGAACAGCAGCGCATGCAGGCCGCCCATCACTGGGACGTGCTGGCCCGCAACGAAGCCCGCAACATCATGGCCAACCAGCGCCTGCAGGGCCGGCCCCTGTATGTCTTCTCACCGCAGCCGGTCACCCCGTTTGCCCGCGCCTTTCATTCGCTGCTCGAAAGCCAGCTGGTACAGCACGGCGCACTGGTCAGCACCCAGCCCGAAGGCGCTGTCATTATCAACCCGACGGTTCAGGTGGTAAAACACAGCGACCGCGGTCATATTCGCCGCCCGCCGGGCACTTTCACCATGCTGGCCGCGGGCGTGGCGCTGGCCTTTCAGCCACTCAAGCACTGGTCGGAGCCGGCGCTGGCGCTGATCCCGGGTGCGGCGGCCTATGACGCCTTCAGTGGCAATATCACCGAGGTGGGCAACACGGAAGTCATCATCACCACGCGGGCGAACGAATTCGACACGCTTTTGTATTCGTCATCCAACATCTATTACGTCAACGCCGGTGACAGCAATCACTATGAAGCCCGCAATGGGCTGAGGGTCTCATCGCAATGGTAAGCACACGACTGTCTCGATTGTATCTGCCCCTTGTGTTGCTGCTGTCGGCGCTGATCACGGGCTGCGCGGCGCTGCCGGGTCACAATAGCGTGCCGGAACGGCCGACACTGCTGTCACAGGTCGACAGCGCCGCCGAACGGCTGGTCAAAAGCGCCCGCGGTCGTCTGGCCGCCAGCGACACCATCATTGCCACCACCTTCGTGGACGTGGACCAGCTCGGACGCTCTTCGACGCTTGGGCGCACGCTTACGGAAGCCATGGCCTCCAGGCTGGTCGAAAGCGGGCTCAACGTCATCGAGGTCAAACTGCGCGACAGCCTCTATATCGAGGAGTACGCCGGCGAGATGATCCTTTCACGCAACGTTCAGCGACTGGGCAACAACTACAATGCCAGTGCCGTATTGCTGGGTACCTATGCGGTGGCGCGCGGTGAGGTGTTCGTCAATGCACGGCTCGTGCGCCTGACAGACCAGCTTGTGCTGGGTGCTACCAGCTTCCGGGTGCCCATGGATGCCGACGTCCAGATGCTGCTGACATCGCCCTATTGAACAGGATCCGATACGCAAAAGGCCTGTTGCCGCAGTGGCAACAGGCCTTTTTTAATAGATGACGTCTGGAGCGGTCAGGCGCTTTCGCTGTCCGCGATGGCCGTCAGGCCGTCCCGGCTGTCGGCGGCTTCGTTACACAGGTTGATGCCTGCGATCACGGCCTTGAGCGAGGCACTGACGGTATCGCTGTCCTCGGCCACGGCGCAGATGCGCTGGCCATCCACGTTGAGCTGCACAAAGGCGATGGCGTTGGCGTCGCTGTCCTCGCCCAATGAGTGCTCGTTGTAATCGAGAATGCCGACCTGCTGACCGCTGTGGCGCTGCCAGGCATTCATGAAGGCCGACATCGCCCCGTTGCCGCTGCCTTCCAGCGTCAGGCGTTCGCCGTTTTGTTCCAGCGTGATCGAAAGCCCTTCTTCGCTGGCGCGTGACAGGCGATAGTCGACCAGCGACAGCGGCCCTTCGCGCATGAAGGTGGCAAACAGCAGGCGACGGATGGACTCACTGGAAAGCTCGCCGCTCAGGCGCTCGCTCTCCTTTTGAACGTAAGGGGCCAGTGCCAGCATCATCCAGCGCGGCAGGCTGATGCCGTAATCGCGCTCCAGCAAAAAGGCCATACCGCCCTTGCCCGACTGGCTGTTGACCCGGATCACGGCCTGATAGTCGCGGCCGATATCGCGCGGGTCGATCGGCAGATAGGCCACCTGCCAGGGCTCGTCATCACCCTGCTTTTTGAGCGACTTGCGAATGGCGTCCTGATGGCTGCCGGAAAAGGCGGTATAGACCATTTCGCCCACCCAGGGGTGGCGCGGATGCATGGTAATGCCGGTGCATTCGGTCACCACCTGAATGATTTCATCCGGGCGCGACAGATCAAGCGCCGGATCAATACCCTGGCTGTAGAGGTTCATGGCCAGCGTAACGATATCCATATTGCCGGTGCGCTCGCCGTTACCCAGCAGCGTGCCCTCGACACGCTCGGCGCCGGCCAGCAGCGCCAGCTCGGCGGCCGCCACGGCGCCGCCGCGGTCGTTATGGGTGTGCACCGAGATGATGACGCTATCGCGACGACTGATGTTCTGACAGAAGTATTCGATCTGATCGGCGTGGTGGTGCGGCCCGGCCACTTCTACCGTATTGGGCAGGTTCAGGATGCACTTGTTATCCGGAGTGGGCTGCCACACATCCATGACGGCTTCACAGATGGCCAGCGAGAAATCGATCTCGGTACTGGAAAAGCTCTCCGGCGAATACTGAAAACGCCAGTCGACCTGCGGGTAGCGGTCGGCGTGTTTTTTCACCCACTGCGCGCCGCTGACCGCGATGTTGGTAATGCCGTCGCGGTCCATTTCGAACACGCGCTCGCGCTGGGTGGTCGAAGTGGAGTTATAAAGGTGAATAATGGCGCGCTTGACGCCTACCAGGGCCTCGAAGGTCTTCTCGATCAGGTGCTCGCGACACTGCACCAGCACGGCGATGGTCACGTCCTCGGGAATCTGGTCTTCCTCGATCAGCCAGCGCACGAAGTCATAGTCGGGCTGACTGGCCGACGGAAAACCGACCATGACTTCCTTGATGCCGACCCGAACGATCTGCTTCCAGAAGCGCTTTTTCTGCTCCACGCTCATCGGCTCCAGTAGCGCCTGGTTGCCATCGCGAAGGTCTTCACTGACCCAGATCGGCGCGGATTCGAGATCCCGATCGGGCCACTGGCGATTGAAGGCGGGCACGCGCGGCGCCGGGCTGTACTTGCGATGGTTGAAAGCAGTCATGTTGACCTCTGGTAAGCGCTGAAGGAATGTTTCATGCCCGGAAAGGGACGTCATTGATGCCGGCTCTTGTAAAGCGGACTCATGCGCCGCATCGGCACTGCTTGTGGCAGTTGAATCAGTATAGCGCCGCGGCCGTGACAGGTCCTTGCGATTATCACGGCAAATCGTGCCATTAGCGCCATATTATGCCAATATACCCCTGTCTATTGGCAAAAGGTTTTAACAAATGTCTGAAAGACAGCCGGGCATTGCGATCGATCGCTACGATCGCCATATTCTCGAGATATTGCAGACGCAGGGTCGTATCAGTAATCAGGCGCTGGCCGACCGTGTGGGCCTGTCGCCCTCGCCGTGTCTGAGGCGGGTACGCGCGCTTGAGGAGAGCGGCCTGATTACCGGCTATCAGGCCCAGGTGGACGCCCGCCGGCTGGGATATCGCCTGATGGCGCTGGTCCATATCTCCATGGATCGCCACACGCCCGAGCGCTTTGCCAACTTTGAACAGCGCGTCGCCGATCTGCCCGAGGTGATCGAGTGTCTGATGATCACCGGCCAGGAGGTCGACTACCAGCTCAAGATTCGCGTTGAGGACATGGATGACTATCAGCGCCTGCTGCTTGAGCACATCACGCCGATCGACGGCGTCACCGGCGTGCACTCCAACTTTGTGCTGCGCCCGGTGTTTGGCAATCGCCCCATTGCTACCGATCTGGTGGCCGAGCGCTGACAGGACGCTTTATAAAACATGCGTCAGGGCTTAGTGTGTAGCGCTTCGGGAGCTGCTTCCTGCGGCACTCCCGTCCCCGTCATTTACAGGAGAGACTGCACATGCTGTTACGCCGTATTTCGGCTTCAGGGTTTCTGGCCCTGATGACGACGCTATTGACCCTTTATGTGGTGCCCGCTGCGCAGGCTCAGCCCCAGCAGGTGCCGGATGCCGATATCCAGCAGTTCAGGGACTGGGAAGTGCGCTGCCCGAAAGGCGGCGGCAACGACGCGCGCTGCACCATGACGCAGCTGGTCAACAGCCCCGACAGCGACCGCCCTGTCATGCGGGTGGTCGTGGCCTATCCGCCACAAAGCAGCGACCCGGTGATGGTCTTTTTGCTGCCGCTGGGCGTGCGTCTGGCGCCCGGCCTGCAGCTTCAGGTCGACAATGGCGAGGAGATCCCCTTCCCCTACCAGGTCTGCATGGATGATGCCTGCCGCGCCGACCTGCCCCTGCAGGGTCAGCTGCTCAGCCAGCTGCGTGGCGGCACCAGAGCGACGGTCAGCCTGTTTGATCCCAACGGCCAGCGTCTGGACACCAGAATTTCACTGCTGGGCTTTACCGACGCCACGCGCGCCATTACGCCCTGAGACAACACCGCAGCTGGATCACCGGTCTCAAAAAAACGGCGCCTCCTCGGGCGCCGTTTTGCGTGAAGGGCCGCCCCGCTCAGGCCAGCGCCTTCTCGACAACCTCAAACACATTGCGCGAAAGCTTTTCGCCACGAATGCGCTCAAGCTCACCGCGCATCAGGGCCTGTCGCTTGTCGTCCAGACGGTGATAGCGCGTCAGTGGCACGATCATGCGTGCGGCGATCTCCGGGTTGAGCCGGTTGAGCTCGATGACCACATCCGCCAGCAGCCGATAGCCCTCGCCGTCGAGACGGTGAAAGTTGACCCGGTTTTGCTGAGTAAAAGCGCCGACCAGTGCCCGCACCCGATTGGGATTTTTGATCGAAAAGGCCGGGTGTTTCATCAGAAAACGCACCCGCTCCAGCGCATCTTCCTGCGGGCGCGTGACCTGGGTGGCAAACCACTGATCCATCACCAGCGAATCATGGGCCCAGCGCTCGCCGAAGGCTCGAATGGCCGGGTCGCCCAGATCGGCGCGATCGGAGTGCGCCAGAAGCGTTAGCGCAGCGCGTACATCCGTCATGTTGTGATCAGCCTCGTACTGGACGCGAGCCATATTGAGCGCATCCTTCTCACCATTGGCCACCAGATAGGAGAGCGCGATGTTTTTGAGACTGCGTGCGGCGATCTGCTCAGGGGTCGGCGCATACGCCTCGCTCTGCTGGTTGGCGTGATAGACGCTGTCAAACTCGGCATACAGGGTGTCCGAGAGCTGCTCGATCGCGGCGCGGCGCGCACCGTGGATGGCGTCAATATCCACTCGGCTTTGCTGCTCGGCGATCCACGCCTCACTCGGCAGGCGCAGCATTTCGGCCAGCACGGCCTTGTCATCGGTGGGTTCACGCAGCAGATGTCGAAAGGCCTCGACCAGCCGCTCATCGAGCACCATGGCCTCACCGCGCTGATACGCCGCCATCATCTCCTCGATGGCGAGCAGCGCCAGACGCTGCGTGGCGTCCCAGCGGTTAAAGCCGTCCTCGTCAAAGCGCATCAGATGCGAGAGCTCATCGCGCGACCAGGGGTAGTCCAGCCGCACCGGCGCCGAGAAACCACGTAACAGCGAGGGCACCGCGCCTTCGTCAACGTTATCAAAGACCCACTGCTGCTCGGCCTCGCGCAGATGCAGTACAGTGTCGGTGCCCAGCGCTTCACCGTTGAGGACGAGCTCGATCGGCTGACCGTCAGCCCCCAGAAGGCCCATGCGCACCGGTACATGCAGCGCCTGCTTGTCTTCCTGCCCCGGGGTAGATGGTGTCTGCTGACGGATGGTCAGGGTGAACCGGCGCCTTGCGGCATCAAAATCGCTGCGCGCGGTCAGCTGCGGTGTACCCGCCTGAGCGTACCAGCGCATGAACCGGGTCAGATCCTCTCCCGAGACCTCGGCCATGGTCTCGACGAAGTCCTCGACCCGCACCGCCTGGCCGTCAAAGCGCTCAAAGTAGAGATCACTGCCGCGCCGGAACGTCTCCTCACCCAGCAGATTGCTGAGCATGCGCACGATCTCGGCACCCTTTTCGTAAATGGTCAGGGTGTAAAAGTTCGAGATCTCGATGAAGTGGTCAGGGCGCACCGGGTGCGCCGTCGGTCCGGCGTCTTCGGCAAACTGAAGCGTACGCATCAGCGCGGCGTCCTCGATGCGTTTGACCGGCGCCGAGTTGATACTTGAAGAAAAGCTCTGGTCGCGAAAGACGGTAAAGCCTTCCTTGAGCGCCAGCTGGAACCAGTCGCGACAGGTGACGCGATTGCCCGACCAGTTATGGAAGTACTCATGCGCCACGATGCCTTCAATGCGCTGAAAGGCAGCATCCGTGGTGGTTTGCGGATTGGCCAGCACCGCCGCACTGTTGAAGATGTTGAGCCCCTTGTTCTCCATGGCGCCCATGTTGAAGTCATCCACCGCCACGATCATGAACAGATCCAGATCGTACTCGCGCCCGTAGGCCTCTTCGTCCCACTTCATGGCGCGCTTGAGCGAGGCCATCGCCCAGTCGGTCTTTTCCAGATTCTGCGATTCAACCCAGAGCTCGAGCGCCACTTCACGGCCGCTCAGGGTGGTGAAGCGGTCCTTCACGCATTCCAGCGAACCGGCCACCAGCGCAAAGAGATAGGAAGGCTTGGGATGCGGGTCCTCCCAGGTCACGAAGTGACGCCCGTTGGGGAGTTCCCCTCGTTCGACGGGATTGCCGTTGGAAAGCAGCACCGGCTGGCTTTGTCGGTCGCCGATGACCGTCGTGGTAAACACGGCCATCACGTCCGGGCGGTCGGGGTACCAGGTAATGCGACGAAACCCCTCGGGCTCACACTGGGTGCAAAATATCGGTCCCGAGACATAGAGCCCTTCCAGCGCGGTATTGCTTGAGGGGTCGATAACCACCTCGGTATCCAGCACGAATTCGGCCGGCACCCGGTCGATCACCAGCTGCTCGTCCTCGATGCGATACTCGCTTTCCAGCAGCGGCTGGCCATCGATGGCAATGCGCTCGGTAGTGAGACCGTGACCATAAAGCCTCAACGCCGCATCTGCGTCGTACTCGGCGTGGCGCTGCATGTGAAGACGCGCCCTGACCCGTGTGGCATGGGGGTCAAGATCAAACGTCAGCTCGGTTTTATCGACGCTATAGGCCGGGGGGCGATAATCGCTGAGATAAATGGCTTGCGGCTCGGCCATGAAGGGCTCCTGAAGGTGATCGTACCCTTAGTGTACGCCGCAAGTCATTGACAGCTCAAAGCACACGACCGGATGCCGGCGCGCTGTAACTATCGTGAGGGCGTGGCGCGCGTGACAAGCCAGGTGCCGATGACGGTCAGCAACACGGTCACGCCGATACGCACCGCAAGCGAGGGAATGCTCAACCAGATCACCACGGCACTGAACACCAGGGTCGCCACCGCCAGCTTCTTGGCGCGTGGAGAAATGGCGCGCTCATGCTCCCAGTTTTTTATCGCCGGTCCTGCCAGCCGGTGCTGTCGAATCCAGCGTGCAAAGCGCGGCGACCCTTTTGAGGCCAGTGCCACGGCTGCCAGCATAAAGGGGGTGGTCGGCAGTAGCGGCACGATGACCCCTATCGCACCGAGTGCAAAGCAGAGCCCGGCAAGGGCTATCCAGACGTAGCGCATGGCGCCTTCCCCGAGCGGTTGTCGATCAGCATGGTGGCGTCATTGAACGGCGCAAGCGGGCAGTGAGCCTGTCGAGGGTCATGAGGCAGCCACTGCCTTCAATGGGTCAGTCATTTGAGGGGCGGGCTCGACCGGAGGGCAGCGGACGCGTGGCCACAAAGGTGCCCACCGCGACCAGCACCAGCATAAGTGCCCAGAAGATCCAGCTGAAGCCGGTATGCACCCAGATTACCCAGGCACTGAAAAACATCATCACAATCGAGATGATCTTGGCCGTCAGAGGGATGGCACGCTCCTCCTCCCAGGCCCGAATCAGCGGCCCGGCAAAGCGGTTGCGCCGAATCCAGCGCTCAAAGCGCTTCGATCCCTTTGAGGCACAGATTACCGCCAGCAGCATGAAATCGGTGGCCGGCAGCAGGGGCATGAAAATCCCCACGATACCGATGGCGAAACAAAGCGCTGCCAGCACGATCCAGAAGGCACGATTGATCGGAGAGCGTGCGCGACGATCCGAATCCGGATCCGGAGGAAGACCTGACATGCCACACTCCCGCGAAAACGTGAATCGCCGATCATAGCGCCCGAGGCGGCTGCCACCAACCCTGGTGGTCCTGCCGCCGGGCCGGTGCCCGGTCAGGACACCGTATCAACGCTGTCTCCCAGCGAGCGGATCATTTTCCACGCCGCGCAGCCGTCGTGATAGTAGTCCTCCATCCAGTGCAGCACGTCATAGCCCATGCGCCGATACAGCGATATCGCCGAACGGTTGTCGGCGCGCACTTCCAGATAGATGCTGTCACAGCCCCGCGCCAGGGCCACCGCCTCCAGCGCCAGCAGCAGCCGCTGCCCCAGACCCTGTCCGCGCACATCCGGATGCAGGCAAAAGGAGTAAAGGCGCGCTCGCTTTTCGTTGCGACGAAACAGCAGCGTCCCGTAGCCCATCAGATCGCCGTTTTCATTCACGACCAGACGCGTTTGCGCGTTGGCCTTCGTTACCAGATACTTCAGCTGTGAAGGGCTGAAGCTGTCTTCATCGTCACCGAAACAGGTGCGCTCCAGGGCATTGAGTGCCGCCGCATCCCTGCCCCCCGCTGCACGCAGCGTGAAAGCCATGCGTTGTTCTCCAGGTCAGGATCCAAAAGGTCGCAATCCTATCATCTCCATGGCGTCATAACCCTGCCATGTGGTGCATCGACGGCAACAAACCCGTGCAACGACTACACTGGGGCGCGTTTTTCCTCCCCTGTGAACCAATTCGGTATGACCGGCATGACCCACACCGTTTTGATCGTTGCCCTTTGCATCTGCAGTCTCTGGCTCATCAATGGCCTGATGATTCAGAAAATCCGCCAGTGGTACGCAACGGAGGTCCAGTTCGCCCTGCTGGCCGGTATCGTTGTCGGCCCCGTCACGCAGCTGGTGCCGCTGGAGGCACTGGGCGATGTCACCACGCTGATGGAGTGGGCCTGTCGAATCACCATGGCCATGGCTCTGAGTTCGGCGGCGCTGCAGATGGAGCGACACTTTCTGAAAGATTACAGGCGACCGCTCGCGGTCATCGTCATCGGTGGCATGGTGTTGATGGCCGCGTTCACCACCGTGCTGATACAGATCACCCTGGCCACCGGCTGGGCGCTGGCCTTTTTGCTGGCCTGGATACTCACCCCCACCGACCCGGTCGTCACGGCCACCGTGGTTCAGGGCGACCAGGCCAAAAAATTGATCCCCGCCCCGATGCGTCACGCCATTACCTACGAATCCGGCATCAACGATGGGCTGGCCTCCCCCATGGTCATGCTGGCCATGGCGCTCTGGCTGAGCATCACCCAAGGCGCGCCGCTGGAAGGCATGCACTGGCTCGTGATGACGGTCGGTTATGAAAATCTGGCGTGCGCCGGTCTGGCCTACGGGCTTGGATTGATCATTGGCAAGGCACTGCAAAAGGCCCACGCTGCCGGCTGGATGTCGCAGAGCACCCTGCTGCCCTTTGCCCTGGCCTTTACCCTGCTGCTGCTCTTTGGTCTGCATATGGCCGGCATGAACGCCATTATCGGTGTCTTTATCGGCAATCTGGGCCTGTCTCATACGGTGACCGCCAATGAGGATCTTCAGCAGGAGGAGATGCAGTCCACGCTGGAGCGTCTTTTCACCATCCCGGTGTTTTTCCTGCTGGGCATCGTGCTGCCCTGGCAGGCGTGGCTGTCGCTGGGCTGGCCGGCCCTGCTCGCCGCCATTTTGATCGTATGCTTTCGCCGCCTGCCGGCGCTTTTGCTGCTGTCACCGCTGCTGGGGCCGCTAAAGGGATTTCGGACCGCGGCCTGGCTGGGCTGGATCGGACCGCTGGGCGTGGCGGCCCTGCTCTATGCCCTGGAAGTGCGTGACAGGGCGGACCTTGACCTTGCCTGGCCGCTGGTCACACTGGTCGTGGTGGCGTCAGTCCTGATCCACGGCAGTTCCAGCATCGTCTCGGCCCGGGCCTACGCCCGCCACACTGATCCCGACAACCGCTCATGAGTGATCGAGCCTATTCCACGACGGCCGGCACCGTCCTATGATGCGCAGATGTCCCCTGAGCGGCGGAGTAGTGTCATGTCACGTTTGCGTATTGTCGTGGATCACCCCAGCGACTGGCGCCCCTATTATCCCAGCGATGATATCGTCAGCGCCGATGACTTTCTGGCCCTGGAGGACAATACCGACCAGGACCGGGCGACTCATGTCATCAATCTGTGCAGCGGGCTGGATTATCTCGAAACCGGCTACTACGTGTCGCTGCTGGCTCAGGCCCGCGGCCAGCGCGTACAGCCCGACGTGGAAACGCTCAACCAGCTCAGGCGCAAGGCGCTGATCGATCTCCAGCTCGATGGGCTCAACGACATGATGGCCGAACTGGACCGTCGCGGCGCCCTGCACGGCGAGCGGCTCGATCTGCGGCTTTTTTTTGGCGACACCGGCAGCGAGGCGCTGGCACGGCTCGGGCGCCGGCTCTTTTCCCATCTGCCCTGCCCGATCATGGAGGCCCGGTTTATCAAACGTCACGGCGACTGGCGGCTGGCACGGCTGAAGGCGCTCTCGCTCAAGGACGTTGCCCCGGCGGAAGAGGAGCGTTTTGCGCGCGCCCTTAACGGTCACTCCCGCCAGGTGTGGCGCACCCCGACCGCCCGACGACGCTACCGCTTTGACCTGGCCATTCTGGTCGACCCCGCCGAGGCGATGCCGCCCAGCAACAAGAGCGCAATCAAGCAATTCATTCGTGCCGGTCGATCGATGGGCATCGATGTCAGCCTGATCACCCGACGCGATGAGGGGCGACTGGCCGAATTCGATGCCCTGTTCATTCGCGAAACCACTCGTCTTGACCATCACACCTGGCGCATGGCGCGCCGCGCCGAGCACGAAGGGCTGGTCGTCATCGATGACCCCCAGTCGATTCTGCGCTGCACCAACAAGGTGTATCTGCATGCTCTGCTGCGTGCCCGCGGCATTCCGGCGCCCGAAGGCCATCTGCTCAACCGCGGCGACCTCGACCGTCTGGGGGCGCTGGCCGACACCCTGACCTTTCCGCAGGTGCTGAAAATACCGGACGGCGCCTTTTCACGAGGGATCGTCAAGATCAGCTCCAGCGCGCAGTTGATCGAGGAGGCAAGACGGCTGTTCGAGGATTCGGCGCTTTTGCTGTTACAGGAGTGGATGCCGACCGAGTACGACTGGCGTATCGGCATTCTGGATGGGCAGGTGCTGTTTGCCAGTCGCTACTACATGGCGCGCGGCCATTGGCAGATCTACGACCACAGCGGCGCGCGGGTGCGCAGCGGCGGCTTTGAGACGATGGACCCGGCCGATGCGCCCGAGAAGGTGATCAAAACGGCGCTCAAGGCGACGCGCCTGATTGGCAACGGCCTTTACGGCGTGGATATCAAGCAAAGCGGCGAACGGGTGGTTGTCATCGAGGTCAATGACAACCCCAATCTGGACGTTGGCGTAGAAGATGTCGTGCTGGGGCCGGAACTTTATCGGCGTGTCATGGCGTGGTTTCTGGAGCAGATGGAGCGCAAGCGCCAGCCCCGACAGCTATCGACGCGCCAGAGCCTGTCATCATGAGCGCGCTGACAGCCTCACACTGACCTGATAGCCGGTGTACTTGCGCAGATTGATCACGCCGGTGTCCAGGATCAGATACTGCCCCTTGAGCCCCATCAGCCGCCCCTCGATCTGCGGGGTGCGGTCCAGATTGAGGGCTTTGACGCGTTCGGGCCAGGCCAGTACCGGATAGTCAAACCGGGCGACACGCTGCTCGCCGTGCGAGCGGATATCGTCTTCACCGAACTGCACTCTGAGCGCTTCAAGCCCCGGGGCCAGCCGTGTCATCAGCTCATCGCGCCGCTGGATGAGATCCACATCCGCCGTTTCGCCCTTGAGCATGCGCTGCCAGTGGGTGCGATCGCTGATTTCACTTCGAAAGAGCGCCTCGACCATCCCGGACTGCCGACGCGATGCCACCGACAGGATCGGCAGGGCCTGGACGGCGCCCTGATCCAGCCAGCGGGTGGGCATCTGTGACGGTTTGGTGATGCCGACCTTGGGCCCGGAGCTGGCGGCCAGATAGACCACATGGGGTGCAAAGCAGTGTCGTTCGCCCCACTCGGGCTCGCGGCAGGTGCCCTGAAAATAGTGGCAGCGCTCGGGCGCCATCATGCAGGTATCACAACGCGCCAGGCGCTTGAAGCAAGCGTAGCAGTGTCCCTGACCGAAACTCTTGCGCGTCAGGCGCTGACAGTGGACGCAGACAATGCTGCCGGCAAACTCGATGGCCACATCGTGGCCCAGCCAGGGATTGAGAGATTTATTGTGTTCACCGATGCGCAGCTGGTAGTGCGCTCGGCCCGCGGCATCGGCCGTGATGTCCATGCGCGAAAGCCCCCCGGCACATTCAAGTCCTTGCTCGGGAGGCGTCTGAATACTCCAGAGAGGCTCAAGGTCTAATTGACCCATTTGATGCTGTCGCCCCGGGCCTCACCGTGCTGGTCGCTGCCACAGCCGTGGCGATCAATGTGACCCGTGCGCTGCTCGGGGGCCACGTTGTGTCTGGCCTCAAAGCGCAAAATGGCTTCGAGACACAGCTCGCGCTGCTCGGCGCTCAGAGACCGGCCATCGGGCCACTTGCCCAGTTCCACGCCCCGCTTGAGCCCTTCATACATCTGCGGCGTCAGCTGCTCGATCATGCGCTCGAAATTCATGTCGCTCATGGGTTATCCGTCGATATCCTCGTGACTTTTTGGAGGGGCTGCGCGGTGCGGATGAAAGCGCGAGCCCAGAAGCCCGGCCGCCAGCCCCAGCAGCAGCCCGCCCAGGTGCGCCTCGTTGGCCACGTTGCCAAAACCGATCCAGCCGGCGGCCGGGGTCATGCACAGCACCAGCCAGCCCACCATGAACACCATCAGCATGGTGGGGAACTGAAAACCGCTGCCGGGGACCAGGCGCGAATAGAGCCAGACAAACCCGACGAGCGCATAGACGACACCGGACATACCGCCAAAGAGCACCGTTCCGGTGGCGTACTGCGCCAGGTTGGAGACCAGCATGGCCGAGACCAGAAGCGCCAGCAGCCGCCAGCGACCCTGCAGCGCCTCGACCTGGCGGCCAAAATACCAGAGCCAGAGCAGATTGAAGATCAGATGCATCAGGCTGAAATGTAAAAAGGCCGGCGAGAACAAACGCCAGACTTCTGCCTGCGACAGCGCATATCCCAGCGTTGAGGCGTAGAGCTGCTGTCCTTCGATGGCGATGGGCGCAATCGCCAGCGCCGTCAGCGCCTGAATGTTATCAATGCCCTGCCAGGCAAAGACGACCAGACACATCACGATCACAAGCGTTGTCACCGGGGCCAGGCGCAGCGAGCCCATGATCGACCCGCCGCGGGCCACCGGCTCAGGGGTCTCGTCCAGCGCCATGGACTCTCCCTGACGCCACTTTTCGATCAGCTCGCGTGCCTTTTCAAGCTGAACATCCTCGATCAGCCAGAGCACCTGTCCGTCCTGGTCACGAGAGTAGTGATGGCCGATGCGATGTTTCCAGAGTGCGTGACGCAGTCCGTCGATATCGGCATCAAGCGGGAAACGCAGCGCCTGAGGCATGCTGACTCCATTTGAGGCTGGGACCTGCCAGCCGGTCATGCTCATGGGTTCAAACGTTGAAGTTGAATACGGCACACAAAAAGAAGTCCGGCGGAGAGGGTCCGCCGGACAAGAGCAAGGGATCATTCAAGGGAACACTTACTCTGACGACAGTGTGACTCAAAAGTTCCGGGCGTATCCAAAAAATCCGAATTTTATTTCATGACGGCTTTCGCGTCTTCACGTATCGGCACTGATCCAGCAAAACCGCCCGGCATCCAGCGTCGTTTCACCATCAAAGCGATAGGCCACCAGCCGCCCGCCCCTGACCGCACTGTAATCCAGACAGGCAATGTTGGCCGTTGGCAGGCTCGGAACGCCCTCGCACCAGTAGTGTCCGACAAACAGCGGTCGCTGCGACAGCGGGTAATGTACCAGCCGGCGTCGCTGGTCGTCGCTGAGCGCTCGATCCTCGATGCCCGGCGGCAGTGGGTCGGGCTGAAAGACCACATCTCCATGGGTCTGCGGCGAGTGTGCCCAGAAATGCGTTCGAAAAACGCTTCGCCGGGTGCCATCCAGTGAATGAATGACCTGTCCCTGTGGCAGGCGAAGCTGCGTGCCGCGCGTGGTGCGGTCGAGCAGGCGATGTTCAGCACTGCCCTGGATGCTGGCCGCTGCCAGAAAATGCCGATCAATGCGGCCATCCGGATGATCATTTAAAAAGGGACGCAGCAGCAATTCATCCCAGCAGGCATGCGCCACGCGAAAATGCTCGAACTCAAGGCACAGCGGCATCTCGAGAAACCATTCGAGATACGACGCCCAGAGCCTCGGCGAGCGCTCGAACTGTGCCAGCGTCTCAAACATCACCCGCTCGCTGCGTCCGCCAACGCGCGGCATGGTAAAACCACGGCCCCCCTGCCCCAGACACTGCTTCAGTGCATGGGCTTCGTGATTGCCCATTACTACCAGCGCGGTGCCGGCATCCACCATGGTGCGCACGATCTCAAGCGCCTTTTGAACGCGGGGCCCGCGATCGATCAGATCGCCCAGGAAAATGGCGCGCCGGGTGGCGTGGGCGTATACCCCGTCGTGCCTTTGATACCCCATTTTCTCCAGCAGCTGCTCAAGCAGATCGCCGCAGCCGTGCACATCGCCAATCAGGTCAAACCCTTCACCGGCACGGGAGGCAGACATTTTTGGGGCTGGCTCAACCAACAAGACCACTGCTCCAGCCCAGCTTGCTGCGACAGGCTTCGAAATAGCTGTACCCCGGCGGATGCAGGAGCTTGAGATATTCGGGTTTGCGACGAATGGAGATCAGATCGCCGGGCTGGACCACCACTTTCATCTGCCCGTCGCAGCTGACCTGAAGCTCGGCATCATGGCTGTCCACAACCTCCAGCAAAATATCGCTGGCGGCATCGACCACGATCGGCCGGCTTGACAGGGTATGAGGAAACATCGGCACCAGCACGATAGCTTCGAGCCGGGGATGCAGGATGGGACCGCCTCCGGAGAGCGCATAGGCCGTAGAACCGGTCGGCGTTGCCACAATCAGGCCATCAGAGCGCTGGCGATAGACAAACTGGCGATCGATATAGAGTTCAAACTCGATCATGCGCACAGCGGCCGCCGGATGGAGCACCACATCGTTGAGACTGCAGGCCGTGCCAATGACGCGGCCGTCGCGCTTGACCTCGGTGTCGAGTAGAAAACGCCTTTCCACCTCATACTGCCCGTTGAGCACTTCATCGATGCGATGCTCGACCTCATCGGGATTGATGTCGGTCAAAAAGCCCAGCCGGCCGCGATTGACGCCCAGAATCGGCGTATTGAAACGACACAGCATGCGCCCGGCCCCCAGAAGGCTGCCGTCACCGCCGACCACGATGGCCAGATCGCAGCGTCGGCCGATCTCTTCAAGCGTAATGGCCGAGCCCTGGCGAAGTGAACAGGTTCGGGCCGTTTCAACCTCGAAGTGCACCTCAAGGCCGCGCGATTCCAGAAACACCGTCAAACGCTCCAGTGTTTCAACGACCTTGTCACTATCCGGTCGCCCCACCAACCCTACCCGGTTGAACTGTGTCATGCCCTGTCCAGACTGTTTCATCGAGCCGGCATTATGCGTTCAGCGCCGCTGGAGGGTAAACCACGCCGTCAGGAAAATTCAGCCCTTCCGGCGGCAGACGAGATCGAACGCCGGCGCCACCATTCGCTGCCCACAAGGGCCAGCACCATCACGGCCCCGCCCAGCGCGATCCGGGAAAGGTCTGCCTCGCGATTCCAGATCACCAGGTTAACCAGTAGCCCTGCCGGAATCAGTAGATTGTTCATGACTGCAAGCGTTGCGGCGTCCACACGGCGAGCGCCCTGATTCCAGAAGAAATAGCCCGCGCCCGAGGCCACCATGCCAAGCCAGGCCAGTACCCCCCACTGCACCGGCGTGGTCGGTAGATTCGAGGCATCGCCCATCCACCACCAGGCCGGCAGGGCTACCAGCAGCGCGCCAATATAGAACCAGCCAAACACATTGATCACCGGCAACGTGCGCTCGGCACCGCGCATGAGATGTCGGTAGCCCACCTGGCCAATGGCAAAACACAAATTGGCGCCCTGCACCATGAGAAAGCCGGTCCAGAAGGCCTCGCCCACGCCCTGGTAGCGAATCAAGGCCGCTCCCAGCACGGCAACCAGTGCCATCGCCAGCTGAAAGAGATCCAGTCGTCGACTCAGGAGATTGTCCAGCAGCGCAATATAAATGGGCGTGAAAATGGTAAACAGCAAAATCTCGGGCACGCTGAGCAGTACAAACGACTGGTAGTAGCACACATACATCAGCCCCAGCTGGATGGCACCCACGCCCATCAGCCCCAGCGTGCGACGCCGGTCCAGAAGGCGTGGTCGAAGCCAGGGCAGAAATACCAGACAGGCGAGCGAGACACGCGTTAATACGGCAAAATAGCTGTCAACCTGACCGGCCAGATAGACGCCGATCAGACTGAATGAGAAGGACCACAAGAGTGTGACCCCGAGTAGATAGGCCATATGCTTCGTCAACCAGATAGATTTTCAAGGTTAACAACGATTATACGCCTGACCGAGTGCCTCAAGGCAACCCGTCGGCTCACCTTTACGGCCTCCCCCGGACCAAAATCCTCCAGCGACTGGTCGGGACAGGGCGTCGGCGAGGTCCGTGTCAGCGACGACTACCCCACGCTGCGCTTTCATGAGCAGGGGCACTTCACCCACACCAACGGACGCCGGCTGGCCTTTGGCAATGTCTATCGCTTTGACGTGGTGGAAGACCGCGTGGAGCTCTATCACGAACGACGTGGGCCGGAAGACGCCGTCTTTTTGTTTCCACTGGTCGTGGTGGCGGACAACCACCTGATGAGCCTGTCACCGCATCTATGCGTGAGAGACCTCTACAGCGGTGAACTGATCATGACAGACGACGGGTTCGATCTGACCTGGACCGTCGAAGGGCCGCGCAAGCAGGAACATATTCACTACCAGTATCGAACATGATCGATGGATAGAAGCGACACGCTATATTAGCCGGCCCTTTCCAATTATCCTTTTCTATTACGACCTTTGTCTTATTAAAATGTCGCAACCCGCTATAAATGCATAAACTGAAGAGTGTTTTCTGGCAGCGGTGCCTGTCACCGCAGTAGTTCAATAATACATGGAGCAAAGAATGGAATTGCAAAATCGTGAAGGCCAATACGTCCCGGAAGTCACGCTCAAGCAGCGCAAGGGTGGTGAACTGATTGACGTCCAGACCAAGGACATCTTCGCCAACCGTACCGTTGCCGTTTTCTCCCTTCCGGGTGCCTACACGCCAACCTGCTCCTCAACGCACCTGCCGCGCTACAACGAGCTGGCAGAGCAGCTGTTCGCCAGCGGTGTCGATGAAATCATCTGCCTGTCCGTCAACGACGCGTTCGTCATGGAAGCCTGGGGTGAGCATCAGGAAGCTGAACATCTGACCCTTCTGGCCGACGGTAACGGCGATTTCACCGAAGGCATGGGCATGCTGGTCGACAAGACCGACCTGGGCTTTGGCAAGCGCAGCTGGCGCTATTCCATGGTCGTTCGCGACGGCAAAATCGACAAGATGTTCATCGAGCCGGAAAAGCCGGGCGACCCCTTCGAGGTCTCCGACGCCGACACCATGCTCGATTATCTCAATCCCGAAGCAGATCGCCCCAGCTTTGCTACCATTATCACCAAGCCCGGCTGCCCACACTGTGCACGTGCCAAGCAGGCGCTGGCTGATAACCGCATTGCCTATGAAGACATCGCCATCGGCAACCGCGATATTACCAGCCGCTCGCTGCGTGCCATGACAGGACATGCGACCGTACCGCAGGTCTGGATCGATGGCCGTCATATCGGCGGTGCAGAAGATCTCAAGGCGCATCTCGAACAGGCCGTTGCTGCCTGATCGTTTTTTGCCCATCGGATCAAAACGGCCACCCACGGGTGGCCGTTTTCATGTGGGCACGCCAACACCGTACGCCCTTCGAGAATGGAGTCCCGAATGCAGGAACGACGTGTAGACGTTGCCATCATTGGCGCAGGAAGCGCCGGACTGGGCGCTTACAATGCGGCCCGTGCCCATACCGACAGCGTGATCATGATCGAGGGCGGCCCCTATGGCACAACCTGTGCCCGCGTGGGGTGCATGCCCAGCAAGCTGCTGATCGCAGCGGCCGAGACAGCACACCACGCCCGCGATGCCAGCGCCTTTGGTGTGCATATCGACGGCAACATCCGCATCGATGGGCGTGATGTCATGGCGCGCGTTCAGCGCGAGCGCGACCACTTTGTCGATGGCGTCCTCGAGTCCGTGGAGAGCATCGATGCCAAGCACCGCCTTCGCGGCCATGCCGTCTTCGAAAGTGCCGATACGCTTGTCGTTGACAACCATACTCGCGTGCACGCCGAGCGCATTGTCATTGCAACCGGTTCAAGCCCCGACTATCCGGATTTTCTCAAGGCCGCCGGCGAGCGCCTGGTAACCAACAACGACATCTTCTACTGGGATGATCTGCCCGAGTCGGTCGCCGTGTTTGGCCCGGGCGTGGTCGGTCTGGAGCTGGGCCAGGCGCTGTCGCGGCTGGGCGTTCGCGTGCGCATGTTCGGCGTTGGCGGCGCCGTCGGCCCGATCAGCGACCCTGATGTTCGCGATCATGCCGACCGCTACTTCAACAGCGAGTTCTATCTCGACCCGAAAGCCGAGACACGCAACGTGGCACTTGTCGATGACCGGGTTGAAGTCACCTTTGTCGAACGCGACAGTGACCGTGAGGTCACCGAGCGCTTCGATTACCTGCTGGCTGCCACGGGCCGACCGCCCAACCTCGAAGGACTCGATATCACTCGTGCCGGCCTGCGCATGGAAGACGACCTGCCGGTATTTGACCGTTACACCCTGCAGTGTCAGTACCAGGATGGCACGCCCGCCTCCATCTTTATCGCCGGAGACGCCAACGCCGAGCTGCCGCTGCTGCACGAGGCCTCCGACGAAGGACGTATCGCCGGTGACAACGCCGGGCGCTACCCGGACATTCGCGCCGGCCATCGCCGCTCGATGCTGACCGTGGTCTTCACCGATCCACAGATCGCCGCGGCCGGGCTGTCGTGGGCCGACATTGAACAGCGCGACAGCGACAGCTACGCCGTCGGGGAAGTCGACTTCAGCGGCCAGGGCCGTGCCCGCGTCATGCGCCAGAATCATGGGCTGCTGCGCGTTTACGGTGAGCAGGGCTCGGGGCTTTTTCTAGGCGCTGAAATGTTTGGCCCACAGGCAGAGCATCTCGCTCACCTGCTGGCATGGTGTCATCAGCAGCGCATGACGGTAGCACAGATGCTGGAGATGCCCTTCTATCACCCCTGCGTTGAAGAGGGGCTGCGCACTGCCCTGCGTGATCTCAACAAGGGCCTCAGGCTGGGCCCGGCCATGGCACGCTACTGTCTGGAATCCGGACCGGGCAGCTAAGCTCGCCTGCCGATTATCTGTCTGACCGCTCTACAGGTATTCAGCCATCTGCCCGGCGCAATCAATGCTACAGGTGTCATAATGCATGTCACCGCCGGGTCGCTGGACCCGGCACCCTCTGAAAGAAAGAGCCGATGGAGCGCTGCATGGCTGACTACATGATTACCTGCGATCTGAAACGCCCCGACCAGGCGTACGATCACCTGATCAGGGCGCTGTCGCTCTACCCCGACAGCCTGCACGTACTCGAGACCACCTGGCTTGTCAGAACACCGGCCACACCGGATCGAATCCTTGCCGAGCTTGAGCAGTATATTGATCGGGAAGATCAGATATTCATTGCCACGATTCAAACGCCGGCCGCCTGGTCCGACAGCCTGGGCGTGGATCGCGTGCTTCACTTTTTCAGCCAGTCCTGACACCACACAACGCAAATATCGATAATGCTCTGTGGGCCGAGGTTCAGGCAGTCGCGGCAATTCATGTCGGGTTGATGTTGATATCTGTTTTGTACACCGAACTGGCAGTGTACACCGGGGTATACACGACAATGTGTCCAGATCGAGACCGTCTGGATAGCATCAGGGGACAGACAACACGCGAACCCGGGGCCTTTGAGGGCGCCAGATAAATAACAGGAAAGGAAGCACGAAAGAGGAAATGGAGCGGGCAATGGGACTCGAACCCACGACATTCAGCTTGGGAAGCTGACGCTCTACCAACTGAGCTATACCCGCATGGCGCCCATCATAAGAGCCCCCATCAACAAACACAAGCAGCATGCCACAAAGTGCTGTTTTTGTAGCGAAAAGTCCTTGAAGCAAAAAAAATTTAAATTTCGGGGATCAAACCGGAAACACGGTGGTCATAGTAAGCAAGACGTTCTTCTTCAGTCGCTGAGGAATGCGTTTTGACTAACTGTTCCTTGCATGGCCGCCACCTCGTTGTGGCGGTTTTTTTATGTCCGATCATCCGGCGCCACCCCCGCTGCGACCGCAGTCTCTCTAGCCGGCCATGACCACATTCAGGCCATGCTCGGTAATACGTCCGCAGCACTGCTCGAAACAGGGTTTTCGAAACAGACGTTGCATCAGATGGCGGGACGCGTGCTCTTCCCAGACTGCATCGATCAACCCCTTTTGAGTGAGATAGCGTACGGCACGGGCAAACTCTGCATCCGTGACGCCAAATTCCATTGCCTTGACATATACACGTTGGTATCGGCCTGTATTGAGCAGGCGAGTCAGGATGGCCAGCTCGAGTGAGTCCAGGGATTGCATGCCGAACGCGTAAGCCTTTTACCATTACATGGGTTAATCGTTTGCTATCGTCGCGGATTATACCCATCAGCTTTAGAGGCTAAAGTATTAAAAGAGGCAGATTTCGTGATCATTTTATTTAATTTCGAAAGACCTGTATTAAACTTACTTAAGTAATGTCGCAAAATGGCGACATCTTGCAGACAATGTCGGTCTTATCGCCGCGAAATCGCTCCCATAGCCCTGCCTGAATTATTACATCTTTTTACATTTTTCCTGCCGGGTTAATCGTTTTTTAATTCACTCGCCTGCTGAAAGTGTCATTAATGGCTGCCTTGCCATCACGTTTGAGCCTCCATGGTCCTTCTGATCGTCTTCGCCGTTGCCGCCATTGCCATCTCTTTTATCTGTTCGGTACTCGAGGCTGCACTGCTGTCGCTGACCCCCAGCCACATCGCACGCCTGAAGGAAGCTCGCCCGGCGCTGCATCACTCCCTGAGCCAGCTCAAGGACAATGTCGACCGGCCGCTGGCAGCCATTCTCACGCTCAACACCATTGCTCATACGGCCGGCGCGACGGGCGTGGGTGCTCAGGTTTCCGCCGTGTTCGGCGAGACATGGATCGGTGTGGCCTCGGCGGTCATGACACTACTGATCCTTGTGCTGTCAGAAATTCTGCCCAAGACCATCGGCGCCCGTTACTGGCGCCAGCTGGCGCCGATCCTGGCGCCGACGCTCAGGATCATGATCCGGGTACTGCTGCCCTTTATATGGCTGTCGGAACAGATCACCCGCCGCATTGGCGGCGGCGCAGAAGATGACGTCGATGTTCGCGAAGAGATCAAGGCACTGGCGCGGCTGGGTCAGGAGCGCGGCGTGGTGGATACCGACGAAAGCCGAACCATCGTCAACATCCTCAATCTGCACAATATCCGTGTCCATGAGGTCATGACCCCGCGTACGGTGTGCAAGACCGTGGCGCCCGAAATGACCGTGGCCGAGTTTGACGCCGCTCATGGCGAGTTGCCCTTCACACGCTACCCCGTCATGACGCCGCCGGAGCAGACCGTCGGCTATGTGCACAAGATGGACGCCTATCACGCCGCCGATGACGCCACTCTCGAGGCGATCATGCATCCCATCCAATCGGTGGATGGCAGGGACAGCGTCGAGCAGGTTTTCATTCGCATGCTCAACGATCACCATCATATGTGCGTGGTGTATGACGACCACGGCAACTGGGTGGGCGTGCTGACGATGGAAGATATTCTTGAGACCATTCTGGGTCAGGACATCGTGGATGAAACCGACGATGTCTCCAACCTTCGACACCACGCCCGGCAGATGTGGCTCAAGCGCGTTCGTCGCAGTCGCGAAGCGGCCGCCGACGACATGCTGCCCAGACGCTGAGACTCTCGGTGCCGGATCGGAACATGCTAGAATAACGCTCCGACCCGGCAAGCGATGACCCCCATGGCTATCTTTGCGCTGACCTTTGTTGTCTGTCTGCTGATCTGCGGTTTTATGGTCACGGCGCTGATTTTGTCGCGAACGCCGCGCTATCGCACCAGCGCCGACGACCTGCTGGCCCTGCTTGACGAGGCGCTGGAAAATCGCGTCTCGGAGGCCCGCTGGCACACCATCATCGGTTACCCGATCCGACATGATCCCTATCTGGAAAACGTACGCCGGCGCTGTCAGGTCATCATGGATGAATATGGCCAGCCCTGGCGGCTCCAGCAGGGAGGCAATCTGTTTTCAAGTGCCGGGATCGAGGAAATCCGCGCACTGCGCCAGCACCTGACGGCGCGACTGTCGCTTGGTGACCGGCGTGCCTTTTGATGCAAGCCGATGAGTCCTTTTCGTTTGATGATTGAACTGCCATGACCATCGCGCTGACCAGTACCAACGTCATCCGCCGAGCGCCGCTGGAAGAAATCTCCCAGGCGCATTCGCACCCCTTTCACCAGATCGTGATCGGCCTTGCAGGCGAGGCCGAGATCATTATCGACGGACAGGCACTGCACATAGCGCCCTTTCACGGCTGCACCATTCCGGGTGATCGGGAGCACTGCTACCGCGGCATCGGGGACAACTCCCAGCTGCTGCTGGATCTCTTTGACGATGCACCGGGCCTGTCAGGCGCCTACCGCCATCACTTTCAGCTGTTTTCTCACCCGCTGCACTTTGAACTCGACAGTGCCGCACGTGCCTATCTCACCTTTATGGTCGAGGAGATCACCCATCAGCCGGACGTCGATCGCGATCTGTTGATCACGACCCTGCTGTCGATTCTCTCCCATCGCCTGCTCGACCGGCAGGCCACCCCGCAGTCGCGGCTCGATCTGAGCATGCTGGATCACTACATCGATCGCCATCTGGCCCGGGCCATCCGCGTTGAGGATCTGGCCGGTCTGGTTCATCTGTCCAGTGCCCACTTTACCGAGCTCTTTCGCATACGAACGGGGCTGCCGCCCTATCAGTACATCCTGCGCAAGCGTCTCAATGCGGCACGCAAACTGCTGCTGGAATCCCGCCTGCCTCTGATTGATATCGCCGAACGCTCGGGCTTTGCCAATCAAAGTGCATTGTCACACGCTTTTAGACGCCATTTCGGCCACTCCCCCAGGGCACTGCGCCAGACCCGCGCAGACTGAGCATCACCGGCATTGGTCCGGCTGCCCGCCCTCCCCTAAGACCAAAGACGTATTGCCGAAACTCCCGCTTTTTTGCGCGACCAAACTGCCCGTCAAACTCCCGCCAATCTGACAACCCTTCCCGGCAAATCGACAAGACGACGCTGCGCGTCACAGCCTAAAGTCAAAAAAGCCACTATCCCTTTTTTGTCACCGCCAGCCATCGACGCCTCATTTGTCCACGCGGTTTGATCCTGCGCTGGCCGTCCTTTGCGGCAAGGAACTTCACTATGCTCAACAGCCAACAGATACTGGATGCCGGCACCTGGCAACAGGCCCCTGACACCCTTTTTGACCGCATCAGCGATCACTATATCGTCGACGAAAACGATCTGATGCGAGAATTCATCGAGCTTTTACAGACCGATGAGGGGGATTTCAGGCGGATTGCTGACACCACCGCAGCGCTGGTGCGTGAAGTGCGCGCCATGGACACCGCAGTGGACTCCATCGATGAGCTTTTGCAGCAGTACAGTCTGGGCACGCAGGAAGGCCTGATGCTGATGTGTCTGGCAGAAGCGCTGCTGCGCGTGCCCGACAGCGCCACGACCGATGCCCTGATCGAGGACCGCCTCAGTGTCGGGGAGTGGGAGAAATACGCCGGCCAGAGTGAATCCTGGTTCGTCAACGCCTCGACCTGGGGGCTTTTGACCACCGGGCGCGTGATCAAGCTGGATCAGCCGCAGGACGGCCGTCCGGCAGGCTTTATCAATCGCATGGTCAATCGCATGGGGGAGCCGGTCATTCGTCAGGCGATGCGCCAGGCGATGAAGGTCATGGGTCGCCAGTTCGTGCTGGGCCGCGATATCGATGAGGCGCTCAAGCGCTCAAGGCCCTTGTTCGACAAGGGCTACACCTATTCCTACGACATGCTGGGCGAGGCGGCGCTGACCCGAAAGGATGCCGAGCGTTATTTTGACGACTACACCAGCGCCATTCGCGCCGTAGGTAAAACCAGCCAGAAGCTGGCCTCGACCACGCCGGCCCCCTCGATTTCCATCAAGCTCTCGGCGCTGCACCCGCGCTATGAGTCCGGGCGGCGCGAGCAGGTTCTCGAAGAGCTGGTCGTCACCGTCAAACAGCTCGTTGAGCTGGCACGCGGTCTGGATGTGGCGCTGACCATCGATGCCGAAGAAGTCGACCGGCTCGAGCTGTCACTCGAGGTCTTCAAGGCGGTGTACAACGCCGATGTCTGTCAGGGCTGGGGCAGATTCGGCCTGGTCATTCAGGCCTACTCCAAGCGTGCCCTGCCGGCGCTTCAGTGGCTGACGCGCATCGCCGATGAACAAAACGATGAAATTCCGGTACGTCTGGTCAAGGGCGCCTACTGGGACAGCGAGATCAAGGAGTCGCAGCAGCTGGGCGTTGACGGCTACCCGGTGTTCACCCGCAAGGCCTGCACGGATGTCTCCTATCTGGCCTGCGCGACCTATCTGCTCTCCGACAACACGCGTGGTCGCCTCTTCCCTCAGTTTGCCACCCACAACGCCCATACCATCGCGACCATTATCGACCTGGCCCATCAGGGCGATCGCGCGTTCGAATTCCAGCGTCTGCACGGCATGGGCGAGGCCCTTTACGAAGCCGCCCTCAAGCAGGCCCCGAAGGGCACCTGGTGTCGCATCTATGCCCCGGTGGGCGCCCACAAGGATCTGCTGCCCTACCTGGTACGTCGCCTGCTGGAAAACGGTGCCAACTCCTCGTTTGTCCATCAGCTGGTCGACCCGCGTGTCGCAGTGGAATCGCTTTGCGTTCACCCGGTCGAGAACCTGATCGGCGTGGGCCAGTATTTTAATTCCAATATCCCCATGCCGGCCGACATCTATCCCGACGGTCGACGCAACTCGCGGGGTATCAACCTGAACGTCAACAGCCAGTTCAAGCCGCTGATCGACGAGATGACGCCCTTTTTCGAGCGTGATTACCGTGCCGGGCCGCTGGTCGGGTTCGATCTGGACCGCAATGACGGTGAGCTTCGCGACGTCGTCTGCCCCTGGGATCATCAGCGCACCGTCGGGAAGGTGCGCTGGACCAGCGCTGATGAGACCTCACGTGCCATCGATGTGGCCTGGAAGGCCTTCCCCGACTGGAACGACACGCCGGTCGAGCAGCGCGCCACCATTCTGGAACGTTTTGCCGATCTGATGGAAAAGCATACGCCCGAACTGATGGCCCTGTGCTGCATGGAAGGCGGCAAGCTGCTGCCCGACGGCGTGGCCGAAGTGCGCGAAGCGGTGGATTTCTGTCGCTACTACGCCGCCCGCGCCCGGGACATTTTTGAGGCGCCTACAGTGCTGCCCGGGCCGACCGGCGAGTCCAACGAGCTCATCATGCAGGGCAAGGGCGTTTTTGCCACCATCAGCCCGTGGAACTTCCCGATCGCCATCTTCTGTGGCCAGACCGTGGCAGCGGCCGTGACCGGCAACACCGTGCTGGCCAAGCCGGCAGAGCAGACCTCGCTGGTCGCGCATCGCGTTGTCGAACTGCTGCATGAGGCCGGCATGCCGCGCGGGGTGGTACAGCTGCTGCCAGGCGATGGCGCCACGGTCGGCGCCGTGCTCTCGAGCGATCGTCGTATCACCGGGGTGGCCTTCACAGGCTCCACCCAGACGGCGCAGCTGATCAACCGCTCGCTGGCCGCACGCGACAACGCGCCGCTGCCAACGCTGGTGGCCGAAACCGGCGGGCTCAACGCCATGATCGTGGACTCCACTGCCCTGCCCGAGCAGGTGGTCAAGGATGTGGTGGCCTCGAGCTATCAGAGTGCCGGCCAGCGCTGTTCGGCGCTGCGCGTGCTCTACGTTCAGGAAGATATCGCCGAGCGCGTCATCGACACCCTCAAGGGGGCGATGGCCGAGCTCAATATCGGTGACCCGACAAAGCTGGCCACCGATGTCGGCCCGGTCATTGATGATGAGGCTCGACAGGGACTCCAGGCCCATATTGATCGGCTCAAGGGTGAAGGCCGCCTGATCGCCGAGACCGCGATTGATCCGGCCATTGCCGCCAACGGCACCTTCATTGCCCCGACGGCGTTTAAAATCGATGGCATCGATGCGCTGGAGACCGAGCAATTTGGCCCCATTTTGCACGTCGCGACCTTCAGGGCGGCCGACATCGATGCGGTGATCGACACCATCAACGAGCGCGGCTACGGTCTGACCTTTGGCGTACACAGCCGCAACGAGACCTTCGCCAATCGCGTGGCCCGTCGCATCCGGGTCGGCAATGTCTACGTCAATCGTAATATCATAGGGGCCGTGGTGGGCGTTCAACCCTTTGGCGGGCAAGGATTTTCAGGCACCGGGCCCAAGGCCGGCGGGCCTCACTATCTGCTGCGCTTTGTCAACGAGAAAACGCGCACCATCAATACGGCCGCACTGGGGGGCAATGCGTCCCTGCTGGCCATGGGAGACGATTGATCCACACATCATGATGACAACGAGCGATGGGAGGCCATTTGTGGTTGAAAACAACGTCAAAAAGGGTTTCCCATTCGCTCGCGCCCTGCTCATGACACCTGCAGGAAACCTTCCGGCCCAATAATCAGAACACAGGAGAAATTTATGGCTATCGGTGTCTGGATCAGCCTTTTTGCTTATTTCGCGCTCATGGTCGGTATCGGCCTGTATGCCATGCGCACTGCGACCTCGACCTCCGAGGACTATATGCTGGGCGGTCGCACGCTCAGCCCGAAAGTGGCGGCGCTGTCGGCGGGTGCCTCGGACATGAGCGGCTGGCTGCTGCTGGGCCTGCCCGGGGCGATGTTTGCCTCCGGTCTGGGGTCGGCGTGGATCGGCGTTGGATTGCTGCTGGGGGCCTTTTTCAACTGGCTTCTGGTCGCACCGCGTCTTCGTGAACAAACGGTCCACTACGGCAACGCCATTACCATTCCCGCCTTTCTGGCCAATCGCTTTCCGACCCGCGCCATGTCGCTAAGGGTGGTCTCTGCCATCGTCATCGTGGTCTTTTTTGCCATCTACACGGCGTCCGGGCTGGTGGCCGGCGGCAAGCTGTTCCAGAGCGCCTTTTCGGGGATGGTCAGCATCGGCGGGGCGAGCGATTACGCCTCGGGTGTGATCATTACGCTGGGCGTGGTACTGGTCTACACCGTGGTCGGTGGCTTTCTGGCGGTGAGCCTGACGGACTTCGTGCAGGGCTGCATCATGATGCTGGCACTGGTGATCATGCCGGCCGTGGTGCTCTTCGGCGAAGGCGGTGGCGGTTTTGCCCAGGCCTCGCAGACGCTCAATGAGGTCGATCCCACCCTGCTGTCCTGGACGGACGGACTGACGTTTATCGGGTGGCTTTCCGCGATCACCTGGGGGCTTGGCTATTTTGGGCAGCCGCACATCATCGTGCGTTTCATGGCCATACGCTCGCTCAAGGATGTGCCCACGGCGCGCAACATCGGCATGAGCTGGATGCTGATCTCCATGATCGGGGCCGTCTCGCTGGGTCTGTTCGGGCGCGCCTACGCGGTTCGCAACGGCATGGACATTCAGGACCCGGAAACGATCTTTATTATTCTGGCCAACCTTTTGTTCCATCCGCTGATCACGGGCTTTCTTTATGCGGCCCTGCTGGCGGCGGTCATGAGCACCATTTCCAGCCAGCTGCTGGTGGCCTCCTCGTCGCTGACAGAAGACTTCTATCGCCTGTTTTTGCGCAAGCAGGCAACGGAGAAGGAAGTCGTCACGGTCGGTCGCGTCAGTGTTCTGCTGGTAGGCGTGGTAGCCGCGATCATCGCCTCTGATCCGAACTCTCAGGTGCTGGGACTGGTGAGCAACGCCTGGGCAGGCTTTGGTGCCGCCTTCGGTCCGGTGATTCTGCTGTCATTGATGTGGTCGCGCACCAACGGTACCGGCGCCATTGCAGGCATGGTCGTGGGTGCGGTCACCGTCATGATCTGGATTGCACTGGGCTGGAACGCAGCGTTTCTGGGCGGCGACGGGATCTATGAAATCATCCCCGGCTTTATCGCCTCGTTTATTGCCATTGTTCTGGTCAGCCGGGCCACCAGCGATGCGGGCGAGTACCAGCATATCTCTCGCTGAGCGCTTTTATGGCGATGCTGGAATTGGCGTATTGAACGTCAAAAAGGGCTCCCGAGGGAGCCCTTTTTGATGGCATTCATTTGAAAGCGCCTCATCGATCCGAGCGATCGCTTGAAGGCTCAAACGCTTTCAGTGCACCTTGCTCAGCGCAAAGCGAATCACCGCTCGTACGATCAAGGCGATCAGTGCGATCATTGCCACGGTCAGCAGCATGGAGGCCGGGTTGGTCATCAGCGTGGCAAACAGCACACCTGCCACGACACACCAGGTAATACGATTGGCCTGCTCATCATCAATCAGCAGAATGTCGGGCACCCACCGCTTGACCAGTTTACCAAAGCCGCTTTCCCAGCTCTTCCAGGCCAGCGCCGCGGCAATGGCAAAGATAACAATCCAGATGACAGCAATGGTCATAAGCTCTCCTGCGCGAGTATTTGAAGGTCTATAATTCAGTTGTGCACCGGGGCACGATATCTGCCTTGCCGGGCCGTCATGATGCCGCCATGCCTGCAAGCCGACACCATGCTGGCATGATATCGTAAAAAAAGCGCGATTGATGGCCTGCCCGGGGTTGAAAAATATATGGCCGTCGCCATCTCATGTGTCAGCACGTCGGCACGCATTAATGAAGACGATGCCCCGACAGTTCAAGAGCAACCAACACGTACCGACGCAAAGGACCCTTATCATGCAGATCGAAGAGAACAAGGTCGTATCGTTTCACTACACTCTGAAAAACGATTCCGGTGAAGTACTCGACAGCTCTGAAGGTCGTGATCCGCTTTCCTATCTGCACGGTTCCGGCAACATCATTCCCGGTCTGGAGAAGGAACTGTCGGGCAAGACGACAGGTGACAGCCTTCAGGCGCGCGTTGAACCCGGCGAAGGCTATGGCGAAGTCCAGCCCTCTCTGGTGCAGGAAGTACCGCGCGATGCCTTCCAGGGCGTAGAAGACATTCAGCCCGGCATGCAGTTTCAGGCGCAGACCGAAGGCGGCCCGCTGCTGGTCACCGTCACCAAGCTCGAAGGTGATACGGTTACCGTTGACGGCAACCATCCGCTGGCCGGCGAGACCCTGAACTTTGACGTCAGCGTCGAATCCGTACGTGAAGCCAGTGCCGAAGAACTCGAGCACGGCCATGTACACGGCGAAGGCGGTCACGAGCACTGACCACCAATGATCAATGTTTAAAAAGGCAGCCAACGGGCTGCCTTTTTTATGTCCGCCTTGTCGTTATGCCCGTGGTTGCGATGTTGATACTTCGACAGGCGCTTCCCGGTCAACCGGCATCGGTGAAGCGGGTGGTTCCGTCGATATTTTCAGTCGCCGGTAGTTGGACACCAGCCTCCAGACCAGCACCAGACAACACAAGCCTGCAAATGCGAATCCGCTCCAGAAAAAGCTCTGTGGCCGGTAGCAGGCCGCTATCAAAAGCAGCGTGCGCCCTGCACTCCCCGTAATCACGTCGATCACCCGCTCAAGATGTCCTTCTCTGGCAACAATGCCTTGCGCCTTTTGAAGCAGCACTACCAGCCGTCTTTCCAGATCAAACACCAGCACGACCACGACCAGAGCCAGTGCGGGCCATAAAAGCCGCTCGGGTGAGGACAGTGACAATCCAGCCATGACCGACAGGATCAGAATGACTTCCATGAACGGGCGAAGGTAGCGCTGTCTTGCGTCAGAATGGCCCAGCGCTTTCGATACACAGCCTGAAAGCACGCTCATCAGGCGATACGACATCACACAAAGCGCCGCCGCAAGAAGCTGATGGGTATACAGCAGAGGAATTGTGACCAGGACCAGCGCAATAGCCACAAGGGCAAGCCCTGCCGGTAAGATGCGCAAGGCCACAAGCTGATGCGCCAGCCATGTTGCGAGATAACAACAAACGTGACGCAGGCGAAAGGTGAAAAAAGACATCCCCGGCCCCGAAGGCAAAAGAGGCGTCATTGTAGTGCTGGGGTGTACCGGCGTCGATGCCGATCAACATTGATGGTGCCGGATCAGGAGTGACCGCATTTCAATATGGCCAGATAGCGATCATCGCGGCTCATGCCACCTGCAACATGCAGCGTTCTGGCAATTCTGGGATCGAGCTGCTGCCCACCGCAGCAGGTATTACCCGGACGCCCATCCACCCCGACCAGATCAATGTCGCCCAGAGCAACGCCCTTGTGGGCATCATTGATCACCTGATCGATGACCATTTCATTGTCGTGGGCCAGATGACCATGTGTGATGTACACGACATGCCCGCCGTTGCGGCACAGGCTGATGGCGCGAAGCAGCAGTGATACCAGCCGTTCAGAACGCTGTCGGGCCGACAGGTGTCGTCCGATCAGGGCAGGGATATCGAGCAACACGCGATCGAAGGACCCCATCTCTTCCGGAGACAGGCGATCATCATCCAGACGCGCCATGGTCACATTGTCAGGCGTTTGCCGAAGGGCTGCGCTTTCAAGTGACAGCGCGCCCATGATATTGGCCACCAGTTCACCACGCTCATCCAGTGCGTTGGCAATCAGATGCATGCGCCGCTGCCCGGAGCCGTACATGTCCAGCACCCGATGATGAGGCGCCATGTCCAGCAGCGTCAGGTCATGATCACACGACAGCTCGTCAAGTGATTGAGACGCGCATCCATCATCATCAGACGCTGCCGACAAGAACGGAAAGGAAATCGCTTCAGTGCCGCACACCGAAAAGCTTGAACATTGGGTATCCATACCTGATAAATCCTGAAGTCCGTTGTCGGGCCGGCATCCGTGCCAGCCGTTTGCGCCTGTAATCGTACAACATTTTTTCATGTCTTGTACAAGAAAAGGCAGCTCGGAAATATCGAGGCAGCGACGTGTACCGGTGGATCAGGCGAAGTCGATTAAACGGCGGGGGGTTAAAAGCAGGCGTATCGAAGTGAGGCATACCGTGTCGTTGCCAAAAGGCAAAAGCAGAACGGGCCGATACCCTTTCGTATCGGCCCGCTTGAAAATCTTCAGGGCGTGCGCATGGCAAGCGCATTGGCATCCAGCGCTCGGCGGGACTGCCAGTAATGTCGGCTCCAGTAGGGATTATCCAGCCGGGAGATCTTCACGCCCCTTGAGCTTGAGGCGTGCATGAAGCGACCATCACCCACATAGATACCAACGTGGCGATCGCCGCGCCAGGGCCTGAAAAAGACCAGATCACCGGCCTTGAGCGCCGTTTTTTCGATGCGGCGACCGGTCAGCACCTGACCGGCCGTGGTCCGCGGCAGATCAAAGTTGAAGCTGTCCCGGAAAACCTGTTGCACCAGCGCTGAACAGTCGATGCCATTGCTGCTTTCGCCGCCGAATCGATAAGGCGTGCCCTGCCAGGTATCAAACTCGGCCATGAGCGCGGCTTCGATATCGACCGGATAAGCGTCCTCGGGAGAGATATAGTCATAGTGTGATGTCTGTCGGACATTTTTTCCGGCTTTCGCTTTCGACGTTTTCACCGTCGAAAGCGAAAGCATGGCCATATCCCTGGCGCCATCCTGTGAACCGGGCTGAGAGGCGGCACATCCTCCCAGCGCAAGACAAACCAGACTACCCATGATTATTCGCCGCATGAATACGGCCCTTTTTGTTGATTGAGCACTGGAAGCATCCTGAAAGCATCGTGTAACAGATAGGGAAAGGCGTCAAAAACAACGCCTTCAGGATGTTAAGGAATTTGATCAGGTGTGGCGAGTATTAAAAATTAATCAAACCACCTTCGCTATGACCAAAGTATTAATCGAAATTCATGCAAAGGTAACAAAACAACACTGGTGATTACTAATTACTGTGCTAGTGCAGGATGCGAGCGTCGCCCGGAAGCGTGTCGGCATGAAGCGGCGGCCATCGCCGTGGCTGCGCACCCGGGAAATCAAGGCTGGCCCAGCTGCCGGCCAGTGGCGGCAGACCCGTCTGCCAGGCCGTCATGGCCTGATTGAATTCCGCCAGAAAATGATCACGCTCGGGGGTGTCGACCATGAAAAAGCTATAGCCTGCCAGCATTCCCTTGCCGTAGGCCCACCAGTCGCTGTAGTGGCGTGAGGCCAGCGCCAGCGCCTGATCGAGGTAGTGGTGAAGCTTTTCCGCACTCAGCCAGCCCAGCTGCCGCCCGGCAGCGGCAAGATCCACCACCTGGGCGATATCCCATGCCGCCATGTCGATGTCATTACACTGATGGTCGTTTTTCAAAACGCGACGCAGTCTTTCCAGATGAACCCTTTCATCCTCACTGCAGTTGGCAGACTCCAGCACGGCAATTTCCTGACGCAGCCGACGCTGATTCAGCGTGTAAGGCCCGTAGTTGATCAAATACTCCTGTCGGTCCCCGGCCTCGACCAGAAAATCGAGAAAGCGAATCAGTGGCGCGGTGCCAGTGAGTCCGTAGTGGCTATCCAGCCATTCCCGGATCTCGGTGGCCTGTACGCCATACTGTCTTTCAGGCTCGCCCCACAGCGCAGCGTTGAGTGGCCCTGATAGCGCAAGCGCCGTAAAGCGCGACAGCGAGGGGCGCGTGCCCGGCTCCCTCTGAAAGCCGCCGGGGGCTGTTAGCCAGTGAAAGGGGCTACCGGGATCGTTGCGATGCCACTCGATATCCTCGACCAGCGACTCCTGCGTACTGTCTTCGGGCAGGGTCTGCTCCCAGCGCACCCAGGCCTCCAGCAGGGCATCCACGCTGAGATAGTGACGATCCAGCATGGCGGCAAGCCGCGTATGACAGCGCGCCAGCAGCTCGGTGTCGCCATATTCAGCGCTTTCAAACATCTGGAGATGAAAGGCATATTTTTCAGCCATGATGATCGTGGCAGAAACCGACGCGCAGCCTGCCAGCTGCTGACGATAGGCCAGTAGCTCGGAAGACGGCGTGCCAAAGGGGGTCGAAGCCTCCGGCAGCCTGCCATGCAGCGCATCGGAGGCCAGCTGATTAAGATGATGCACCTGCCCCGGCATCCAGAAGCGTGACAGCCCAGCCACGCCCTCCTCCGGTCGCCAGTCCAGAATGTCGTCGAGATATTCCCGACTCAGCCGGCGCTGCTCATCGCTTGCACCGGGCGCCATGTACTGGCGATACAGCAGATCCGACTCCCTGACGGAGGCCACTGCCAGCGCCCAGTGACGTGCACTGCTGCGAAGGCCGCGAATCATCGCCCGGGAGCGTTCACGAAGGTCGTCATCAAGCAGCTGATGCAGCGGTCGCTGCCAGGGGCTGTCAGGCGCTTCAAGCAGCAGTTGCCAGTCGACCGTGAAGTTCTCCATCAGATCGAGCCCTTCATGCAGACTGCGCCCACGCTGCCAGGCCAGCGCCACCTCATGCCAGCTTTGATACCGACGCGTCAGAAGATCCACACCGTGTGCGGCAAAGCCTCTGGCCTCGTCCTGATCAAGCCAGCCCATGGCCATGCCGGCCCAGGCCAGATCGACCAGACGCAGCCAGTCCCATGCCGCCACATCCCGTGGATGCTCCTGAACCACCAGCGCCTCGAGCGTGGCGGCGTAGGTCGCCTGCGGCGCCATGCGGGCATGCCACTGCAGTCGCTGCGCCGGGGTCATGGTTTCAAATCGAAGGTAATCGAGTTCCCAGCCGTGACGATGGCCCTGCCCTGCCAGCCACAGCAGCATGCGGATGAGCTCATCACGCTCGTGAACGGACCAGACCTCGCGCAGAAAATGAGCGGTACGTTCGCGCTCCAGGCCGGCCGCTTCCAGACTGTCGATCATGACGGGGGCAAAGGGGGCGCGAGCACGCCAGATCGCGCTGTCACCCTGATCGGGCCAGGGCGGCTGCGAGGTCTCTCCCTGAAGCCAGGTCAGCCACTGTGACAGGGTCTGTTCATCCAGCCACTGCGCGTTGAACGCCAGCACCAGCATGGTGACGGCCTCGTCACGTTGCGCCTGGTCAAGGCGCCCTACCATCTGCCACCCCAGAGCACCGGGCTCCTCGATGTCCATGCTGCGAAGTCGGGCAAGGGCACGGGGAACGCTCATGGCACGCTCGGGCGGCACCTCACGATGCCAGCCATGGCTGGCCAGACGCTGGGCGCACCAGATCTGCAGGCTCTCTTTCAAAAAATACCTCATGGAACAGATGTTCGGTCACGCCATTGCGGGGGCGGTCGTCATTGTACCTGAACCGCCCCCTTGTCTCAGCGGGGTTCGCGCGGGTCGGCCATTCGCTCGGCATGTGTCTTTTGGCGCGCAGGGGCCGAGGGCAGCATCCAGCTTAGAATCCAGCGGCGAATACGTACGACAAACTGCTCCTGAAAGAGAACGCAAAGAATCACGGTCATCAGCAGATAAACCGGATAAAGCCATATGGAGATCTCACCGGCCGCCGCCAGACACAGGCGCAGATTGTCAGCACACAGGGACGGCTCGCCCTTCAGAATCTGCTCGCTTCGAGTGAAGATGACATAAAGCGGCACATGCAGGGCAAACATGGGCAGCGATGCCCCGCCAAGACGTCCGGCAAATTTGGTCAGTCGCTCGCTGCCGGGCGTGGGAATGTGCACGCACAGATAGATCAGTGCCATTTCAGCAGTCAGCAGCAACCCGTTGTGCAAGAGGTAGTACCAGGCTCTGCCCTGCTCGAGCAGCCAGGTGGCGACCAGACAGCACACTGCGATATAGAGCGCCAGCAAGAGCTTGCCGCGCAGCTCAAGTAGCCTGCCGGCCTTTTTTTGCTGCATGTAAAAGGCGCACAGCAAAATGCCGGCAATGAATTCGGGCAGTCGAATGATCGGATTACGATGCAAAATTCCCGTTTCCGGCATATCAAAAGGCGTGAAAGCGATCACGATCAGCGGCGGCACCAGATAGATCAGGTTGGTCATCAAAATGGCCAGCCGCGTTCTTTTGATCTTCATCAGCCGGGGCGCGATGAAGGGAAAGGTCAGATAGAAGAAAAACAGCGCCGAGATCGACCAGGACGGCGGATTGAACGTCAGATAGTAGGGGTTCCATGCGTGCAGCATGAACACATTGAGCACCACATTGAACCAGAGCTCCACGTCACCCATGGTGTGGCGCAGCGCCTCGGGGTTGACGATACCGGTGTCGTTGTTGACGTCATAGAGCACAAAGCGAAGCGAGGTGCCGGCATCCTGGGCTGTCAGGGCCAGATAGCCAACGCCTGCCGATACCGCCATGGCCAGCAGACAGGAGCCGATATGGATCGGATACAGATTGGCAAACCGCTTGGTCAAAAAGCTTTTGGCCGGCTCGCGCATCTCGCGCTGGTCGTTGAGATACACATGCGCCAGCAAAAAGCCCGACAGGATAAAAAAGGTACTGGTCGAGAAAAACCCCAGATCCGTGACATAGCCCGACCAGCTTCTGATGGACGGGTAGTTATGCAGGGTATGAAAGATGACGATGTAGAGACCGAGAAAGAATCTCAGCCACTCAAGTCCGATAAATCGCTCTTTGGAAGAGGCCATGATATCCACTCAAAGCACTGACGTAAGCGGGGCAAATCCGCCATGCCTTTTGGCAGATGACTGACAGATGCCGGTTTGGCAAGCAACATACGCAGCTCGCACGCGAACGTCCACTCCGGATGGTCATAATATGTTAATACGGCCCATGATATGAAAAACCCCGGCATGGCCGGGGTTTTCAGTCATGACACTGTCTGTTTCAGCAGCAGTATCAGGCCGGCTGAGTGTTGGCCTCCGGATTACGGCTCCACACTCGATGCTGACCCAGTGCCTTTTTAAAGTCGTCAAAGATGGCATCGACACTATCACCGGTCAGCACGCCTTCATCCATCTTGATGTTGGCGGCCTCAAGAAGATCCTTGCCCTCGCCTACGGCGCCGATCACCTTCAGGTGCTTCCAGGCTTCCTGCGGATAGTAGCGACCCTGACCGCTGGCCTTGAGCGTTTCAATGCTCTGCGCGCCGCCGGCAATCAGTACCGCATCCATGGTGACCGACGGCAGACCGTTGAGCATGGCATCCGGCGTAATGGTATTGCCGTTGCTGGCTTTTACCGGCGCCATGGTCGGCGCAATGATCATGCCCTGCGCGCCTTCGGCCTTGAGCTTCGACTGCAGCGCCGTGACCTGGTCAAGATCCACCCCGTCGGCAACCAGAATGGCCACCTTGCGGTATTTGATATTACCGGGCAGACGCGCCATCAGACTCAGCGAGGGCGACTCGGTCAGCGTGCTCTTGCCCAGCTCTTCTGCCGAAGCCGGCTTTTCTGTCGGTGCCTCGATGCCGTGAATCTCACCGACACGACGGGCCAGGTCCAGATCGATGTTGGGCAGGATCTGCTGGATCACGCGCTCACGAATCCACGGGCGTTCGACCTTGGACAGCTCGAAGGCATAGGCCTGAACGATGTGCTCCTTTTCCACATCCGTCTGGCTGTTCCAGAACAGCGTGGCCTGCGAGTAGTGATCGGCAAAAGAGGCACTACGAGCGCGAACCTTGTGGGCATCCACGCGCTCGTTAACCGATTCGAACCCACCGTTTTCCGCCGCCGGTGGCGTTTCACGCGGCCAGCCGTCGTCAATCGAGTTGGGCTCGTAGGAAGCCTGACCCTTGTTGATCGTCATGCGATGGAAGCTGTCACGCTGATTGTTATGCACCGGCGTAACCGGACGGTTGATCGGGATCTCCTTGAAGTTCGGCCCGCCCAGGCGAAGCATCTGGGTATCGAGATAGGAGAACAGACGACCCTGCAGCAGCGGATCGTTGGTAAAGTCGATCCCCGGCACGATGTGTCCCGGATTAAACGCGACCTGCTCGGTCTCGGCGAAGTAGTTGTCCGGGTTACGGTTGAGCGTCAGCTTGCCCAACGGTGTGACCGGCACGATCTCTTCGGGAATCAGTTTGGTCGCGTCCAGAATGTCGAAGTCGAACTTGTGCTCGTCTTCTTCCTCGATGATCTGGGCGCACAGTTCCCACTCAAGATAGTCACCGTTGCTGATATCGGTGGCCATCTCGCGACGGTTGAAGTCCGGATCACGGCCCCACAGCAGCTGCGCCTCGTCCCAGATAAAGGAGTAGGTGCCTGCCAGCGGCTTCCAGTGAAACTTCACAAAGCGCGACTTGCCCTGCTTGTCGACCAGTCGGAAAGTATGAATCCCGAAACCTTCCATGGAACGATAGCTGCGCGGAAAAGCGCGATCGGACATGGTCCACAGCACCATGGCCGCCGACTCCGGCATCAGGGAAACAAAATCCCAGAAGGTATCGTGCGCCGACTGACCCTGCGGAATCTCGTTGTGCGGCTCGGGCTTTACAGCGTGCACGAAGTCGGGAAACTTGATGGCGTCCTGGATGAAAAAGATTGGCATGTCGTTGCCAACCAGATCCCAGTTGCCCTCTTCGGTATAAAACTTGGTGGCGAAGCCACGCACGTCACGCACGGTATCGTTGGAGCCGCGCGAGCCCTGCACGGTGGAAAAGCGTACAAAGGTCGGCGTCTGCTTGCCGGCCTTGAATACCGCTGCCTTTGAATACTGCTCGGCTTCCGGGTAGGCCTCGAACACACCGTGCGCGGCGGCGCCGCGGGCATGCACGATACGCTCAGGGATACGCTCATGGTCAAAGTGGTTCATCTTCTCGCGGAAGATGAAGTCTTCCATCAGCGTCGGACCACGCTCACCTGCCTTCAGGGAGTTGTGGTTGTCGGCAATGCGTACGCCGTTATTGGTACGCAGGTCATGGCCTTCAGCATCGTTGCGAAACTGCTCAAGGCTTTCATTCTTGCTTTGATCACTGGTCTTGAAATCAGTGTCGTGCGGACCGTCATTGTTAGACGCGCTATAGGGATTATTTGCCACGGTATCTTCTCCTTATCAAATTCGGCAGTGAATCGCTGCCGGCCTGCCTGTCCATCGGCGGCGCCTCACAAAAACGCCCGACTACCTGTGATCAGCTTGTCAGGAAACTGACCATTCCATTATTCGTGACGTCTTGCGGCCCTTAAGCGTAGATAAATTTTGCCCTCTGAAAAAAACAATTACCGGTCATGTTGTCAGAACTTATCCTGTGAAAGCTTTTGGCCCGAAATTCGATACCTGCGCCCTTTCAAATCCATGAGCATCTGATGTAACCGTCATCTCTCCACCCTGCTGACAGCTTCAAGGCAGGCCGCAAGTCGGATTTAACATAATTGATGGCGGCCAGGGGAATCTGGCATCAAGGGTGGGTCGAATTGATCGATATTGACCGGCGAACGGTTCGAGGCGATCAGAAGCGCATCTGATGAAAAAGCTCACATAATGGCGTCAGCGATGGCGGATCATGCTGGTTCAACGCGGGATTTTTGACACGGACAACGACCACACAAACAACGACGCCCGGCATGGCCGGGCGTCGCAGGGAGGATTAACGGGGCAGGTTCAGACCTTGCCGTTACCCTTGCCCTTGATCAGGGACACCAGCCACAGCAGGATCACTGAGCCGATAACCGCCACCACCAGTGATCCAATGATGTTGTTGGAACCGATACCCAGCATGCTGAAGATGGCACCACCCAGTACGGCACCCACGATACCCACGATAATATTGCCCAGGATACCGAAGCCGCCACCGCGCATGATCTTGCCGGCAATCCAGCCAGCCAGACCGCCAATGATCAGCCAAAGAATAATGCTCATGGTCTTCTCCCTGATAACCACCTTGCTTGAATGTTATGCCCTTGCCCCGGCCGGGGAGGCTGCATGCAACGTACAGCGCTGAATAGACTATAGACGTTGTGTGCCATGTTACCAATCACATTGCTTTCAGGCGCTATAACATGCAATTCGCTACAATCGAGACCCACCATTTAATAATGATCGTGAACAAGGACAACCATGCCGCTATCGCTGCCCGGTTATGCCGGTGACTGGCTCGAACGCAGCCTTGATCGGCAGGTGCGCCTGGCGGTCACGGGCCTGTCGCGCGCCGGCAAGACCGCCTTTTTGACCTCGCTGGTCAATCAGCTGCGCCATGCAGGTCTTGATGCACGCCTGGACATGATGAGCTGCGCCCGCGAAGGCAGACTGCTGGGCGCCCAGCGCCAGAGTCAGCCGGACCTGTCCGTGCCCCGCTTTCCCTATGACCAGGCCCTGGCGTCGCTCGAGGGCACGCCGCCCGACTGGCCCTCGCCAACCCGGGGCATCAGCGAGCTTCGCCTGCTGATCCGCTACAAAAGCCGTACCAACAGCCGTCATTTTCTGGGCGAGCAGCGCACCCTGACGCTGGATCTGATCGACTATCCCGGCGAGTGGCTGCTGGATCTGCCCATGCTGCGCCAGAGCTATCAGCAGTGGTGTGAAGCCCTTGGCACCCAATTGACCGGGCGCCGGCGCCGCTTTGCCGAAGCCTTTTTGGCGCAGGTCAGCACGCTCGACCCGGCAGCCACTGCCGACGAGCAGCAGCTGGCCGATATCAGCGCCGAATATGCCCGTTCGCTCAACAGCGCCCGCAATGAAGGCGGCTACACCTGGGTGCAACCGGGGCGTTTTCTGCTGCCCGGCGAGCTGGATGGCGCCCCGGTCCTGCAGTTCTTTCCGTGGCCGCTGGAACAGCTCGGCGACCCGGCGCGGCTTGCCGAGCTTCCCCCCGACAGCAACTATCAAACATTGGCCCGACGCTTTGAGCACTACAAGCGCACGGTCATCGGCCCCTTCTACCGCCAGCACTTTCGCCGTTTTGACCGCCAGATCGTGCTGGTGGATGTCCTCTCGGCGCTCAATGCCGGACCCGACGTTTTTGACGATCTGCGCCGCGCCATCGCCACATTGATGCAAAGCTTTGACTACGGCAGCCGCAGCCTGATGTCACGTCTGTTCAATCCGCGCATCGACCGGCTGGCCATTGCCGCCACCAAGGCCGACCACGTCACCCCCGAGCAGCATGACAACCTGCTGTCACTGGTTGAGGCGCTGATGGCCGAACCGCTGCGGGATCTGCGCTACGCCGACGTGCCGGTCAAGTCACTGTCGCTGGCCGCCATCCGTGCCACGCAGGCCCGTACGGTCGAACACGACGGCAAGCGTCATCCGGCGCTCAAGGGCACGACCGAGTCAGGCGAAGAAGTTCTGATGTTTCCGGGTGAAGTGCCGCCGCGCCTGCCGGATGCCGATTTCTGGCAGCGTCAGGGATTTGATTTTACAGCCTTCAAGCCGGCGACTCAGGCCGCCGGGGAAGCCCTGCCCCACATTCGCATGGACAGTGCGCTGGACTGGCTACTGGGAGACAAGCTGCGATGAACGATCCACGACCCGGCAAACGCTTTGATGTTCGCGATGAGGCCACGACCACGGCCGAGCCCACCTCCGAGGCGCCTGTCTTCGAGCAGCATTTTATACCAGTGGACCCGGCACCCGGCGCGCGCTATCAACTCGACAGCGTGCATCACCCGCTCGAGGAAAATGCGCCGCCCGAGCAGGTCGACAACGCTCTTGATCATGCGCTGGCGAAACCCAAAAAGCGCCGCTGGGGTCTTTTGAGCGTTCTGGCGGGCACGCTGATCATGGGCGGCGTTCAGGCCGTCGAGACCTTCCAGAACGCCTGGTTTGGCGGCGACTGGATCAGCGGCGCCTGGAGCGTTCTGGGGCTGGGTGTGGTGACGCTGGCCGGCACATCACTGACCCGGGAACTCTTTCGGCTCAAACGGCTGCGCCGACACGCGCGTCTGCGAGAAGACATCGATACCCACATCATGGACACGCAGATGGATGGTGATCGCATGCAGGGTCTGTGCAACCGGCTGCGCCAGCAGATGGGGCTGGGAGATCGTGACCCGCACTGGCAGGACTTTCTGAACGCCCGCCAGACCCATCACAACGCTCGCGAAACCCGGGATCTTTTCAACCACTACGTGCTGGCCCCGCGGGATGCCAGCGCCCGCCAGCTGATCACCCGCATGTCGAGCGAAACGGCCCTGCTGGTGGCCATCAGCCCCGTCACGCTGATCGACATGGGACTGATGGCCTGGCGCAACCTGCGCATGATCGACCGTCTGGCCGCGCTATACGGCCTGGAGCTGGGCTATGCCAGTCGCCTGCGCCTGTTTCGCGCCGTACTGGCCAACATGGCCTTTGCCGGCGCCAGCGAGCTGGCCACCGAGGTGAGCATGGATCTTTTGTCGATGAACCTGGCCAGCCGTCTTTCCAGCCGGGCCGGTCAGGGCATGGCCAGCGGCCTTCTGACCGCGCGACTGGGCATCCGCACTCTCAAAATGCTGCGCCCGCTCCCCTTCGAGGATGATCGTGCTCCGAAACTGTCCGACCTGCGCCGCCAGCTCTGGCAGCAGATGAAGCGTGTGGATGATGGCAAGGCCAATAAGGGGAAGGCCGACAACGCTTGAGACCGACCGCCTCAAGCATCATCGATACCCGGCCTTTCGGCCGGGTCATTTTTTTAAAGCGCAAACAGCTCGCGCAGCTTGATGGCAACACCGGCTTCGGTGTGCGCCATGATCAGCTCGGCATTGGGGGCGCGGGTCAAAAGCTCGGGGTGGGCATTGCCCATCGCAAAGGCGCGGCCGGCGTTTTGCAGCATATCCGTGTCATTGAGGTTGTCACCAAAGGTGACAGTGCGCGATATCGGGATATCAAGCTGTGCCGCCAGACGGTTGAGCATCTGCCCCTTGGAGGCCTCCCGGTCCATCACCTCCAGCGAGTTCTCAAGGGAATAGGTGATGTGGGTACGATCCTCGAAGTGGGCGCGAACGCGCGTCTCGATCGCCTTGAGCAGCGAAGGGTCGCCGATAAAGAGCAGCTTGCCGACCTGCTGACCATCCACCCCGGCCATGTCGACCACGTCATAGGTAAAGCCCGTGCTTTCATGAAAGGCCAGAAGTTTCGGCTCGGGGGCATCGATCAGCCAGCGGTCACTGGTATAAAGATTGATGCGCACCTCGCCCGGCACATCCATTTCCAAAAGCGTGCGCACGATATCCGCCGGCACCAGAATTTCGTGAATCAGCTGATCGTCCGGCCCGTGCAGATGCGCCCCGTTGGCCGAGATGATATGGGCATTGACGCCGAGCTGGCGCCGGATTTCGCGAATGTCCTGATAATGACGCCCCGAGGCAATCGCCAGCGAATGGCCCTGACGCTCGAGCGCCTGAAAGGTGTCAACGGTGATGTCATCAAGGCCATGATCGGCGTTGAGCAGCGTTCGATCCAGATCGGTCACGATCAGATGAGGCGTCATGCAATCTCCTGTACGCAGTAAAAGCCATCATGGCAGACGCTCATTGTAGCGCCTGAGCGCTTTGTGATGATGTGCCCGGCTCGCCTGCCAGCCGTAGCGCCCCCTCAACGCTGCTGCCCAGCGGGTCAGCCAGGTGCGGCCTGATGCCTTCCGGCACCCAGGGGTCAAGCGCTCGGGCAAGCCCGCCGCACAGCGCCAGCGCCAGCTGCTCCCCCGAATCCAGCGCGCGATACATGCGCGCGATATCCTCGCCTGCCTGCGTGAGCAGCGACCGCGCGACCGGATGCTCGCTGTGGTTGATGACCACCGGGGCAAGTGCTGCAAACCGGGTCTGATCGGCACCGGAGAGCCAGTGGGTCAACGTGGCCGCACAGCTCACGGGGGTTTGTGACAGACTCGACATCGCCTCGCACAGCGCGCGGGAAAACTCATCCGGCGCGGCGCGCCCATCGAGTGCGTGCTGCGCGTGGCGGCTCGCGCGCAGCCCCAGCCAGCCACCGCTGGCCTCATCGCCCGAGGGGAAGCCGTAGCCGCCCACCCCGACCCGCCGGCCGTTGTCATGCAGTGCCTCGCCGATACTGCCAGTCCCCAGCGCCACGATGGCGCCGGGCTGGCCCCGATGGGCACCGATCAACGTGGTAAAGGCGTCGCTTTCCAGTCTCAGGCCGGCCAGTTTCGGCGCGTTTTCCAAAAAGGCCTCGCGCCATGACGCCTGGTTGACGCCGGCAAGCCCCAGTGCCAGCCGGCACTGCGTGGTGGGCAGCACTGTCCCCAGCATCCGCTGCGCCTTCTCCAGGGCCTCAAGAATCGTTTGCCAGGCGCGCGCCACCCCCAGACCAAGCCCTGACGGGCCGGCCGTGACTTCGACACAGCGGCCCCGCCACTGCGCCCGCAGACGGGTGCCGCTGCCGCCGCCGTCGACGCCCACCAGAAGGGTGTCATCAGCGGTCATCGCGCTGAATCTCCGTTTGCAGCTGCTGTGCCACGATCCAGGCCTGCTCGCCCAGCACCAGATGCAGACAGTGCTCATCAAGGCGCTGCACGCCAGCGGCGCCCAGCGATGACAGCGCGCCATGATCAAGGCGCGAGGAGGCTTTAACTTCAAGGCGCACGCGCGACAGTGCCACCAGCTCACTGCGTCGCAGGTTGTCCACGCCGCCGAGCGCCTCCAGCCAGCGCGACAGCTCGGCATCCTTCAGGCCACTCTGAGACGATCTGTCCTGCTCGGCAGATGGCGCCATGGCCTGCGCGATATCGGGGGTTTCCACTGTCCTGCCACGCTCACGCAGGGCAGTGCGAATGTCTTCTGCCACGCCATCGGCAATCGGCCCCATGACGACCTGCAGATGCCCACCATTGAGTTTAAGGACACCGCGAGCGCCCAGACCCTTGAGTGCGGCTTCGTCGATCTGCTCGGCCTTTTTGACCACCAGCCGCAGCCGCGTCGTACAGGCGCCCACCGAGGTCAGATTGTCACTACCTCCAAGCGCCGTGACAAAGGCCGGGCCGCGCGCCGGCATCTCGCCGTCGTCGGAAGCGACCGGCGCCGGTGCCGCATCATCACGCCCCGGCGTTTTCAGATCAAAGCGGACAATGGCCCAGCGAAAAATCATGTAGTACAACGCGGCATACAACAATCCGACCGGAATCAGCAGCCAGCCGCGGCTGGAGAGTCCATAGGAGAGCAGGTAGTCGAACAGGCCGGCAGAGAAGGTAAAACCGAGTTTCACATCCAGCCAGCTCATCAGCGCCATCGACACCCCGGTCAGCAGGGCGTGCACGGCGTAGAGCACCGGCGCCAGAAAGATGAAGGTGAATTCCAGCGGCTCGGTAATACCGGTCAGAAAGGCGGTCAGTGCCAGCGAAAAGAGCATGCCGCCCACCCGGGCGCGCTGATCCTTCGCGGCGGTGTGGTATATCGCCAGCGCCGCCGCCGGCAGGCCGAACATCATCACCGGGAAAAAGCCTGTCATGAAGCTGCCGGCGTTCGGGTCGCCGGCAAAGAAACGGTGAAGGTCACCGGTGGCGCCTTCATAGCTGCCAAAGACAAACCACACCAGCGAGTTGAGCACGTGATGCAGCCCGGTCACGATCAACAGCCGATTGAGCGTGCCGTAGACAAAAAGGCCCAGCTCACCGGAGTCGATCATCCACTGCCCGCTCTGGTCGATGGCCGTCTGAACCGGCGGCCAGACCCAGCCGAATATCCAGCCCAGCGCCAGCGCGGTCAGACCGGTGACGATCGGAATAAAGCGCCGTCCGGCAAAAAAGGCCAGATAATCGGGCAGCGCGATATTCTTGCAGCGGTTGTACCAGAGTCCGGCCACCACACCGGCAATGATGCCGGCCAGCACCCCCATATTGATGTCGGGATTGAGAGCTTCGAGCACCGCCGTAATGACCAGATAACCGATCGCCCCGGCAAGGCCGGCGGCGCCGTTGCTGTCATCAGCGATGCCCACGGCCACGCCGATGGCAAAGATCAGCGGCAGATTTTCAAAAATGGCGTTACCGGCCTGGGCAATAAAGGCAATGTCCAGCAGGTCAGGCTGGCCCATGCGCAGCAGCAGTCCGGCAATGGGCAGTACCGCAATGGGCAGCATGAGCGAGCGTCCCAGCTGCTGAAGCGCCCCCATGAAATCAAGTCGCATCGCGCGGTACTCCCCTGTCGGTTGTTGTGGCATCCGTGGTTATGGCATCTGTATGGGCGGTCGAGGCGTGTTCCTGTAGCCATTGCGCAAGGCGCGCTCGCAGCGTGACGCTATCGATGGCCTCATCAAGCCATTCGCGCAGCAAGGATGACAGCGCAGCCCGGTCGAGGCGTCGCACACCGGCCTTGACGGCGGCCACGCGTGCCGGCTCCACCGATAGTTCATTCACACCGAGTGCGACCAGCGCCGCCCAGGCCTGCGGATCGCCTGCCGCGGCGCCGCATACCCCGACCGGACACTGATGCATGGCGGCACCCTTCACCGTTATGTCGATCAGGCGCAGTACGGCCGGGTGCAGCACATCGGCGCGCCCGGCCAGATCCGGGTCTTCACGGTCCATGGCCAGGGTGTACTGGGTCAGGTCATTGGTACCGATGGAGAGAAAATCCGCCACACGCGCGATTTGATCGGCGCACAGGGCCGCGGCGGGCACCTCGATCATTGCCCCCAGCCTGGGCCGACCTTCGAGATTCATCTCACGCGCCAGGGTATTGAGCCGCTCACGCACGGCCACAAGCTCGGCAGCCTCGGTGACCATCGGCACCATGATGTGAAGACGCTCCAGCGGTGTCACGGCCAGCAGTGCCCGCAGCTGCGTGTCCAGAAGACTCTGATGGCGCGTCATCAGACGGATGCCGCGCGTGCCCAGTGCCGGGTTGGGCACGGCAGGCAGGGCCAGATAGTCCAGCTGCTTGTCGGCGCCGATATCCAGCGTGCGAATGATGACCGGATGATCCCCCATGGCCTCCATCGCCTGCTGATAGATGCCGCGCTGCATCTCCTGATCCGGGGCCTGTGAGCGCGCCATGAAGAGAAATTCGCTGCGCATCAATCCGATGCCGTCGGCGCCGGCATCAAAGGCGATGCGGGCCTCATCGGCACCGGCGACGTTGGCACAAACCTCGATCAGCACGTCGTCGCGCGTATGGGCAGGCTCATGGGCGACCTGTCGCTCGAGCGCCGCACGCCACCGGGCCTGCTCGATCTGCTCGCGGGCGGTGTCGAGCTGTTCGTCCTCGGGCTGGAAGGTCAGCACCCCTTGCTGTGCATCCAGAATGACCACGGCCCCATCGTGGTGGGCCATGATCTCCAGCACTCGAGACCCCATGGCCGCCAGACAGGGCAGACCGCGCGCGCGCGCCAGCAGCGCCACGTGCGAGGTGGTGCCACCGCCGGCCAGACACAGTCCGGCAGGGGCGATGCGATCCAGCGCCAGAAACTGTGACGGCGTGATCTCCTCCGCCACCACGATAGCACCCGGCGCCATCTCGAAATGGCTCGCCGCTGCAGCGTCCGGCACCAGCAGGGCCAGAAGCCGCGCCTGCAGATCGCGCAGGTCATCGCCGCGCGCGGCCAGCAGCCGGCTCTCACTCTGGCGCAGCTCCTTGATGCGGCCTTCAAGCACCTCGCGCCAGGCAAAGGCAGCGCTGCGCCCGGCCTCGATAAGCGCAAGGCTTTCATTGAGCAGGGCCGGGTCATCCAGCCAAGCCTGATGCGCCTCCAGAATATCGGCCTCTTCGCGCCGCCCTTCGGTGCGTGCCTGTTCAATCTCCGTGATCAGCGTGTCATTGAGCGCGCTGATGGCCGCCTTCAGCTGGCGACCGACAACCTCGGCGCTTTCCGTGCGGTCTTCGCTGACATCAATGCGCGGACGCTCAAGACGCACCAGCGGGCCAACGGCCAGCCCCGGGCTGGCCATCAGTCCGTGGCAGGTGGCGTCATCACCTGCCGGTACGCTCGGCGTGTCCTCAACGGATGGTTCACCGTGCCCCGGATCGTCTTCGCCGGCCTCGGGCGTGCTTAAAAGCGTGACGGCCTCCCTTAGTGCCGCCGCGGCGCTGGAACCACGGGCGATGACGGTCAGAGTATCGCCCTGACGCAGGGAAAGCCCCAGCAGCGCCGTCAAACTGGCCGCATCGGCCTCATGCTCGCCACGCTCGAGCATGAGCGTACAACCGTGCTGTCGGGCAATGCCGCGAAGACGCGCCGCCGGCCGGGCATGCAGCCCCGCCGCCAGCGCCAGCGTGACCTGCTCGCGATACTCATGGTTGCTGCCTTCCGGCGTCGCGTCCGGCGCTGACACTGCAAGCGCCACCAGCGTCATCAACGCCTCGCCACGCTCGATCACCCGACCGGAAGAGGCGGTATCTGACAATTCACAGCGCCATTGATCGTTGCTGGTCACTACCAGCGGCGTCACCAGACTCAGCGCCCGACAGGCCAATAGATCCGCATCGAAATCCCACAGCAGATCGCCACATGTAACGCGATCACCCGGGGCCACGTGCGCAGTAATGCCCTCGCCTTCAAGATCCACGGTATCAAGGCCCAGATGAATCAGAATCTCGCAGCCCTGATCGGTTTTCAGGGTCAGCGCGTGGCGCGTACGCGCCAGATGCACAATCTCGCCGTCACAGGGTGCAAAAAGCTGCGATTCCAGCGGTTCGAGCGCGATACCCGGGCCCATGGTCTGCTGAGCAAAGACGGGGTCGGGCACCTGATCAAGCGGCACCAGCACCGCTTTTAGAGGCGCATGCAGTAGTGTCCGGGCGTGCGTCGGTTCAGCAGTATCGGGCATGAGAAGATCCTGTTGTCGTTGTCATGGCGTCATGGCCGTCCTGTGAGCCATCACCCAGGCGCGTGGTCAGCGCGTCTGGGTGACCTTGTTGAGAAATTCGGGGCGGTCGGGATCATGCCCTGTCGCGACAGAAAGCGCCTCAATCATGAGATAAAAGCTCTGAATGGCACAAAGTGGTGCCAACGCCTCATGCGGGGCAGCAGCGATGGTGAGATCACGTGAGGCCACCGCAGCATCGGCGGCCAGCAGCACCCGCGCACCACGGTCGCGAAAGGTGTCGGCAAGCTCGATCAGCCCTGCCTGCGTATTCCCTTTCGGCGCCAGAATCAGCACCGGATAGTCACGCCCCACCAGCGCCATCGGCCCGTGCTGCACTTCGGCGCCGCTGAAGGCTTCCGCCTGAATGACGCAGGTCTCCTTGAACTTGAGCGCCGCTTCCTGCGCGATGGGCAAACCACTGCCCCGGCCGATAACAAAAAGCCTGTCGACATTACGCAGCGCCTCGACGCCCTCGCCCCACTCATGACGGCAGGCCTGACTCAGCGCTTCAGGCAGCGCCTTGAGTCCTTCAAGCAGGGCATGATCGCGCTGCCAGTGGGCCATCACCGAGGCACTGGCGGAGAGCGTGGCCAGAAAGCTTTTGGTCGCGGCCACGCTTTTTTCTTCGCCGGCCTGTAGATCGATGACGTGGTCGGCCCCAAGGGCCAGCGGTGAATCAGTGGCATTGACCATGGCAAGGCTCAGGGCACCGCCGCTTTTCAGGGCCTGTTGCGCTTCGATCAGATCCGGGCTGCGACCGGACTGTGATACCGCCAGCGACAGCGTATTGTTGAGCTGCCAGGCGGTGTCATCCAGCGTACACAGTGATAGCGGCAGTGACGTACAGGGGCGGCCGGTCATCTGCATCATCAGCCGGGCAAAATAGCCGGCCGCATGATCGGAGCTGCCACGCGCCACGGTCATGGCACCATGTAGTGGCTGCCCACGCAGTTCATCGCCCAGCCGGGCCATGGTGTCGCGATTGACACGCCACTGCTCGGCAATTCGTTGTGGCGCACTCAGCGCCTCATCGCGCATCAATGACATGATGGCTCTCCCGGCTTGCGGTCAGAAAAAAGAACGGACAATCGTTGTGTTCACGTGATGACCGGGGCGCCGGCGGTCCATACCTGCTCGACATCAAGCTGCGGTGAAAGGGCCACGATATCGGCCCGACAGCCTGGTGCCAGTACGCCACGATCACTCAGCCCCAGATAGCGGGCCGGCCACAGCGACAGGCGCTGCGAGGCTTCGGCAAGCGACAGCCCGAGTCCTGTCAGATTGCGCAGCGCCACATCCATGGTCAGGGCGCTGCCGGCCAGTCCCCCATCGGCCAGACGCACGCTGTTGCCCTGCTTGAACACCCGATGCTCGCCCAGGCGGTATTCGCCTTCAGGCATACCGGCGGCGGCCGTGGCATCGGTGACCACATAAAGATGCGGTATGGCGCGGCGGGCGGCAAACAGGGCCCCGGCCTCGACATGCACCAGATCGCCGATCAGCTCGGCAAAATCGCCATGGGCCAGCGCTGCCCCCACAACGCCGGGGGCACGATGATGCAGCCCGCCCATGGCGTTATACAGATGGGTAAACCCTCGAGCACCGGCCGCAAGGGCGTCGACACACTGATCATGGGTGGCAGCGCTGTGTCCGATCTGCACCCGGACACCTCGCGCGGCCAGCGCCTCGATCAGCGCCATGTGCCCGTCGATTTCCGGTGCGATTGTGATAACGCGAATGGGGGCAAGCGCATCAAGCTCGTCAAAGGCTTCAAGCGTCCCGGGTCGGGCATACGGCGGCTGGGCGCCCAGCATGTCCGGACTGATAAAGGGGCCCTCGAGATGGATGCCCAGAATATCGGCAGCCCGTGCAGGCGGCGCGGCCATGACCTGCCCGGCGGCTCGAAAGGCGGTGATCAGCGCCTCACGGGAGGCCGTCATGCTGGTACCCAAAAGGCTGGTGGTGCCGAATCGGGCATGCGTACGAGCAAGCGTTGCCAGCGCATCGCCGCCCTCCATGAGATCGGCACCACCACCGCCATGGACGTGCAGGTCGATAAACCCCGGGAGAATGCGAGGGGCGTCATTGTCCTCGGGATTAACCGGCGTGCCGCTGATACCGGCGACCCGCCCTTGTCTGATGATCAGCTCACCTCTGAACCAGCCTTCGGGGGTCAGTATGTTGCCTTCCAGTGTCATCGCCCGCTTCCCTGTCTTTCCATGCATGGCCTGCGTTGTCAAAAGCGTCGTGGTAGATCCCCTTCACGACCCCTCGACTCGATACGGACGTATCTTCAGCGTTGCACTGTCTTCAGGCAAGGTCTCGTCTCCAGACAGAGCCTTTAGACAGGAGGCATCGATAAGGCCCCATTGATTATCAACGCCATCGGTCGAGCTGTTCACCCCCTTGTAATCCACTCGTCCGCACTGGCCACCCGGCGGGATGCGACGACCATCGAAGAGCATGGTTTGACGCGCTTGATGTCGACACCGATCAGGCCAGTGCCACCACCGGCAATGTCTCTTGCGACAACGCCGCCACGACGCTTTTGACCCTGCTGGGTCGCAAAACGACTCCGGTTGATAAGCTCGTTTTGCTCGACGGTCAGCAGCCCATTGAATGGATACCGGGATAAACTCCGGACCTGCGTCATCCCTTCACCCGAAGGGGTGGCTCTTTCACCCGCTCGTATGAGGCCTTATAGTGGGCCCCCGATTCCCTAACCGATTAACGAGATGCTCTCGAACAACAGCCAGCTCGCCCAGCTCAAGCAAAATATCCGTGAAAAAACGCCCCGTGTGACCGGTGTGATCAAGGCCACCGACAAGGGTTACGGTTTTCTGGAAACCGATGACGGCCAGTCCTTTTTCGTGCCGCCCCCCGCCATGAAGCAGGTCGTACACGGTGATCGTGTCGAAGCCGTGCTCAACGAGGAGAAAGAACGCAAGAGTGTCGAGCCGGAAAGCCTGATCGAAGCCGGACTCGGCCGCTTCATCGGTCGCGTCAAAAAGCGTGACGGGCGTTTGTCTGTCGTTCCGGATCACCCCTCCATCAATACGCCGCTGCGTGCCCGCACGCATCGCAGTATCGAGGAGAGCTCGCTCAACGAAGGCGATTGGGTGGTCACGCATCTGCTGCGTCATCCCCTGCGTGAAAACGATCGCGGCTTTTTCGTTCAGGTCGATGAAATCATCGCCACCAGTGCCCACGCCTCGGTGCCCTGGCGTGTGACGCTGGCGCGTCATGCACTGGAGCAGGCCTCCCCGGAAGCCGGCGACAGCTGGCCGCTGCGCGAGGAAGGCCTGGAGCGCACTGACCTGACCGAGGTGCCCTTCTTTACCATCGACAATGCCACCACCACTGACATGGACGACGCACTCAGCGTCGAGGCGCTCGACGACGGCCGTTTCCGCATGAAAGTGGCCATTGCCGACCCCACGGCTTACGTCGAACGCGGCGATGCCGTCGATCAGGAAGCACGTCAGCGCGCGTTCACTGTCTATCTGCCGGGCCAGAACGTCACCATGCTGCCCGAGCCGCTGGCCGATGATCTTTGTTCGCTCAAACAGGATGAAGATCGCCAGGCGCTGGTCTGCACCCTGGAAGTCGATGCCGAAGGCGTGATCGGCGACTATCACTTTGAGGCCGCCACCGTGCGCTCAAAGGCGCGCCTGAACTATGAGCAGGTCTCCGACTATCTCGAGGCGCTGGAGGCGCAAACAACGCCTTCGTGGACGCCGGATTTTGAAAACGGTGACGCCCAGCTCAAGGCGCTGGCGGGTCTGACCCGGGCGCGCCAGACGTGGCGTCAGCAGCACGCGCTGGTCTTTGCCGACCGCCCCGACTATGTCTTCAAACTCGATGAGACCGGCAACGTGCTGGACATCGTGACCGAAGAGCGTCGGATCGGTCACCGCATGGTGGAAGAGGCCATGATCGCGGCCAATGTCTGCTGCGCCAATCTGCTCAGCGACAACGTCGGCCACGGCATTTTCAACGTCCATCAGGGCATTGCAACCGAGAAGGCCGAGCAGGCGCAGGCGTTTCTCGCCAGCCAGTCGGTCGAGGCCACGCCGGAGCAGTTCAACGATATCGCGTCCTGGCGCGCGCTGCGCCATCAGCTCGACGAGCGCCGCGATGCCTGGCTGGATGCACGTCTTCGCCGCTTTCAGGGCTACAGCGTCATGCAGACCGAGCCCGGGCCGCACTTCGGCATGGGCCTGCCGGCCTACGCCACCTGGACCTCGCCAATCCGCAAATACGGCGACATGATCAACCACCGCCTGATCAAGCAGGTGCTGCGTGGCGACGCCGAGCACGACAAGGCCGTCGAGGTCTCGGTGACCGATCATCTCAGCGAGCGCCGGCGCCTGAACCGCATGGCAGAGCGTGACGTCAAGGACTGGCTCTACGTTCGCTACTTGGCCGATGCCGTCACCAGCGAGACGCCTTTTGAAGGTGAAATCGTCGATATCCGACGGGGTGGCCTGCGGGTTCGCCTACCGGCCAATGGCGCTTCGGCCTTCGTGCCGGCCTCCATGCTGCATACCGACCGCGATGCCGTTGCCATCGATGACAAGGAAGGCATGATCAGCATTGGTGGCGAACTGCGCTATCGTCTGGGCGATGTCGTCAACGTCATCCTGATCGAAGCGCGCGAAGAGACCCGCTCTCTGGTCGCTCGTCCTGCCTGAATCGTCTGTCCGCCCTGCCTGTCAGGGCGGACAGATGCCATTGGCGTCAGGGCTACAGTCTGTTACCCATTACGGCGGCAGTCATCAGATTGACACATTATACTAGGGCGCCTGCTGACAGCCTGCGCCTTCAGGGCGTGGGTTGCTGTTTGATCCAATACGTGCGGTTCGAGGAGGTATCGGCGTAGTGCATATTGCCGACATGACCATGTTTTATGCGCCATCCAGCGGTGGCGTGCGTACCTATCTCGATGCCAAACGCCGTCGCTTGAACGCTACCGCCGATATTCGGCATACGCTGCTGGTGCCGGGAGAGGCCTATACGCACCAGGCGGATGACCACCGCGTCAACGTGCCGGCCGCGCCCCTGCCGTTCAGCAACGGCTATCGCTTTCCACTGACCCGCGGGCCATGGCGTCGTGCGCTGAGCGATGTTCGCCCGGATCTGGTCGAGGCAGGTGATCCTTATACGGTCGGCTGGGCGGCCATTGCCGGTGCCCGCGATCTGGATATCCCTCTTGTGGCCTTTTATCACTCCGATCTGCCAACCATGATCAGCAATCGGCTGGGCAACTGGTCACGACCGGTGATCAACACCTACATCAAAAGGCTTTACGCCCATTATGACCGGGTGCTGGCGCCCAGCAACGTGATGGCGCAGCGCCTTGAAGGGCTCGGCATCCAGCACGTTCGCGTTCAGCCGCTGGGGGTGGATCTGACAACGTTTCATCCTTCCCTGCGCGATAACAGCGTCAAGACCGAGCTGGGGCTGTCCGAGGACACCCGATTGCTGGTCTTTGCCGGACGCGGCTCGCAGGAGAAAAACCTTCATGTCCTGCTGGAGGCGATGCGAAAGCTTGCCGGTCGGGGACAATCGCCCTATCACCTGTTGCTGGTCGGCTCCTCCATGCCGACCCAGGTGCCGGACAACGTGACGGTGATCAACCATTTCTGCCCGACCGCCGAGATCGCGCGCTACTTCGCCAGCAGCGACGCCCTGCTGCATGCCGGCACTCAGGAAACCTTCGGTCTGGTCGTGCTGGAAGCCATGGCCTGTGGTATTCCGGTGGTCGCAACACGCGCCGGGGCACTGGCCGAAAATGTTCCGGAGGGGTGCGGTATGCTGTGCCAGCCGCTGGACAGCGATGACATGATGCAAAGCATTCTTGCGCTGTTTGAAAACGACGCCCGAGCCATGGGTCTGAAAGCGCGCGCGCATGTCGAGCGCCATCACGACTGGAACATTGTGGTGCAGGGTGTCACGCATCACTATCAGGAGCTGCTGGGCATCAGCACAACGGCAAGGGCGAGCGTACAGCATGGCTGACAGGGAATTTGCACTGGTACTGCATGACATTGCGCCTGCCACCTGGCCTGACTATCGCTCTTTTGTCGAGGAGATCGATTGTCTGGGCCAGATCCCCATGACTTGGCTGGTGGTGCCGGATTTTCATCATCGCAGCAATACCTTTGAAGATCCCGGCATGCTGCGTCTTTTGCATCAGCGCATGGCGCGAGGCGATGAGCTGGCGCTGCATGGTTTCTATCACTGTGATGATGCGCCGTCCCCTCGCACCCCGCGCGATTATTTTATGCGCAGACTCTATACCTATGAAGGCGAGTTCTACCCGATCGGTCACGATGAAGCGCTTGAGCGGCTGGAGCGCGGTGCTGAACTCTTTCGCCGTCAGGACTGGCCGCTGGATGGCTTTGTAGCGCCGGCATGGCTTCTGGGCGATGGCGCGCGTCGGGCGCTTGCCACGCAAGGGTTTACCTACACCAGCGACCCCGATCACCTTTATCGGCTGCCGGACTATACGGCCATCAAGGCGCCGTCACTGGTCTGGAGTGCCCGCAGCCGCTGGCGTCGCGGCATGTCATGGGTGGTTAATGAACGGGCGCGGCGGCGTCATCGACATGAACCGTTGATTCGGCTGGGCCTGCATCCGGTGGACATGCGCCACGACATTTCCCGACGCTACTGGATTGATACGATCCGTCGCCTGCTTGATGAAGGGTATCAGCCGACCACCAAGATCAGCTGGCTGCACCGCCAATCAAGCACATCGCCCAATGATATGGCAACGTCGTGACGTCGAACGAATGGGCGCCCCGCGCCGCTGCGTTCGAACATGAACCACTCCCTGATCAGTTAACGTCATGAAAAGAACTCTCTGGCTGCTGGTAGCAGGCCTTTTTGCCGTCATGGCAATTCCCGTGCTACTGGGCGGACGCGATCTATTGCATCTGCTTCCCGGCTTTCCGCCAGGCATCTTCGCCCTGATGCTGGGCATGGTCCTGCTGTGCTGGCTGCTCAATGGCGCCAAGCTCAGGGTCCTGCTGGCCGGACGCGCCGGTGAAATGGGGCTCATGCGTGCGACCGGCACGGTCATGGCCACCGAATTTGCCATCTGCGCCACGCCAGGCGGCACAGGCGGCCCACTGACGCTGATTGCTCTTTTGACCCGCCGTGGCGTGCGCCCGGCGCAGACCACGGCCATCTTTGCCGTGGATCAGATCATCGATCTGCTGTTTTTTTTGTGCTCGATGATCGCGATGATGATTTACGTCATTACCCGCTCCATCGATGCCCGTCTGGGCTGGATGCTGGTCCTGCCGATGACCCTTTTGTGCCTGGCGTTGCTGGGCGTGATATTGATGGGTCGCTATCACCGCCGCTTTCTGGTGGTGTCCGGCAGGTTCCTGAGCAGGATGAAGGTCAGCCCACGTCTCCAGCAAAAAACGGTTCGGCGTATTCTGATCTTCAAAAAGGCCTTCACTGAAACCCTGCGACTGCCGCGCTCGGCGCTGGCGCTGGCCTTTGGACTGGGCATCGTGCACTGGATCGTGCGCTACAGCATTTTATTCGTCACGCTCTATGGTCTGGGCCAGCATCTGGATTGGGCATGGACCTTTCTGGTGCAAATGCTTTCCATGGCGGCCGGTCAGCTGACGCTGCTGCCGGGCGGGGCCGGCGGCGCCGAGCTGTCGTCATCGGCACTGCTGGCGCCAATGGTCGGACAGAGCACGGCAGCGGCGGCCATTTTGATCTGGCGCGCGGTCACCTACTATTTTTATCTGATCGCAGGTGCTCCGGTTTTCATGATGATGGCCGGGCGCCCGCTGCTGAAAAAGGTCTTCGAGGGCCGCAGGGCCGAAAAGCCTTCGGACATCTGATTCCCGACCCTGAAAAGCGCACAAAAAAGGGAGCCGAATGGCTCCCTTTTTGTCTTTGCGCTCTTGGGCGACCTTACCAGCCGGTCGCTTCCTTGAGCTTGTCACCGATTTCCGCCAGCGAACGCACGGTGCGAACGCCTGCATCCTCGAGTGCCTGGAACTTGTCGTCTGCCGTGCCCTTGCCGCCAGCAATGATGGCACCGGCATGGCCCATGCGCTTGCCCGGAGGCGCGGTCACACCGGCGATATAGGCCACCACCGGCTTGGTCACGTGCTCCTTGATGTACTGAGCCGCTTCCTCTTCAGCCGTGCCGCCGATCTCACCGATCATGACGATGGCTTCAGTCTCGGGATCCTTTTCGAACATCTCGAGGATGTCGATGAAATTGGAGCCCGGGATCGGATCGCCACCGATACCCACGCAGGTCGACTGACCAAAGCCATGATCGGTCGTCTGCTTGACCGCTTCATAGGTCAGGGTACCCGAGCGCGAGACGATGCCGACACGGCCCGGCTTGTGAATGTGGCCGGGCATGATGCCGATCTTGGACTGACCCGGCGTGATGACGCCCGGGCAGTTGGGGCCGATCAGGCGAACGCCCAGCTGGTCGCACTTGACCTTCACATCCAGCATGTCCAGCGTCGGAATGCCTTCGGTGATGCAGATGATCAGCTTGATGCCCGCATTGGCCGCTTCAAGGATGGAATCCTTGCAGAAGGCTGCCGGCACATAGATGACCGTGGCTTCCGCACCGGTCTGCTCTACTGCTTCACTGACCGTGTTGAATACCGGCAGACCGAGATGCGTCTGACCACCCTTGCCCGGCGTCACACCGCCGACCATGTTGGTGCCGTATTCCATGGCCTGTTCCGAGTGGAACGTGCCCTGACCACCGGTAAATCCCTGGCAGATTACCTTGGTGTTCTTGTCAATCAGGATACTCATTATTTGCCCTCCGCTGCTTTAACCACCTGTTGCGCCGCATCGGTCAGGCTGGTTGCTGCAATGATGTTAAGGCCGCTTTCGGCAAGCTTTTGCGTGCCCAGCTCGGCATTGTTGCCTTCAAGTCGAACCACCACGGGCACGTTGACGCCAACCTGCTCTACCGCGCCCATGATGCCCTCGGCGATCATGTCACAGCGCACGATACCGCCAAAGATGTTGACCAGAACGGCCTTCACAGAGGTATCGGACAGGATGATCTTGAACGCTTCGGCTACGCGCTCCTTGGTGGCGCCGCCGCCCACGTCCAGGAAGTTGGCCGGCTGACCGCCGGAGAGCTTGATGATATCCATCGTCCCCATGGCAAGGCCTGCGCCGTTGACCATGCAGCCGATGTTGCCATCCAGCGCCACGTAGTTGAGTTCCCACTTCTGAGCGTTGGCTTCGCGCTCGTCTTCCTGACTGGGATCACGCATCTCTTCGAGATCGGGATGGCGATACAGCGCGTTGCTGTCCAGATTGATCTTGGCATCCAGGCAGTGCAGATCGCCGCTTTCAGTGATAACCAGCGGGTTGATCTCGAGCAGCGCAAAATCCTTGTCGGCAAACATCTTGGCAAGGCCAAGGAAGATTTTGGTGAACTGCTTGATCTGATCCTTGTTCAGGCCCAGCTTGAACGCCAGCTCGCGCGCCTGATAGGGCTGCGGACCAACCAGCGGGTCGATTTCCGCCTTGAGGATCTTTTCGGGTGTCTCTTCAGCCACCTTCTCGATCTCGACACCACCTTCGGTGGAGGCCATGAACACGATACGACGTGAACCGCGATCCACAACGGCACCCAGATACAGCTCGGTGGCGATATCGGTGCAGTTTTCGACCAGAATCTTCGTGACCGGCTGGCCCTTTTCGTCGGTCTGATAGGTCACCAGCTGCTTGCCCAGCCACTGCTCGGCAAAGGCACTGGCTTCTTCAGGACTGGTGACCAGCTTGACACCACCTGCCTTGCCGCGACCACCGGCATGCACCTGTGCCTTGACGACCCAGCGTTCCCCGCCGATTTTCTGACATGCCTTTGCGGCTTCTTCGGGACTGTCTACTGCATATCCCTTGGAGACCGGCAGACCATAATCAGCAAATAACTGTTTTGACTGATACTCGTGAAGATTCATCGTCTCATGCCATTGGTTGCATTGGACTCGATCGATGGGGTGTCGGCCCATGGCCTGCCACCCCATCCCGATTCACTTCGGCCGCGGTCGAAGTGAGGTTCAACGTCAATGTCGAAGCATTAACGCTTTTTGCGGTTTGCCATGTGAATCGCGTGCCCTTCGACTGCCAGCGCCGCTTCATGAACGGCCTCGGACAGTGTCGGGTGAGCAAAGCAGGTCAGCGCCAGATCCTCGGCGCTGGAGCCGAATTCCATCGCAATCACGCCCTGGGCGATCAGCTCACCGGCGTGCTGGCCGATGATATGGACGCCCAGAATGCGGTCGGTAGCGGCGTCGGTGACGACCTTGGCCATGCCTTCAGTGGCATTGTTGGCCATGGCACGGCCGCTGGCAGAGAACGGGAAGACGCCTGATTTGACCTCAAAGCCTTCCTTTTTCGCCTGCTGTTCGCTCATGCCGACCCAGGCAACTTCCGGGGCGGTGTAGATGACGCTGGGGATAGCGTCATAATTCATCTGGGCCTTTTCGCCGTGGATGATGTCGGCAACCATCATGCCCTCTTCCGACCCCTTGTGGGCCAGCATCGGACCACGGACCACGTCACCGATGGCGAAAACGCCCGGCGCGTTGGTCTGGCAGGTGTCATCGACCTGGATAAAGCCGCGCTCGTCGATTTCAACACCGGTGCCGTCGGCCAGCAGACTCTGGGTGTAGGGGCGACGACCCACGCAGACGATCAGCTTGTCAAACGTCTGCTCCTGCTCGCCGCTGCTGTCGGTGTATTTCACGACAACTTCGCTGTCCTTGATATCGGTACCGGTAACGCGTGCGCCCAGACGAATATCGAGGCCCTGCTTGCCGAGCAGCTTTTTGGTTTCCTTGGCGATCTGTTCATCAACTACCGGCAGGAAACTGTCCATGGCTTCAAGGACCGTGACCTCACTGCCCAGACGACTCCAGACGCTGCCAAGCTCCAGACCGATCACGCCGGCGCCGATAACGCCGAGACGCTCGGGGACTTCTTGGAATTCCAGCGCACCGGAGGAGTCCACGATCAGGCCCTCGGTCAGCGGCGCCGGGGGGATCTCGACCGGCACGCTGCCGGAAGCAATCACCACGTTTTCGGCTTCATGGGTTTCGCTGTTGCCGTCCTTGTCGGTCACTTCGACCTTTTTACCAGGCAGCAGCTTGCCCGTGCCTTCAAGCGCGGTCACACCGTTGGCCTTGAAAAGCGCACTGATGCCGCCGGTCAGATTGGCAACGGTCTTTTCCTTGCGGGCCATCATCTTTTTGACGTCCATTTGAACGTCACTGACCTCGATGCCCAGCTCGCTGTAATCGTCGCGCGCCTCAACATACTTGTGAGACGTTTCGAGCAGCGCCTTGGAAGGAATGCAGCCCACATTCAGACAGGTGCCGCCGTGTACGGTCTTGCCACTCTTGTTGACCCACTTTTCGACGCAGGCCACTTTCATGCCCAGCTGGGCAGCACGAATTGCGGCAACATAGCCTCCGGGGCCAGCGCCGATCACGATGACATCAAATTTGTCAGCCATGTGTATCCCTGTTCGGTTCATTGTCGATCACCCGGCGCGCAGCCGGTGATCGTTCTAAAACAAGCCCGCCCGGTACAGAACCGGGCGGGATTTCAAGGCTTAAACGTCAAGCAGAAAGCGGGCCGGGTCCTCAAGCAGGCTCTTGATGGCCACGAGGAACTGAACGGCATCCTTGCCATCGATCATGCGATGGTCATAGGACAGCGCCAGATACATCATCGGGCGAATTTCGACCTGACCGTTGACCGCCATCGGGCGTTCCTGGATCTTGTGCATCCCAAGAATCGCTGTCTGCGGCGGGTTGAGAATCGGCGTTGACAGCAGCGAGCCGAAAATACCGCCGTTGGTGATGGTAAAGGTGCCGCCCTGCATGTCTTCGATGCCGAGCTTGCCATCGCGGCCGCGCTTGCCGAAGTCACCGATGTTCTTTTCAACATCGGCAAGCTTCATGGAGTCGGTGTCACGCAGCACCGGGACCACCAGACCACGCGGCGTGGATACGGCAACGCCGATATCCTGATAGCCGTGGTAGACGATATCGGTGCCGTCGATGGAGGCGTTGACATCCGGGAAGCGCTTGAGAGCTTCGGTCGCCGCCTTGACGAAAAAGCCCATGAAGCCGAGCTTCACGTCATGCGCCTTCTGGAAATCGTCCTTGTACTGGCTGCGCAGCGACATGACCGCGCTCATGTCCACCTCGTTATAGGTGGTGAGCATGGCTGCCGTCTGCTGAGCCTGTACCAGCCGCTTGGCGATGGTCTGACGCAGGCGACTCATCGGCACGCGCTGCTCGGGACGCTCGCCCTGAATGGCCTTTGTGGCCGGCGCAGCGGCCTGTTTGGAAACGCCCGTATCAGCAGAAGCGGCAGGCTTGCTGTCGCCACCGCCTTTCTGCTTTTTGGCGCTGCCGGCATCAACAGCTTTCTGTACGTCTTCCTTCAGGATGCGACCACCCTTGCCGGTGCCCTCGATCCTGTTGACGTCCAGATCGTGCTCGGCCACCAGCTTGCGTGCCGCCGGTGCCAGCACCTTGTCGCCGACCTTTTCATCCTGTTCGGTATTGGCATCACCCGATTCGGCCTGGCTGTCGTCGCCGCGGGATTCGGCAGAGGCGCCGGCCGCATCACCACCGCCCTCGCCAAAGCGTGCCAACACCTGCTCGGAGGTCACTTGACTGCCCTCGTCGGCAAGAATTTCGGTCAGCGCACCGTCGGAGGGGGCGACAACTTCCAGCACGACCTTGTCGGTTTCAATCTCTGCCAGCACTTCATCACGCTTGACCGGGTCACCGACTTTCTTGTTCCAGCTGGCAACGGTGCCTTCCTGAACGGATTCGGGGAAGGATGGCGCCTTGACGTCGACCGACGTGCCGGAAGTGGCCGGCTTGTCGCCCCCGCTTTCGCAGGACTCGGCAGGCTTGTCGGAAGAGGCCTTGCTTTCGGCTGCCTTTTCTTCCTTGTCCTGCCCGCCTTTTTCCTCGTTTTTCGTATCGGCAGAACCCTTGTCCTGCTTCGCGGACTGGTTGCCGTCGCCCAGACGACCCAGTACCTGTTCGGACTGGCAGGTTTCGCCTTCCTCAACAGTGATCTCTTCTACCGTGCCATCGGCGGGTGCCACGACTTCAAGCACCACCTTGTCGGTTTCGATTTCGACGATCAGTTCGTCACGCGAGACACTGTCGCCCGGCTTCTTGTGCCAGGTCGCTACGGTCCCTTCCGCGACGGATTCGGGAAAGCTTGGCGCCTTGATGTCTGTTGCCATGATTATTCCTTAATATCCTCTACTCGGTAGCCGGCAATCGCGGCACTCATGTTCCTGAGCTTTCAGGCGCTCAACCGTTGAACGCCTTGTCCACCAGCGATCGCTGCTGCTCACTGTGCACTGCCATGTATCCCGCCGCAGGCGCTGCCGATTCGGCACGGCCTGCAAAACCAAGCTCGCCGCCAAGTCCCGGGTTTACCTGATCGGCCACCTTGCGCATGTGATGCTGGCTTTGATACCAGGCGCCCTGATTTTTGGGCTCTTCCTGACACCAGACCACACGTTCGAGATTGGTGTAGCTTTCGATGGCAGCCAAAAGCGAATCTTCCGGGAACGGATAGAGCTGCTCGACACGGATGATGGCCGTATCAAAACGCTCGTTTTCGGCGCGCCACGTGGCAAGGTCGTAATAGACCTTCCCGGAGCAGAAGATCGCGCGTTTGACCTGCTCGACCTCCAGCCTGCCCTGATCGGGAATGACCATCTGGAAGCGGCCATCGGAGAGCTCTTCCAGTGTGGACGTCGCATCCTTGTGACGCAGAAGGCTTTTGGGCGACATGATGATCAAGGGCTTGCGCAGCCCGCGAACAACCTGACGGCGCAACAGATGGAAAATCTGCGCCGGCGTGGTCGGCACACAGACCTGCATATTCTCTTCGGCACACAGCTGCAAGAAGCGCTCAAGACGCGCCGAGGAGTGCTCGGGGCCCTGTCCTTCGTAGCCATGGGGCAGCAGCAGGGTCAGACCGCACAGACGGCCCCACTTGGTTTCACCGGATGAGATGAACTGATCGATGACCACCTGAGCGCCGTTGGCGAAGTCACCAAACTGTGCCTCCCAGGCAATCAGAGCATTGGGCGTGGTCGTGGCGTAGCCATACTCAAAGGCCATCGCTCCTTCCTCGGACAGGAAAGAGTCATAGATCATGAAGTCCGGCTGATTGGGCTTGAGACGGCAAAGCGGTGTCCACAGCGAACCGTCCTTCTGGTTATGCACCACGGCGTGTCGGTGAGAGAACGTACCGCGGCCGGTGTCCTGGCCCGTCAGGCGAACCGGGTGGCCCTGATCGATCAGCGTGGCGTAGGCCAGGGTTTCTGCAAAGCCCCAGTTGATGCCAAGACTGCCGGCGATCATCTTGCGACGGTCTTCGTAGACCTTGGCCACCTGGCGCTGCGTGTCGACATCGTCAGGGATGTCACACATCTTGGTGGCCAGCTCCTGCATGCGCTTGAGATCGAAGGAGGTGTCGGATTCACCGGTCCATCGATGGCCCAGATAGGGGGTCCAGTCAACAAAGAGATTGCTGTTGGGCTCCTGCACTAGGGCGTTGGCCACGTGATTGCCGTTATCAAGATCTTCGCGATAGCCGTCGATCAGGTCCTTCACCTCATCTTCGTCCAGCACGCCTTCCTCGACCAGCCGACGCGCATAGAGCGTGCGCGAGCTGTCGTGGCTCTTGATCTTTTGATACATGAGCGGCTGGGTGCCGGAGGGCTCGTCCGCCTCATTGTGTCCGCGGCGGCGATAGCAGATGAGGTCGATGACCACATCCTTTTTGAACTGCTGACGATAGTCGATGGCCACCTGCGTGGCATGCAGCACGGCATCGGGGTCATCCCCGTTGACGTGGAAGATGGGCGATTGAACCATCTTGGCGATATCGGTGCAGTATTCGGTCGAGCGAGCGTCGTCACGGCGAGAGGTCGTAAAGCCGACCTGGTTGTTGATGACGATATGGACTGTGCCGCCCGTCTTGTAACCCCGCAGCTGCGACATCTGGAAGGTTTCCATGATGACGCCCTGACCGGCTACGGCCGCGTCGCCATGTACGACCAGCGGCAAGACCTGATCGCCTTCGCTGTCGTCACGACGGTCCTGGCGTGCTCGCACGGAGCCTTCGACTACCGGGGTGACGATTTCAAGGTGCGAGGGATTGAACGCCAGCGCCAGATGCACTTCACCGCCCGGCGTCATGACGTTCGAACTAAAGCCCTGGTGGTATTTCACGTCCCCGGAGCCATGTTCGATCATTTTCTTGCCGTCGAACTCATCAATCAATTCACCCGGGCTCTTGCCCAGAATGTTGACCAGAAGATTGAGACGACCGCGGTGCGCCATGCCGATCACGACCTCGCGCACGCCATAGTTGCCCGAGCGCTGGATCAGCTCATCCACCATGGGGATGAAGCTTTCGCCGCCTTCCAGACCAAAGCGCTTGGTGCCCGGATACCGGCTGGCAAGGTAGTTTTCAAGACCCTCTGCTGCCGTCAGACGCTCCAGCACATGCTTGCGCACGTCTGCCGAGTAATCGGGTTTTGAGCGTACCGATTCAAACCGCTGCTCGAGCCAGCGCTTTTCTTCGGTATTGACGATATGCATGAACTCGCAGCCGATCGAGCGACAGTAGGTCTGCTCCAGCGCCTCAATGATCTCTTTTAACGGAGCGCTGTCCTTGCCAATGAACAGGGAACCGGTCTGAAACTCGGTATCCATGTCGGCATCGGAAAGCTGGTGAAAGGAGAGTTCAAGGTCGGGGACGGTTTCAGCAACACGCAATCCCAACGGATCGATATTGGCCTTTTGATGGCCCCTGAACCGATAAGCATTGATTAACTGAAGTACACGGACCTGCTTGCGGCTGGCTTCTTCGTTGTCAGCGGTACCAGACGCCACCGGAGCCAGTGAACGACGCTCACGCGCGAGGTGATAGAACTGATCGCGAATCGGAGCAAGGGGAACGTCCCGGGAAGGGCCACCATCATAGCCGGGGAGGCTGTCGAAGTACTGTCGCCACTCATCCGGGACAGACTGAGGATCGGAAAGGTACTGTTCGTAAAGCTCTTCTACGTAATGGGCGTTGCTCCCGCTCATGTGCGAGGTGCGCCACATCAACTCCATTATGCCTTCTTGCATCGCTCGATCACCCTGGGTCTGGGGTGGGGTCAGTGATCGCAGTGGGTGCGACCACCTTGATGTAAATCACGAATCGCGCTGTCTCTTTCCTGACCCGATCAACCGGGCCGGTTCAAAGCTCGGACTCGAAACACTACCGCCGCCCTACAGGGCGACGGCAGGCTGCCAATGATAACAAGCAAGGCCTGTCATATTAAGCAAAACCGTATGTCACGCGGTATTGCGCACCAGCATGTCACGGATCTTGCCGATGGCTCGAGTCGGATTGAGCCCCTTCGGACAAACGTTGACACAGTTCATGATCCCGCGGCACCGGAATACACTGAAGGGATCATCGAGTTCCGACAAACGCTCCTGAGTGTGCGTATCGCGAGAGTCGGCCAGAAAGCGATAGGCCTGCAGCAGACCGGCAGGCCCCACGAACTTGTCCGGGTTCCACCAAAACGATGGGCAGGAAGTCGAGCAGCAGGCGCAAAGAATGCACTCGTAGAGCCCGTCGAGCTTGTCACGGTCTTCCGGCGACTGCAGCCGTTCGATGGACGGCGGCCGCTCATCGTTTTGCAGATAGGGCTGAATGCGCTCGTACTGCTTGTAAAACAGCGACATGTCGATGATCAGATCGCGGATGACAGGCAGGCCCGGCAGGGGCCGCAGGACCAGCCGGTTGTCCTTGACGACTTCCGAGATCGGCGTCACGCACGACAGACCGTTCTTGCCGTTCATGTTCATGCCGTCGGAGCCGCAGACGCCTTCGCGGCAGCTGGCGCGATAGACCAGCGAGCTGTCCTGCTCCTTGATCATCTGAAGGACGTTAAGGACCATCAGATCGCGCCCCTGAGTATCGACTTCGAAGTCCTGCATCCAGGGCGCATCATCGTTTTCAGGGTTATAGCGGTAAACGGAGACCTGTAATGTCGACATATGGGTCATCCCCTCATCAATAGGTACGAATTTTGGGCTGGAACGTGTCGACGGTCTTCGGAGAGAAGTTGACGTCACGCTTGCTCAGCGTTTTGTCCGCCGGATGATAGATCGAGTGTTTCAGCCAGTTTTCATCGTCACGATCGGGGTAGTCCTCACGCGAGTGAGCACCACGACTTTCGCGTCGCTCCAGCGCCGCAATGGCGGTCGCTTCGGCAACTTCCATCAGGTTATCCAGCTCAAGGGCCTCGATACGAGCGGTATTGAACATGTCTGACTTGTCAGGCAGCCAGGCATTGGCAATGCGCTCGCGCAGCTCCTCGAGTTTTTTCACGCCGTCCTGCATGTTGTCTTCCTTGCGGAAAACACCGAAGTTGTTCTGCATGATGGTCTGCAGATCACGCTTGAGCTCGGGCACCGTTTCACCACTACCCGACTCGTTCCAGCGATTCAGACGTGCCATGGCACCATCGATATCCGACTGCGAGGCTTCCAGATACTCGATGCCCTTGTTAAGGGTCTCTTCGATGTGCATGCCGGCGGCACGACCAAAGACCACCAGATCCAGCAGCGAGTTGCCACCCAGACGATTACTGCCGTGCACGGATACGCAGGCCACTTCGCCACAGGCAAACAGCCCGTTGATGACCTTGTCGTTGCCGTCGGCATCGACCGTCAGCGCCTGTCCGTTCACGTTGGTCGGAATACCGCCCATCATGTAGTGGCAGGTCGGCACGACCGGGATCGGCTCCTTGACCGGATCAACGTGGGCGAAGGTGCGCGAGAGTTCCACGATACCGGGCAGACGCTTCATCAGAACGTCTTCGCCCAGATGATCGAGCTTGAGCATGACGTGGTCGCCATTCTCGCCGCAGCCACGGCCTTCCAGTATCTCGAGTACCATTGAACGCGCCACAACGTCACGACCAGCGAGGTCCTTGGCGTTGGGTGCGTAGCGCTCCATGAAACGCTCGCCATCCTTGTTGATCAGATAGCCACCCTCACCGCGGCAGCCTTCCGTCACCAGTGTCCCGGCCCCATAGATGCCGGTTGGATGGAACTGCCACATTTCGATATCCTGCACCGGGAAGCCGGCGCGCAGGGCCATACCGATACCGTCACCGGTATTGATCAGGGCATTGGTGGTCGAGGCGTAGATACGCCCGGCGCCGCCCGTGGCCAGAACGGTGGCCTTGGCCTTGATCATGACGGTTTCGCCGGTTTCCATGCAGATGGCGATGACGCCGACCACATCGTTGTTGGCGTTGCGTACCAGATCAACGGCGTACCATTCGTTGAGAAAGACCGTGTTGTTTTTCAGGTTGTTCTGATAAAGGGTGTGGAGCAGCGCATGCCCGGTACGGTCTGCCGCCGCACAGGTTCTGGCTGCCTGGCCGCCCTTGCCGTAATCCTTGGACTGCCCGCCGAAAGGACGCTGATAGATACGCCCGTTATCGAAGCGGGAAAACGGCAGACCCATGTGCTCAAGCTCGAAGACGGCCTTGGGGCCCTCGTTGCACATGTATTCAATGGCGTCCTGGTCACCGATGTAGTCGGAGCCCTTGACGGTGTCATACATGTGCCAGCGCCAGTCATCGTTGGGGTCGGCACTGCCGATGGCACAGGTGATACCGCCCTGGGCTGAAACGGTGTGGGAGCGCGTGGGAAAGACCTTTGACAGCACCGCCGTCTGCTTGCCCGACTGCGCCAGCTGCAGCGCGGCGCGCAGACCGGAACCGCCGCCACCGATAATGATGGCGTCAAAGGTCAGGGTACGTAACTGTGTCATGTCAAACTCCCCAGATAACCTGCACACCCCAGACCACAAACACAAACAGGGCCAGGATGACGAATAGCAGCGCACCAAAACGAATGGCCGCGGGCTTGATGTAGTCGGTTGCCACGATCCAGAGACCAACCCAGGCGTGGGCAGCCACGGAAAGCAGCGCCAGCAGCGTGAACACTTTCATCCAGATGTGGCTGAAAAGCCCCGACCAGGCGGCATAGTCCAGACCGGGATTGAACAGCAGATAAGACACCATAAAAATGGTGTAAAGGCCCAGAATGACGGCCGAAGCCCGCTGGATCATCCAGTCGGCCACACCGTTGCGCCCCGGATTCAAAATATTGATTACCATACCCAGACTCCTGCCATAACAACCAGCAATGCACTGATGATGATGGTCAGCTGTGAACCACGCTGACCGCCTTCAAGCGTTTCACCATGACCCATGTCCATGATGAGGTGACGAACGCCTGCCACAAAATGAAAGCCCAGTGCGGACAAAAGCCCCCAGAGAACCAGCCTGGCGAAAAAGCCGTGGGCCATGGCCTCGCGGACGGTATCGAATCCGGCAGGAGATGACAGGGAAACCTGAAAGGCCCACATCAGGAAAATCAGGCCGATAAACAACATGATGCCTGACACCCGGTGCGAGATGGATACAAGGGCAGGCAAGGGAAACTGGATACTTGAAAGGTCCAGGTTCACCGGACGCTTGGCAGTCGACAAGGGTCGTTGACTCTTCACGGCGCTTTTCTCTCCCGGCCCGCATGAATAGACCACGGGCAGTTTTTGGTAGGATTCGATTATCATCAGGTCAGGTCGCCTGGACAGGCGATGAATCGCCCGTCGCGCGGCCATTGATTATATGTCCCCGCCATGCGGATGACAAATTGCCGCACATTTTTGTAAGCGTTTGGAAAGTTCAAAATTCGAGGGAAAACAGGCTATATTCGTGCCATTGGGACATTAAAAAAAGCTTTTTGTTACATGCACATGAAATGAATGCATGACTCCCCGCCCCCGCGTGCGCGGAATTGACAAACTGTCGCACCCGCTCAATAGTGGGCCCAACGATTCGGCGGACATACCAGATAGAACAGCATCTTACATAAATCGAGGAGGCCTTATGGCTGACAGAAAGGCGCAACTGACGATCGACGGTCTGGACGCTCCCGTCGAGCTGCCTATCTATTCGGGCACGACGGGGCCCGATGTGATCGATGTTCGCGGCCTGATAGATCATGGTTATTTCACCTATGATCCCGGCTTTGTTTCCACCGCCTCATGTGAATCCGAAATCACCTACATCGATGGCGCCAACAGCGTTTTGCTGCATCGTGGCTACCCTATCGAGCAGCTGGCCACCCACTCCAATCATACCGAAATGAGCTATCTGCTGCTCAACGGCGAGATCCCTGACAGCGAGACCTTCGAAGCCTTTCGCAACAGTGTCTCACGCCATACCATGGTGCATGAGCAGATCGTTAATTTCTTCAAGGGCTTTCGACGAGACGCCCATCCCATGGCAGTGCTGTGTGGCGTGGCGGGTGCCCTGTCAGCCTTTTATCACGACAACCTGGATATCACCCAGGAACATGACCGCCAGGTCTCGGCCATCCGCCTGATCGCCAAGATGCCCACACTTGCCGCCATGTGCTACAAGTACAACATCGGTCAGCCCTTCGTGTATCCGCGCAACGATCTCGATTACGCGGAAAACTTCCTCTACATGATGTTCAGCAATCCCTGCGAGCCTTATGAAATCAATCCGGTGGCCGCCAAGGCCATGGATCGAATCTTCATGCTGCATGCCGACCATGAACAGAATGCATCGACCTCCACGGTGCGACTGGCAGGCTCCACCGGTGCCAATCCGTTCGCCTGCATCAGTGCCGGCATTGCCGCACTATGGGGTCCGGCACACGGCGGTGCCAATGAAGCAGTGCTCAACATGCTTGCCGAAATCGGTGACGAATCCGAAGAGAACATTCAGCGCTTTGTCGATCGGGCCAAGGACAAGCAGGACGCTTTCCGGCTCATGGGCTTTGGCCACCGGGTGTATCGAAACTTCGATCCGCGCGCCAAGGTCATGAAGGAAACCTGCGATGAAGTGCTTGAAGAGCTTGGCATGGGTGATGATCCGCAGCTCAAGATCGCCAAGCGTCTTGAGCAGATTGCGCTGGAAGACGATTACTTCATCGAGCGCAAGCTCTACCCCAACGTCGACTTCTACTCAGGCATTATCCTGCGCGCGCTGGGTATTCCGAAAAACATGTTCACGGTCATTTTTGCCGTCGCACGGACGACAGGCTGGATTTCCCACTGGAACGAGATGATTACCAACGGCTCCCGCATCGGACGCCCGAGACAGCTCTACAAGGGCTACACGCAAAGGGATTATCCCGAACAGCACTAAACGATGATCCGAATTTCCGAAAGGCCGTCGTTGACGGTCTTTTTTTATGCTCGCCAGACGCCTTTTCGTGCCCCTGACCAACCCATCTCTTATGCTTTTTATAGCTTGACATCGCAATGGAATTCACTATCTCGTGGCAGGACTTTTATTGTCCACACAATCTGTGGATAAGCCTGTTCATAACGTATGAAGAAGGTCTCAAAATCGCCATATTCAGGGCGCTCCAGACAGATTGGGTATTTTTTGACCAGCTATAAGCAATTGAATATAAAGAGTTTTTTATAAAAACAATGAGATAGGCACTACGCGTGAAGCGGCACGGAAAGCAGACCGACAAGAGGCGTCATCGGTGGACAATTACAGGATGTGTCAAGCCCCGAACGCAGAAAAATCCGGACGCATCAGGAGATGATCAAAGGCAGCGCTTGCGCGATACGAGGTCTGAAATACATCAGAGGGAAGGTGGCGTCCCATAGGGGGTTCGAACCCCTGTTACCGCCGTGAAAGGGCGGTGTCCTGGACCACTAGACGAATGGGACGTAAAGGTTGGTGGAGCCTAGCGGGATCGAACCGCTGACCTCGACACTGCCAGTGTCGCGCTCTCCCAGCTGAGCTAAGGCCCCGACGCCCCGACCTGCACATGGCGTTGTGGTCAGGAACGGGGCGCATCTTACTGATTGTACTGAAAAGCGTCAAGCCCCTTGTGCGGGCAGCTCCCGATATTCCCTTTCCAGTGCCTTGGCCTGCTTTTTGGACGTGCCACCCAGGGTGGCAATGGCGTGTCGCAGTCGCGCCCGGGTCATGTCCGAGCCGAGAATCACCATGGCATCCATGACCGAGGTCGAGGTCTGACTGCCGGTCACGGCAATGAACACGGGCGCCAGAAAAGCTTTCATCTTGAGCTCAAGATAACCTGACAACAGCTTGACCTCGGCCAGCAGGGCCTCCTTGTCCCAGCTGCGCACGCTTTCCAGTCGCCAGAGCAGAAACTGCAAAAGCCGCACCGTCTGCTCGCGCGACATGCCGGTTTCGTCGAACTGCTCGGCCTGAAGCGTCGGCAGCCCCGAGAAGAAATGACCGGCCAGCGGCATGACCTCGGCAAGTGTCTGCACGCGCGGTCTGACCTGAGGCAGGATCTGCGCAACATAGTCCTCGTTGAACGCCCATTGCATCAGCTTTCGCATGAGCGCCTCGTCATCGAGGTCTTCACGGATGTAGACCCCGTTGAGCCAGGTCAGCTTCTCGAGATCAAATACCGGTCCGCCCAGCGAGATGCGCTGAATGTCAAAGCTTGCCATCATCTCATCGAGCGTGAATTTCTCGCGCTCATCAGGCATCGACCAGCCCATGCGCCCCAGATAGTTGGTGACGGCCTGAGGCAGATAGCCCATGCGCTTATAGTAGTTGATCGACGTCGGATTCTTGCGCTTGGACAGTTTGGACTTGTCCGGATTGCGTAAAAGCGGCAGGTGACACAGCGCCGGCATCTCCCAGCCGAAATACTCATAGAGCAGAATGTGCTTGGGTGCCGAGTTGATCCACTCCTCACCGCGCAGCACATGGGTAATCCCCATAAGGTGATCATCCACCACGTTGGCCAGGTGATAGGTCGGCATGCCGTCGGATTTCATCAGGATCTGGGCATCGACCTGCGCCCACTCCACCTCGATCTCACCACGCAGCATATCGACAAAGCGACAGCTCCCCTCTCCGGGCACCTTCATGCGCACGACGTGCGGCCAGCTTTCCTGCTCACGCCGAGCGTGCTCACCCTCGTCCAGATACAGATCATCCGGCTTGAGCGCCGTATAAAGGCCCTGCGCCTTGCGCGCCTCGCGCATCTCATCGAGTTCTTCGCTGGTGCGATAGCACTTGAAGGCATGACCGCTGTCCAGCAGCTTCTGGACGTGAGCGGCGTAGATATCGCCGCGTTCGCTCTGCCGATAGGGCCCGTGGGCGCCGCCCACGTCTGGCCCCTCGGACCAGTCGATGCCCAGCCAGCGCAGTGAATCCAGAATCATCTGCTCGGACTCGGCCGTAGAGCGCACCCGGTCGGTATCCTCGATACGCAGAATAAACTCGCCGCCGTGCTGTTTCGCAAAGCAGAGATTGAACAGCGCCACATAGGCAGTGCCGACATGGGGGTCCCCGGTCGGTGACGGGGCGATACGCGTGCGTACAGTCATGAAAACGGCCATTGGCTGGAAAACGTGGCACTATTATACGCCAACTCACGCGCGCACTTAAGGTGGCCCCGGCGTTACGCGCCGCTGCCCGGTACGACTGCGACGACATACCACTGTGCGTACGTCCGGTTTTTTGTTGATATTGTATTCCCGCTCTCCGTGGAGCCGTCATGGCATCGAATGAAACACCGCGCCAGTGGCTGCAGCGTACTGCCAGGCGAGGCGCCCGCTGGACCCGACTTTCTGTCATCGCAGGCACCCTTTCAACACTGATTCTGCTGGTACAGGCCTGGTGTATTGCCACCGTTGCACAGCGCATGGTGATCGATGGTGCCGATTTTTCCTCGCTTGTCGTTCCGCTGCTGCTGCTTCCGCCGGCCTTTATCGCACGCGGCCTGCTGGTTCGGGCACGCACCATCTGTGGCGCCCGTGGCGGCATCGAAATTCGTCAGTCCGTGCGCCGGGAGCTGCTTGAACGCGTCGCCATTCTTGGCCCCCTGTGGGCGCGACGCCAGCACAGCGCCACCTTAAGCAATCGCGTCTGGGACCAGGTCGATGCCCTGCAGGGCTTTTATGCCGACTACCGCCCCCAGATGCTGCTGTGCGCCATCATCCCGTTGATCATCGTGATTGCCGTTGTGCCCCTGAGCTGGGCAGCGGCCCTGATCCTGATCGCCACCGGCCCCTTGATTCCACTGAACATGGCAATGGTCGGCATCGGTGCCAAAAAGCGTCAGGAAGACCAGTTTCTGGAAATGGGCCGCATGAGCCGACACTTTCTGGATACGCTACAGGGGCTTTCCACGCTCAAGCTTTTCGGTGTCAGCAAGCGTCAGGCCAGCGAAGTCCACGCCACCTCCGAAGGCTTTCGACGCCGCACCATGCGTGTTCTGCGGCTGGCCTTTCTTTCCTCGACCGTACTGGAATTTTTCGCCGCCGTATCGATTGCCCTTCTGGCGCTCTATCTGGGTTTTGTCTATCTCGGTCACTTTGATTTCGGCATGTACGACCACGGCATCAACCTCTTTATCGGTCTTTTCATCCTGATTCTGGCCCCCGAGTTCTATCAGCCCCTGCGCGACCTGGGCGTTCACTATCATGCCAAAGCCGAAGCCGAAGCCGCCGCCGAGGATCTGATGCCCATTCTCGAGCGACGCGTATTCGAACGCGATACCGACCAGCCAGCGTGGCGCCCCGGGGGCAGTCTCGAACTCTCGCTTGAAGGTTTGACGGCACGCTACGCCGGTCAATCGTCGCCTGCCCTTGATCAGATCACACTCGACATCCACGCCAACGAACTGCTGGCCGTCATCGGCGCAAGCGGTGCCGGTAAATCTACCCTGCTTAACGTATTGATGGGGTTCATGCACCCGGAAGCCGGAACGTTTCACGTCACGGGTGGCCATCAGCTGCCGCGCGCGCTGACCGATATCCGCCTCGATGACTGGCAGCATCAGATCGCCTGGGTGGGTCAGTCGGCCGTGATCGTGGCCGGCACGCTTGCCGACAATCTGCGACTGGCCAACGCGCAGGCAGATGATTCGGCCCTGTTTGAGGCGCTGGAGCAGGCGGCCCTCAAGGACTGGCTTGCCGGACTGCCCGACGGACTTGACACCCGACTGGGAGAAGGCGGTCGGGCCGTGTCCGGCGGCCAGGCGCGACGCATTGCGCTGGCACGTGCCTTCTTGCGCGATGCCCGCCTGATATTGCTTGACGAGCCGACCGCCAGCCTGGACCAGGCCAGCGAGCGACTGGTCATGGAAGCGCTGGGACGCCTTTGCAAGGGCCGGACAGTGGTCCTTTTGACCCATCGCATGGAACTTCTGGCGCTGGCCGACCGCGTGCTGATGCTGGATCAGGGACGAGTCCAGGCACTGGACACCCTCGAGGCCCTGCGCGCCCCGGGTGGGCCCCTGACGCGCCCGACCACGCTCGATCTTTCGGAGACGCGCGATGTTTAGACAGCTTCTACCCTATCTGCGCCTCATGACGCCCTGGGCCTGGCTGCTGGGTCTGGGCATCGCGCTGCAGCTGATGGCACTGGCGTCCAGCATCGGTCTGATGGCCCTGTCGGGCTGGTTCTTGTCCGCCTCGGCGCTGGCCGGCCTGAGCGTTGCCACGGCTCATGCCTTCAACTACCTGCTGCCCTCGGCCGGCGTGCGCTTTTTTGCCCTGTCGCGTACCGGCACCCGCTACGCCGAGCGACTGGTCACCCACGATGCGACCTTTCGTCTGCTCTCAAAGCTGCGGCGCCACGTCTATGAACGCCTGGAGCCGCTCTCCCCCGCTCAGCTCCAGCGACACGGCGAGAGCGAGCTCATGACGCGCATGACCACCGATATCGACGCGCTCGACGGCCTCTATTTACGCGTACTGGCCCCCTCTATCGTGGCGCTTCTGGGTATCGTGGTGTGTGGTGTGGTCATCGGTGTGTTCGCCCCGGCTATTGGGATGTTTGCCGCACTGGCTCTGCTGATCTCGGGGCTTCTGGGCCCCTGGCTTGCCTGGCGTGCCGGTTGGGCGCACTCGGACGCCTGGCAGCAGGACAATACCCGCCTGCGCGCCCGGCTGCTGGAGCGCCTCAACGGCCTGTCGGAGCTGATGATCTATAACCGCTGGCAGGGCGAGGTCGATCACCTCATCAAGGGCGAACACGCCCGGGACCAGCATGAGTATCGGCTCGCGCGTCAGTGGGGCAGCTCGCAGCTGCTGTCGCAGACACTGCTGGGTTTGACGCTGACCGGCGTGCTGGGCATGGCGAGCTGGGCGGTCACCCAGCACGGCATGAATGCCACTCTGGTGGCGCTCATGGGCCTTGCCGTCATGGGCGCTTTTGAAGCGATCGCCCTGCTCCCCCAGGCCTGGCAGCATCTGGGCCGCATTCAGCGCGCGGCAGCCCGACTTGATGACGTTCGCTCACGCGTACCGGAAACCGATTTTCCCGACAGGAGCGAACAGCAGATGCCCGAGGGCGCCCGTCTGTGCCTCGAGCGTTTAAGCGTTCGCCTTGATGGCAGCGTGGCCGCCCTCACCTCGCTCAGTCTGGACGTGGAAGAAGGCGAGCACCTTTTGATCCTGGGCCCCTCCGGCAGCGGCAAGACCACGCTTTTCAACAGCCTGGTCCGGTTCGTCTCGCCGGACGAAGGCGCTATTACGCTGGGCGGCGCGCCCCTGAACCGGCTGGATGAGGCTACCCTGCGCGCTCAATTTTCCGTGGCTCAGCAGGAGACCCATCTCTTTACGGCAAGCTATCGCGATAACCTGACCATGGGCCGGGCCATCGAGGAGGATGAAATCATGGCCGTACTCAAGGCTCTGGGTCTGGACGGCTGGCTGGCGCATCAGCCTGACGGCCTGGCAGGTTTTCCGGACGAGCGCGGCAGCTCCCTGTCAGGCGGGCAGCTAAGACGCTTTGGCATCGCCCGCGCCCTGCTGCGCCAGGCGCCGATCGTGTTGCTCGATGAGCCCACCGAAGGGCTGGATGAAGCCACCGAGCAGCGGGTGTGGGACACAATTCGCAAAAGGTGTCAGGGGCGCACGCTGATTGTGATTACGCATCGGCTGACTCAGCTTGAGCAGTTTGATCGAATCGCCATGCTCGATGAAGGGTCTCTGGTCGAACACGACACCCCCGAGCGACTTCTGGCAGACCCCGACAGCCGACTGGCCACGCTTTACCAACGCATTGACCCGGAGCTTGCCGGTCTCATGCGCCCGGCCTGACGCCTCAGGGTCCGCTACGCTTGAGGAAACCTTCACTCGTTTCTTATCAACCAGGCGAGCCATGACATGCTTGAGCATCTTCCCGATCACTATACGGCCGTCATCACCGGTGGCGGCGGTATCGGTCGCGCCCTGCTGGCAGAACTGTCCCGGGACCCTCGCGCCGGACGAATCGTTTCGGTTACTCGTCACCGCGAGCGCCTTGAGCAGGATGACCGGCTCGATATCGACCGACTGGACATCGTCGACGCCGATGTCACCACTGAACAGGGGCTGGCAACGCTCAGCGACTACCTGCATCAAACGCCGGTCCATCTGCTGTTCAATACCATTGGCGTTCTGCACGACGGTCAGAGCGATCAGTCGACCGTCATTGCCCCCGAAAAACGCCTTGAAAGACTTTCCTTTGATGCCCTGAATCACGCCTTTCACGTCAACGCCGCCACGGCCGCCATGCTGATCAGCACCCTGACGGATCGCCTGACGCGCCATCCGGCCATCATCGCCACACTTTCGGCGCGGGTAGGTTCCATCAAAGACAACGATCTGGGCGGCTGGTACGCCTACCGCGCCAGCAAGGCAGCGCTCAACATGCTGATGAAAACGGCATCAATCGAGTTCAAGCGGCGCAATCCACAGGCCATCCTGCTGTGCCTGCATCCGGGCACGACAGATACCGAGCTGTCCCGGCCCTTTCAGGCCCGAGTGCCAAAAGGCAAGCTGTTTACGCCGGCGTTTGTGGCCGAGCGGCTGCTGGCGGTCATCAGCCAGCGCACCCCTGACGACAGCGGCGCGTTTTATGACTGGAACGACACGCCCATCGAATGGTAGGCGGGCCTGCGCTGTCGCATGCTTGTTCAGACATCGACAGCGCAGGGGCTTTGCGTTCAGGGGATCAGGATGGTCGAGCCCGAGGTTCGACGTGAAGCCAGATTGTCCTGCGCCTCGCCGGCCTCATCGAGCCGGAAACGACAGCCAATGTTGACGTGCACGCTGTCGTTGCCCATGACCTGGAAAAGCTCCTGACTCATGGCTTCCAGCCGCTCGCGAGTATCGGCGTAGCCGGCAAGGCTCGGGCGCGTCACAAACAGTGACCCCTTCTTGTTCAGCGTGGCCAGATTCACCCCTTCGACCGGGCCGGATGCATTGCCAAAACTCACCATCAGCCCGCGCGGCGCCAGACAGTCCAGCGACATCTCCCATGTATCCCGGCCCACCGAGTCATAGACCACCGGACACATCTGCCCGTCGGTCAGCTCGCGAACGCGCTCGACCACGTTCTCTTCGCTGTAATTGATGGTCGCCCAGGCACCGTTTTTACGGGCAAGCTCGGCCTTTTCCGGGGTGGATACCGTGCCGATCAAGCGTGCCCCCAGGCTTTTGGCCCACTGACAGGCGATCAATCCCACCCCACCGGCGGCAGCATGGAAAAGAAAGGTATCGCCGCTTTTGATCGAATAAACCTGACGCAGCAGATACTGCACGGTCAGCCCCTTCAACATGGCCGCTGCGGCCTGATCGAAACCGATACTGTCCGGCAGCAGCACCACCTTCTCGGCCGGCAGGGTGTGGTGCGTGGAATAGGCACCCAGCGGGCCGGTGGCATAGGCCACGCGATCGCCTTCCCTGAAATCGGTGACCTCCTCACCGACCGCCTCGATCACCCCTGCACCTTCTGTCCCCAGCCCCGAGGGCAGTTCCGCCACCGGATAAAGACCGGTGCGGACATAAATATCGATGAAGTTGAGACCAATGGCCCAGTTGGTCACCCTGACGTCTCGTGGTCCGAGACTGTCGGGCTCGAACTCACGCATTTTGAGCACTTCCGCCCCGCCGGTTTCTGTAAATTCAATGCGTTTTGCCATGAACCATTGCCTCCGATAAAAGGATGAACAAGAAATCGTCAGTCTCAGTGTGACAGGCAAGCCAGTGTCGGAAAGCATTCACGTTTTGTCACTGCACTCCCTTATATCATTAGCTTATCATGAGCTGAAGCCCGACCCCGTCTGCCGCTGGCCGGGATACCGATCTGCCCATTCCAGAGACCGTGATGTTAAAGGGATTCATGTGGCTGATGATCTTTCTGGTCATCGGCAATCTTTTGCAGACGACGCTGGCGCTGCCGGTGGCGGGCAGTGTGCTGGGCATGCTGCTGCTTTTTATGGTGCTGATCATGCGACAGCGCTCGTCGCGCTCGATGGGTACCGCCGCCAGCCATCTGATCCACTATTTCACCCTGCTGATTCTGCCCAGCGCAGCGGGTCTTTTCTTTCTGGGGACGACCCTGACCGATAACTGGCTCAGGCTATTGATTGCCATCGTGGCGGGGACGCTGATCAGCAGCGTGGTAACTCTTGTGACGATGCAGGCAATGGTGCGCTGGCAGCAGCGTCGGGATGATGCGACAGGCCCCTCATGACACTTCAAACGCTTGCCCGCGACATGATGGCCACGCCGGCACTGGCGGTCGTGATGACCCTGGCCGCCTACATGCTGGCCCTGTCCCTTTACAGATTGATGCGCTGCCCGAGCTGGGCCCCGCCGATGCTGACCGGCAGTCTAATGCTGGCGCTGTTCATTGCGGTACTGCCGGTGGACTACGAGACCTATTATCTGGACGCCCACTGGTTGACGCTGCTGCTGGGACCGGCCACGGTCGGGCTGGCCATTCCCCTTTATGAGCAGTTTCAACACATCAAGCGGCTGCTGATTCCCATTACGGTGAGTCTGGTGGTCGGGTCGATCACCGCCTGTGCGGCAACACTCACCATTGCCTGGGCGCTGGGACTGCCTCCCGCCATCCTTGCCTCGCTGGCCCCCAAATCCATTACAACGCCCATTGCCATTGGCGTCTCCGAAGGACTGGGCGGCTATCCGGGCCTGACCGCCGGTATTGTCACGGTGACCGGCATTCTGGCGGCCTCCACCATTCCGCTGCTGGCACAGGTGCTGCGCTGTCAGGACCCGCGTGTGGTCGGCCTGGCGCTCGGCCTTAATGGTCACGGCCTTGGCACGGCCCGCGGTTTCGGTATCGACATGCAAACCGGCGCCTTTGCCAGTCTTGCCATGGCGCTTAATGGCGCCTTGAGTGCCATCGTCCTTCCCTTGTTGGCCGGCTGGCTGAGCCACTAACAGGCATCAGTTTTTCCTGATGCAACTTCGAATAAATGCTGCTGTCCTTTTCGTTATTTACGAATAAATGGATTAATACTAAAAAACCAGATTTTGTGGCCACCATTGCGTTCAAATAGTGACAAACTACTAAACATACTTAACATCCAGCTCGCTATGCTGGCCCGCTCATGAGACATGTGAGGCCACGCATGAACGAGTTGGGCGAGCGCATTCGTAAATTGCGAGAACAGTGTGGACTAAGCAAGGCTGAGCTGGCCCGTCGCGTAGGCGTTTCAGATGTCACCATTTCCTACTGGGAAAATGGCACCATCAAGCGTGTTGGACATTCGCGTCTGGAGCCACTGGCAAAGGCGCTGCGCTGCAGCATCGATCATCTTCTGGGCAATGCCCGGGAGGCTTCCGGCAATGGTCGAGCAATGCTGCTGTCGCTTCCCCTCTATCCACTGACAACATCACCCGAAACGGTCGGTATCAATGCCGTACCAATTTCGCGTTTTCCCATGGGTTTTATCGACCATGAACTGATCAAAAAAAATGACTATTTACTGACCCCTCAGCATCCCGGGCACTTTGATTTCTGCCCTCAGGGCACCCTGATACTGGCGAGAAAATGTGCCTGTTTCGAGGGCAACGGCCTTTACCTTGTCGAGAAAAATACACGCTTGATGATTAAAAGAGTCGAGCAGGATTTCAACATGATTCTGGATATTTTTGACGACAGCGACAGCGGCAACCCTGAAGAGAGAACACACGGCGACGACATCGTTTTTCACGCCTGCATTCCGGCCATCTGGCCGATGAAAGTCATGAATTTCTAACGCCCTGACTCAGGCATGATCTCCTACACTAAACGCCTCGATACTGGCGAAACGGGAGGTCATGACCTTGGTCGATGTGGTCGATGCAGCAACGCGCTCACGCATGATGGCGGGCATTCAGGGCAAAAACACCCAGCCCGAGCTGCTGGTCAGACGCTATCTACATGCCTGCGGCTATCGGTTTCGTCTACACCGACGCGACCTGCCGGGCACGCCGGATCTGACCCTGCCTCGCTATCGGTGCGTTGTCTTTGTTCATGGTTGTTTCTGGCATCGTCACGACGACTGCTTCTATGCCACGTCACCGGCAACGCGCAAGACCTTCTGGCAGGAAAAACTGGCGGGCAATGTCGCGCGTGACCGCCGACAGCTCGAACAGCTCAATGCGCTGGGCTGGCGTGCCGTAGTGGTCTGGGAATGCGGGCTGCGCCATATTCCGGCGCAGCTTCACGAGATTGTGCCACTGATCGAACATGGATCAGACGTTGAAGAGTGGCCACCTCAACCACCGCGCATACGCAGGGCGCCACCGCAGTAGCGCCCCGGCAGGCTAGAAGGTTGCCAGAACCGAAAGGCCGGCTACCCAGGCGCTGTCGATATCGCTGTCCGCGCCGGGATGGCGCACGTGCTGCAGGTTAGGACGAAAGGCCAGCCACGGCGTGGCCTGCAGGGAGTAATACAGCTCCGCGTTATACTCTTCCCCCTGTCGCGGCACATAGTTTGGTGCCGAAGACCCGCCGACAAGTGCTGCGTTGCCTGAACGAGACCAGGCGTTGTAGTCATCGTTGACGTGGGCATAGGCCAGACCGAAGCCGATCTCGTCCTGCTCGCGACCGTCGAACGGACCGGTATAGGTCACGCCGGCCGATAGATAGCGATCAAAGGTGGCCGTATCGCCATCGTTCCAGGTGCCCATGCTGAATACGCTCAGACCCCGGTCGCGATCGTCGTCATGACGGGTTACCTGCTGGTTGATGACATAGTAGAGCCCGTAGCGGTGGCTCTTCTCGGCATCCGAGGCGCTATCACGCGAGGAAAAGTCATCGGCATCGGCGCTGCTGTAGTAATACCCCAGCCGATACTGGCCCGGCAGCCCGTTGATCCCCTGGTCCGGCTCAAACCCGTACTCCACCGGGATCAGGGTGCCGCTGGTGCCGCTGTGTTTCAGATCCAGGCCGTGATCGCGATCGAGGTTGGATTCGTTGAGATTGAAAAAGCCGATCTGGGCATACTGCTCATCGGTGATATTCCATTTGCCGACCAGCGCCCACTGCGAAATCGGCCAGTTGTACCAGATGCCGCCGTTCTGGTTACCGGGCTCGCCGCTGCCGAGATAAAGATTTTGAAAGTTGCTGTCGTAGACGGCAAAGTCATCGCCGACCGGCACACGCCCTGCCTTGATTTCGAAGGTGTCGTCCATGTAGGACTGGCCGTACCACAGCTGAGTGATACGGGTGACACTGCCGCGCCCATACACTTCCTGAGTGGAAGAGGCGCCGACCCCGTTGGGATTGTTGATGACATCATTGGTCAGGCTTTCGCCGTTACGGTTGGTCAGCGTGAACTGGAATCGCGCATCGGGAATGCCGAGCAGGCGATCAAGATCAACGTTGGCACCGGCCGTCCACTGATCGGCGTAGCGGCCGGTGTGCTTGTCACGAAAGCCTCCGTCGACGGAATAGGCCATCTCGGAGATGTGCTCAAGCTGAAAGGCGACGCCCTGATCGGCCAGATCGGAACGCGCTCCGCCCCAGTCACCGAACATGTAGTCGCCATTGGGGTCGAAGGCACCTGCTGCCCAGCCCTGTGACGCCACTCCCATGCCCATGAGCGCCAGCGTGCAACACCATCCCTTTTTCATGCCCGATCCCTTTACAATGTCATATTTGAATTAAGTTAAAGCCAGGTAATTTTCGCCTTCAATGACACGAACGACAATAGCCCCTGGACCATGGTCGCGGTATGGCATAAATCATGCAGCTTGCTGACAGGGTGGCGGCGTGTCACAAGAGACAGGACAAAGCGGATCGTTTAGGCTTCATGACTGGGGAGACAGGGTGCTGCGCGCCCTTGTCAAGGCAGACCATTAAAGGACAGCGAGGAGCACGACATTGACACGTTTTAGCGCACTGGCGCTGACGGGGGCGCTACTGGCCATCGTGGTAAGTGGTTGTGATCAGGGGCATGACAACGCCACCACCAGCTCTTCACAGCGCAGTTCCGGCACCAATCAGATCTATGGCGGCTCTCTGCCGTGTGCCAACTGTGACGGCGTGGATACCGAACTGGCGCTGAACTTCAGTACCGACAGTGCCGGCGGCGTCTACAACCTGACCGAGACCCCGCGCGGCGGTCCCGATGACGGGCAGACACAAAAGCGCAAGGGAAACTGGAAGGTCCTCAGCGGCAACGCCGTCCCCGGTGGCGGCACGGTCTATGTGCTCCACCCCGCTCGCGGCGACGAAGAGCACGAACCCGTCTACCTGTTGATGGAAGACAACGCCACGCTGCAGCTGGTCGATGACAGCTTTCAGTCACTGGACACCGAGCACAACGATGAGCTTCACAGACTCTAGGGTCCCGGGCAATCAAGGGCGCTATCGGCGCTCGCCATGAAGGGTCTTTTCAGCCTGGCGCAGGGCCTCCTCGGAAGAGAGCCCCTGCTCCTTTTCGAGTCTGGCGGCAAGCTGCTGGATTTCGCCTTCGTCGCTGAGCGCTTCATCACCGCCAAGCGTTCCCCACGCTTCCTTGATCTTGCCCTTGAGATCTTCCAGCGGCGGACTCTTGTCACTCATCGATGGCTCTCCGAAATATCATGCGCAATGCATCGATCATAGCGCCTGCCAGTAGAGAGCGGTATGGCACCTCAACGCCTCATGACAATTTTAACCCTGCAGATACGGGGGTTTTGAAACAGACGGACTATCCTGAGCAGGGTCATTGATTACGCAGGCCATGGAGAGGCAGATGAAACTCAACGAACTGACTGAAAAAGCACATGCAGGCCGGATTGATGAAATCGTCATTGAATCAATGGAAGGCGATATCTTTACCGTGCGCATCACCACCGGGGGCGAGACCGACACACTGCTTAACGAAGACGGCACGATTTTAACGCCGCAATCCCTTAATGCGGCCAAGACCCTGCTGCGCGATATCGGCGGCATGGACGGTGTCTCGGTTTATTTCAGACACAGCGTCGCGCATGACGAAATGATGGGCTCCGAGGCGGAAACTGCCGATGACCGCATGCCCATCACGCTGGAAGGCCAGGCGCAGTAGCGCCATCGTCGGCCGTCGGCAATACCGTTTCAGCGCTGTACATCGCGCGGCTCAAGGGTAAGATATCGTTTTGGGGTCGACACACTGTCGGCCCCTTTCCTTTTCAACAAAGAGCCTATCGTGACGACACAACCATTGGAGGCCACCCGACGCTGGGTCAGGGACTGGGTCATGGCGCAGGATCTGTGCCCGTTCGCTGCCGCCGAGTTCGAGCGCAACCGCATCCGCTATCGCCAGCTTGATGCTGCAGACGATGCCGCTTTGCTCATGGCCGTCATCGAGGAGTGCGAGCATCTTGACCGCCACCCGGACACCGAAACCACCCTATTGGTACTCACACCCGGCGCCGAGGACTTCTTCACCTTTCTGGACAAGCTCGACATGGCCGAACGGCTCATGATCAGCGAGGGCTACGAAGGCTTCTATCAGCTGGCAAGCTTTCATCCCGACTACCTGTTTGGCGACAGCCAGGCAATGCCCGGTCAGGAAGACGCCGCCGATTACACCAATCGCTCTCCCTGCCCGCTTTTCCATCTGCTGCGCGAAACCAGTCTCGAAGCTGCGCTGGAACGCTTTCCCCATCCAGAGCGCATTCCCGAGCGCAACCAGGCGCTGCTGCGACAACACGGCGTTCAGTGGTGTCGCCGGATACAGGACGCCATTTCCGATGAGACGCCGTCGTCCTGATTGGGCGTGTGGCCGCCATTGTGAGAAAATGACGCTCTTTTTCAGGACCGCTTCGTAAGCCGGAAAACATCTGCCATGCCCGCCAGCACCCCGATTCACGCCGCCGACGCCGCGCGTCGATTTTCCATTGCCCCCATGATGGACTGGACGCCGCGCGATCAGCGCGCGTTCGCACGCACCCTGACCAAACGCGCTCTTTTGTATACCGAAATGGTCACAACCGGTGCCATCCTGCACGGCACCCCGCGTGAGCGCTTTCTCGGCCATGACGAACGGGAATACCCGCTGGCGCTGCAGCTGGGCGGCAGCGACCCGGCGGCGCTGGCCGAATGCGCCGCTCTTGCTGAAAGCTGGGGCTATCAGGAGGTCAATCTGAACGTGGGCTGCCCGAGCGATCGCGTGCAAAACAACATGATCGGCGCCTGTTTGATGGGCCATCCCGAACTGGTGGCGCGCTGCGTGACGGCCATGCAGGCAGCGGTCTCGATTCCGGTCACGGTCAAGTGTCGTATCGGCATCGACGATCAGGACGAGGACGCGGATCTCGCGCGCTTTATCGACACCGTGGCCGCCGCCGGCTGCTCGACCTTTACCGTCCATGCCCGCAAGGCCTGGCTCGAAGGGCTCTCCCCCAAACAAAATCGCGACGTGCCGCCGCTGAACTATCCACGCGTGCATCGTCTCAAGGCCGCCCATCCCGAACTGCATATCGGCATCAACGGCGGCCTGAAAAGCATTGAGGACTGTCAGCGCGAGCTTGCGCATGTCGACAGCGTCATGGTCGGCCGCGAGGCCTATCACAACCCGTTTTTGCTGGCCCATGTCGACCGCAACATCTTTGGCGAAAGCACAACGCCCCCGACCCGTCATGAGGCCATGCAGGCCTTTCGGCCCTATCTGGTCTCGCGTCTTGAGGCGGGCGTGCGTCTCAACCACATCACGCGCCATCTTCTCGGACTTTTTACCGGCTGCCGGGGTGGGCGCCGTTTTCGTCGCTACCTCTCCGAAACGGCTCATCGTCCCGATGCCGGAATCGACGTCTTCGACCAGGCGCTCGCCCTGGTCAACGATATCGACGCCGAACGAGAACTGCCGACACACATGCCCGGCTGACCCGCTCCTTTGGCGATACTGCCTCCTTTTAACCGACTCGATGTGGCGTCGAGCCGGTTGAACAGTATACCCCGGGTTGTCGTTTCAGCCACCCTGGCCATACTTGACGCACTCACCGGGTTGACCCCGAACACATCATCACCGCCAGGGAGGCACCATGCGTTTTGAACTGCCAGGAAAAATGGGGCTGGGCACGGCGCCTCTGGGCAACATGTTTGAGGAAGTGCCGGACACGCGTGCCATCGAGACACTGCGCACCGCGTGGGACGCCGGTATCCGCTATTTCGATACGGCGCCGCAGTACGGCGCGGGACTATCGGAAATGCGCCTGGGGGAAGCCCTTGCCGACGAACCCCGCGGGACTTACGTGGTGTCCACCAAGGTGGGACGCCTGATCCGTGACGAACCGGAGCAAAAACAGGGCATCTTTGCCAACGGCCGCGCCAACAGGGTGGCTTACGACTACTCGGAGTCCGCGACCCTGCGCTCGATTGAAGACAGTCTTGAGCGTTTGAACATGGACCGCATCGATATCGCCTGGATTCACGACTGCGCCTTTGATGCCCACGGCGAGCAGTGGGAAGCGGTCCACGATCAGGCCATGAACGGTGCCGCACGCGCCCTGACCCGACTGCGTGAGGAAGGCGTGATTCGCGCCTGGGGGCTGGGCGTCAACCGCGTGGCGGCCTGCACGCGCGCACTTGAAAGGGCCGACCCCGACGGCTTTTTGCTCGCCGGACGCTATTCGCTGCTCGATCATGAGGGTGCACTGGAAACTCTGCTGCCGGAGTGCGAGCGTCGCGGCACCCGTCTGGTGATCGGCGGTGCCTACAACTCGGGCATTCTGGCCGGTGGTGACCATTACGACTACAAACAGGCCTCTAATGAGGTACGCGAGCGTACCCGACGCCTTCGTGATATCTGCGAACGCTTCGGGGTCGATATCCGCGCCGTGGCCCTTCAGTTCAGCGCCGCGCCACGTGCTGTCGCCTCAGTGATTCCGGGCACCACCCGGCCGGAGCGCATTGCCGAAAATCAGGCCCTGATGACGACAACCATTCCCAGCGCCCTGTGGCAGACACTCTGGAGTGAAGGACTGGTCTCGATGGATGCGCCCATCCCGGGCGCGGTCTGACACCGGTGAAGCGCCATGCCCTGACGCCCCGGTGTCAGGGCGTTATTCGACGCGCGCCTGCCAGGCTTCCACCGCCTGCTCGGCGTCCTCAAGTTCGTGAAAGCGGGCAATATGAAAAACCGCCTCGCCCTCGTTGACCAGCGGCAGGTTGCTCATGCCGATCACAATGCCATCGCTTGACGCCAGCACATCGCCTTCCTCGTTGCCGAAGGGGCCGGCCACGATTCCCAGCCGTTCGCCCTTGACCACTCGCGCCCCCAGTCGAACGCGCGGGCGCAGCACACCATCGATGGGCGCACGCGCCCAGCTCGAACTGCGTGCCACCTCGGAGGCCGGTACCTTGCTGCCGCGGCCGACCGGCAGCATATCCAGAAGACGCATGACCCGCAGCACGCCGCGCACGCCGGCACTGATGGCCCAGTCGTCAAAGCGCAGCGCCTCGCCCGCCTCGTAGGTTAATACCGGAATACCACGGCGCTCGGCGTACTCGCGCAGACTGCCACCGCGCAGTTCGGCGTTGAGAATCACCGGTGCGCCAAAGGCATCCGCCATGGCACGGGTCTGCTCGTTACGCTCGAGCTGGGCGCGGATCTGCGGCAGATTGGTGCGATGAATGGCGCCCGTATGCAGATCCAGAATATGCGTGGCCAGATCCACCACCTGCTCACGAAAAAGCGCCGCGATACGTGACCCCAGCGACCCGGCATCACTGCCCGGAAAGCAGCGGTTCAGATCCCGACGATCCGGCAGATAGCGACTGTGCTGTACAAAACCAAACACGTTGACGATCGGCACGGCAATCAGGGTGCCGCGCAGCCGCGCCAGCGAGCGCGTCTTGAGCACCCGCCGAACGATTTCCACCCCGTTGATCTCATCGCCATGAATGGCACCGCACACCAGCATGACGGGGCCGTCCCGGCGACCATGGACAACTTCGACCGGAATATTGAGCGGCGTGTGGGTATAAAGGCGCGCGACAGGCACATCAATCTGGCGGCGCTGACCGGGAAGCACTGTTTCCCCGGCCAGTACAAAGGGATCACGGGCCATACGGATACTCATCAAAGGGTTTCATGAAGGTAATGACCAATCAAACAGCTTATCGGCGGCGACCACCGGACATTCAGTGCCGAGCTGATGCACGCCTGTAAAGGTGACCGATATCCATGACAAAGGAAAACGCCAGAAGTATCAGGGCCAGCGCCAGCAAAAGGTTCGACCAGGGCGGGGCCACCCAGGGCAGCAGGCAGGTCATCAAAGTGGCGACCTGCCAGACACAAAAGGTTTTTCGACGGTAGCTGACCGGCAGCTCGGCGCCAAGCCAGGACCAGCGCCAGCTCGCGATCACAAACAGATAGCGCATGGCACCGATGACCATGATCCAGACACCGGCCTTGCCCTGGATGACCAGCATCAGACACAGCATCAATATGAAAAAGGCATCAAGTTCCATGTCCAGGCGCGCGCCGAAACGACTCTCGGTATGGGTGCGACGCGCAACCCAGCCATCAACGCCATCCAGTGCCAGTGCCGTCAGGGCCATGGCAAACACCAGCAGATGGTGCTCGTTGATAAAATCCGGCAGCGGCAGCATGGCCGTGAGCAGCGCGATCAGCACCGCCCGCACCAGCGTGACGCGATTGGCCCAGCCAAGATAGCGCCGACCCGAGGGCCAGGCACACATCATGGCGACCACCAGCACCAGATAGACGCCGCCGGCAACAGGATAGAGTGATACTGGCGCCGGATACATGAGGCGCAGCACGGTTGCCAGCAGCATCAAACCGACCAGCCCGGCCAAAAGCTCCGTGAGCACGCCAAAGGCGGGCCACGTCAATCGGCGTACGGCAATGCGTTGTTCACTCATGTCAGGACCTCCATCACCGTCAGCCAATTCCTTTGTCCCTGCCGTTTGTGAGATGCGGTCTCGAAAAGGACATGAAATCTTCATTAGCATGTCATCATGGCGCAGGGAAACCGGTTACCGCCATGACAAACCATGTTATCAATATAGCGTTGCGTCACGCTTTGTGACGCGACAAGTGACTCTGGTGCAGACTGGCTCACCGCTTGTACGACGCGGCGAATCCATCAACAGTGTCTATACTGCCGGACGCCCTTTTAACGCTACGGTGTCCTTTCAACAACGCACAGGGTCATCAATGAGTTCGGACAACACCGCTCGCGCCTTCTGGGTTGAAGCCCCCGGACAGGGCGCCATTCGAACACAGCAGCTGACGCTTCCCGGCGTCGACGAGGTCAGGGTCCGCACCTGCTACAGCGCCATCAGTCGAGGCACCGAAACGCTGGTGTTCCACGCCAGAATTCCCGAAAGCGAATACGCGCGCATGCAAGCGCCCTTTCAGGAGGGCGATTTTCCCGCCCCGGTCAAATACGGCTATTCAAGCGTGGGCATCGTGGAAGAAGGCCCGGAGGCGCTCAAGGGTCGTCACGTGTTCTGCCTGCATCCCCATCAGGACCGCTTTGTCGTGCCGGTGGCCATGGTCATCCCCCTGCCTGACACGCTGCCGCCCGAACGCGCCGTGCTGGCCGCCAACATGGAAACGGCGCTTAACGGCCTCTGGGACGCCGCCCCGCGCATCGGTGATCGCATTGCCGTCATCGGCGCCGGCGTTGTCGGCACGCTGATCGCCTGGCTTTGCCGCAACATTCCGGGCACTCGGGTCGAGCTGATCGATATCAACGAGTCGCGCGAGACGCTCGCCCGGTCACTGGATGTTGGGTTCTCGACGCCATCACGGGCGCAGTCGGAGTGTGATCTGGTCATTCATGCCAGCGGCAGCCAGGCCGGGCTTCAACAGGCGCTGACCCTTGCCGGGCAGGAGGCGACCATTATCGAGATGAGCTGGTTTGGCGCTCAGTCGGTCAGTCTGCCGCTGGGCGAGGCGTTTCACTCCCGCCGATTGACACTGCGGGCAAGTCAGGTCGGCACCGTCTCCCCTTCCCGCTCGGCGCGGCGCACCCACGCCGAGCGCATGGCCCAGGCGCTGTCGCTGCTTGAAGATGCACGCCTTGATGCGCTGATCGACGCAGAAAGTGATTTTGAAACACTGCCGGAGACCATGGCGCGCGTGACCACCGAACCCGGCACCCTGTGCCATCGCATTCGTTACAGCCACTGATTCATTTCCCTTTCGGAGTTTCGCCATGTACAGCCTTACCGTTCGCGATCACGTCATGATCGCCCACAGCTTCAACGGCCAGATCTTCGGTCCGGCTCAGAAGCTCCATGGCGCCACCTACATTGTGGATGTCACTTTCAAGCGTGCAGATCTCGACCAGGACGATCTGATCGTCGATATCGGCCTGGCCAGCCAGACACTGTCGGATGTTTTGAGCGATATCAACATGCAAAACCTCGATGAAATCGAGGAGTTCAAGGGGCGCAATACCACCACCGAATTCATGGCCCGGGTCATCTTTGATCGCATGGCCGCCTCGATCGAGGCCGACCAGCTGGGCGAGACCGGCAAGGGGCTGACGGCACTGAACGTCACCCTGCACGAATCCCACATCGCCTGGGCAAGCTACGAAGGGTCGCTATGACACAAAAAAGCGCCGTTCGCCGCCTGACTCTGATCGTCGCCGGCCGGCCGGATCAGCTGACCGGCGGCTATATCTATGACAGACGCATCGTCGAGGCGCTGCGCGAAACCGGCATTGTCGTTGAGGTCATCGGCCTGGACGGGCGTTTCCCGTGGCCGGACGATATCGCCCGCGAGTCGCTGCAGCGGGCTCTGGGCGGCTGCACCGATCGCAGCCTGGTCATCGTTGATGGCCTGGCCGCCAGCGCTATGCCAGAGGTTCTGGCAGTTCACGCCCATCGCCTGACGCTGGTGGCGCTGATTCATCACCCGCTGGGGGATGAAACCGGACTGGAGGACGATCAGCGAGACACGCTGCTGGCGCTTGAGTGCCGGGCACTGCAGTCCGCCGCCGGCATCATCGTCACCAGCGCTTTCACCCGGCGTCGCCTGATCGAGCTGGGTATCGATGAGTCACGCATCACCGTGATCGAGCCCGGCATTACGCCGGTCCCGGTGGCCCCGGCGGACAACGACACGCCGCGGCTGCTGTGCATCGCTACCCTCATTCCGCGCAAGGGCCAACACCTGCTGCTCGAGGCGCTCGCCGATCTCAAGTCGCACGACTGGCACTGCGATTTGATCGGGGATGACACCCGTGACGAGCGCTATACCGAAAGACTGCGTGACCTGATCACCGAGCATCAGCTTGAACGGCGCGTGACGATCCACGGCGCGCAGTCCCCGGAAGCGCTCGAGGCGTACTGGCAGCAAAGCGATCTGTTCGTCCTGCCCTCCTTCTACGAAGGCTACGGCATGGTCATCACCGAGGCGCTGGCCCATGGCCTGCCGGTGGTGACGACGACCGGCGGCGCGCTGGCCGACACGCTGCCCGCCAGCGCCGGCGTTCACGTTCCACCGAACGATGCGTCGGCGCTGCGTGACGCCCTGCGTACCCTGCTGTTTAACGACAGCGCGCAGTATCAGAGCCTGCGCCTGGGCGCAATCAAGGCTCGTGAGAGCCTCAATGACTGGACGGGGGCGGCCGAGCATTTTCTGGCCTGTCTTGATCACCTGCACGCCAGCGCCGCATTCTGACCGGAGACATTGCCATGCCCCCATTACGGCCGCAGGATGACATGGCCGATCACAGCGATTTCAGTCCGTCATGGCTTGCCCTGCGCGAGGCGGCCGATCATCGTGCCCGCGATCTTCAGTCGCCGATCGAGACATGCCGACACTGGCTGGCATCAAACTTGCCTCGGGGCCCCCTGAGGCTTGTGGATCTTGGCTGTGGCAGTGGCAGCAACCTGCGCTATCTCTCGCCTCGTCTGCCATCGCCGCAGCACTGGTGTCTGATCGATCAGGACGCTGCCCTGCTGGCGCATGCCGGTGGTGACGCCAGCTCTTGTCACGCCAACGTGGTTGGTATCGACTGCTACCAGCGTGATCTCACAAGGCTCGATCA